>NZ_JADALJ010000001.1:2917500-3220833 GCF_014876185.1 Rufibacter sp. LB8 | reverse complement strand
TGTAGGTTCCGGCAGGCACGCCTTTGATCAGAAACTTACCGGCATCATCGGCAAAGCCGCCAATGGTGTCATTAGCCGCCGAAATCACCAGAATACCGGGTTTGGCGGCGGCAGGCGTGACGGTTCCTCTAATGCCGCCGGCCAGAGCTTGGGTTAGCGTTCTGATCACGGGTTTTAAGTTATAAGCGCCGCTGTTACCGCGGGACACCACAGATTTGGCGGCGTCAAAGTCCAGGAGCAGGGCATATGTCACGTCTGGCTGCAGGTCTGCGTTGATCTGTAGCTTAATGCCCGAGGTCTGCCCGCTGGGCGTGGTCAACGGGCGGCGGGTGGGATCACCTTTCAGTTTCAAGGTGTTGTTTTCGCCCAGAATAAGTCTGATCTGCGAGATACGGCCCGCCGGTAAATTGGCAGAGGCCAACAGCGTGTCGCGGCCATTGGCGAAGTCCAGCAAGTTATACACACCGGGGTGAATGGTTTCCAGGGTGGTCCAGCCGGAGCCGTTGTCATTGGCCTCGCGGTGAATCTGCACTGACCTGATGTCCACGTTCACTTCGTCATAGTCGCCGGGGGCATCGGTCATTCTTACTTCCAGGCGGGCGGCGCCGGTTTCTTCTTTGTCAGCATCTGAACAGGAGGCAAATCCCAAGGTGGCCACCAGGCACATTCCCCACCATACTTTCTTTTTCATACAGGCTTGGTTTAAGTGAAAAAACCGCTTTCTGGGCGGCAGGTCTTATACGATGCCTATAAATTTTGTGCCAGACTTGTGGAAAACTTAAAAGCCGTTTTCGGGCTCATTTCTGAAAATGAGCCCGAAAACGGCTTTTGACAAAGGGAATCAAGCTTTTACTGCTGCTTGGTAGTGTCTGGCGGCGTGACAGGTGCGGCTGGTTTCTTTTTGTTGAAGAGTTTGTCCAGTTGGTTTTTAGCACCGTCGCGCAGTTTCTGTTCAGCCTCCTGGCGTTTTTTCTCCAGTTCCTGACGGGCCTTGAGCTCTAGTTCCTGCTGCTTTTTGAGGGCTTCGGCTTTGAGGCTGTCTGTATTGGTGGGCGCGTTGATCTTGAGTTTGTCTTTCACGCCTTCCAGCTTGCTGGTTACCACCTGTTTCACCAGAGAACTGGCCTCAGCCTTTAAACTGCTGCCTTTGAGTGCTACCGCCGGGCTGTTGTATGCCCCGGTCACGCCTAGTTGCAAGGTCACGCGCTCCAGGCTGTTGATGTTCTGCACCCCAGACAAGCTGGTGAGTTTGGTGGCCAGCGCATTGCCCACTTTGCCAGAAGGTACATCCATGGCCACCACGTAGTCAATCTTGCCGCTCAGGTTATTGGTACCGCCCACGGTCATTTTGATATCGCCTACGCTAAAGTCAAACGGTTTCACCACCAGGTTTCCGCTCAGAATTTCCGCCGCGAAGTTCCGGTTCTTGATAGTGAAGTTCTGCACGTCTTTGAGGTTGGTCACTTGGCTGATTTTGGCCAGGGCCGGAATGTTGCTCACCAACGCCTCTACCACCTCAATCACACCTTTTCCGGTTACGGTGCTCATCACAGGCATCATGTCGGCGCCCAGTTCACCGGTAATGTTGAACTTGGTGGAAAACTGCCCTTTCAACAGCTTGGCAATAGGCGCCAGGTTCTGAATGGTGTTGAACGTGTTGAAGGAATTCTGAAAATCAAGGTTCTTGATATCCAGCCCAAACGAGAATTTAGGGTGAATAAGGTCTCTGGAGTCATAGCTGCCCGTGGTGGAAAACTGCCCGCCCAAGGTATTGAACGACACATCTTCCAGCTTGGCAATCTGGTCTTTTAAGGTCACGCGGCCGGCCAGGTTCTGCAGTTTCATGTTGTCATACACCACCGTTCCGGCTTTGGTATTCAACACAACTTCCAGGTTGGCCGGAATCTGCACCACACCCTGCGCCTCTTTGGTAGAAACGGGGACCGCGGCGCCGGTGTGTTCATCTACCATCCATTCGTTCACGTTGAAATTAGAGGAGCGTAGGTTGAAATTCCCGCGCAACGGCTGATTCTCAGAGAACATGTAGCCCATGTAATTGGTGATGGTACCATCCATCTGCACGTCACTGGCCCCCAAGAACCCGTTCATGCTTTGCAGGGCAATCTTATCATTGTTGAACGTGGCAGCCGCATTGGTGATGCGCATGCCCTGCGGCAAGTCTGTGCTTTTGTAGGCAAGCTGTTGCACCTTCATAGCACCACTAGCGATTACGTTGCCGTAGCGACCAGCATCCACATCGGTCATTTTGCCTTTGGCAGCTATGTTGCCGGTGATTCTTCCGCTGAGCGTGGTGCCCTCCAGCGGGAAAATCTTGGTCAGTTTTGTCAAATCCAGCACGCCGTTCACCACTACGTCAAACTGCGGCTGCGCCAGGTTCTTGATAGCTGCTCTGCCTTCCAAAGGTTCTTTGTCCAGCAGCATTTTGAACCTGGAGATGTTGATATCTGTGTCGGCGGCGTTGCCGGTGCGGTTGACTACGGTAGAAGAAAGGTTCACCTGCTCCAGCGGCGCCGGGAACGACGTGGATTTCACGTAGCCGTTGCTCAGGTTCAAGGTAGCGGTCATGACGGGCATGTGTTTCTCAAAGTACACGCCTTTGGCCTGGGCATTCACATCCAACAAACCGCGCAGCGTAGTTCCTTCCACGGGGAATACTTTAGTGATTTCCGCCAAGTCAATCTTAGCTTTCAGGTTACCATCTACAGTCATGGGCGAGAAGCCGTCAATCAGCACCTGGCCGTCAATGGGGTTCTTGCCTAAGTCAAGATGTAGTTTCTTGATGTTGATTTGGGTGTGGTCAATGTTACCATCAGCGTTTTTGATAGACATGGCCACGTTGATGTTTTTGGCGGCCTGCGGCAGATCTGGGTATTGGAACGTGCCTTCGGTAATATTTAAATCTACCCCGAAGCCTGGCATGGTGGTTTCATTGAAAATGCCTTTCACGTAACCGTTGAACGCCACTTTGCCATCGGTCTTCACGTCTTTGAATTTGTCTGTGAACACGCCGGGCACCAGGGAGAAAATGTTTTTGAAATCAGTTTCCAGGGCTTTGAAGGTGAGGTCCAGGGCAATGTCTTGGGTTGGCATGGCAATAGAACCGGCCATGCCCATCACAAAATCATTGAGCTTGAAAGTATTGTCTTTGAAGGTGTATTTGCTGTTGGCTAAATCCATGGCCAGGGTCACGTCAGCATCCAGTTTCTTGTTCTCCAGGTAGTTCATGCCGCCGTAAGTTACGGTAAAGCGCTCAGCCTGCGTGTTGGTTTTCATGTCAAAAATGTCTTTGGCTAAATCGCCGCTGCCGGTATGCTCCACATTATAAGCGGCCACACCGAAGGGAATGCTCAGGTCTTGGTACACCAACTGCCCGTTCTTGATGGTCCAGTTGTCAATGCCCATCTTAAAGTCGGCGGTGTCTGTTTCCTGGGTGGCGGCTGAGTCTGGAATGAAGATGTCCCAGTTGGCTTTTCCGCTTTTGAGCACTAGCAGTTTAATGCGCGGGTCCACCAGGTTCACTGATTTGATTTCTATTTCATCGCTGGAGATCACACTCATAATATCCAGGCCCAGCGCGAAATCTGGCAGATGGGCCAGCGTGTCACGGGCAAAAGAGTCTTTGCCCACAATGGTGAGGTCTCTAATAGACAAACCCAAATCTGGAAATGTGCGGAAAACCGACAGACTTACGTTATCTGTCTCGTATAGCACCTGGGCATTGATATTACGGGCTATTTCTTTATCTAACCGCGCTTTGATTTTATCTTTGAACAAAATGGGTACCAAGGCCGCGGCGGCCACCAGCACCACTAAGAAAACGGCCAGGCCAATAAATACTTTTCTCATAGTGTCATTGCTGTTATTTCAGCTTGTAAGTTTACTTAATTCTAAATGAATTTCTGCCTAAAGAAGAATTACCTGCAAGATACGTGCCTCCTTACGGGGTGGGGCCACCAGCTGCGCGAGTTCTTTCTGCTGGGCACCTTTCTTCTATTAAGCCAAATGGCCACCGCGCAGGACCTTTCGCCCACGTTGCCCTTTGCCCACCGGCTTTTCCTTAACCCCGCCTTCACTGGTTTATTGTCTGATTACAGCGTTACCTTAGGACACCGGTCACAGTGGCGGGGCATTAACCAGGGCTACGGTACCCAGTGGGGCAGCGGCGAATACCGGTTCAAGGATAGCAAAAATGCCGCCGGGGCCACTTTCCTGAATGACAAAGCCATGGGGGGCGGTTTGCAAACGGTGCAGGCCGGCGCTACGTATGCGCACCACACCCGCTTACGTGATAACCTGAATTTGAGCGCTGGTCTTACCCTAGGAGTCGGCTCGCAAAGCCCGGGTTCTGCTTCCCTAATTTTTGAGGACCAGCTGGGCCCTACCGGGCAAGTACAACAACCCACGGCAGAAACCGCCATATTTGAGCGGGCTACTTACCTCACCGTGGGCACTGGTTTACTGCTGTTCACAGACCAGTTCTGGGTAAGTCTGGCAGGCCATGGTTTAAACCAACCCACATTAGGAACAGCATCTGACAATTCCTTGCCCGCCACTTTTCAAATGAACACCGGGTACAAATTCTATGTAAAGAACTATTTCGCGCAGAATTCTTTTCAGGAGCTCAGCTTTCTTCCGGTTTTTTCGTATACGCAGCAACGTGCGTTTAAACGCTTAGATGCGGCTTTTTATGCCATCATGACACCGTTTACCGCGGGCGTTTATTATACGGTGCTGCCTGGCGCAAATAATTTAGCTTCCACAAGTACCATAAGTGCACTGGCTGGCGTTATGCATAAGGGTTTCAAACTGGGCTACGGGTACCGGCAGTCATTGGCGGGGTCACCGGTTTCATTGGGGCCAACCCATGAAATCACGGTTTCTTTTGAGAAAGTGGACTATCTGAAAATCTTTAAAAAATCCGGTTCCGATAAAAATTACAATCGGATTGCTTGCCCTGCGTTCTAATTTTCTATATTATTGCGTGTTGATAGGCTTTACTATTATTTAAAGTACAATTATTATTTAGAATACAATTTTACCTGGTTCAGACCAAATTTATGAGACTATCTAAACAACTAACGTACGTGGTAGTGGCAGGCGCACTTGTCTTTACCTCCTGTTCAAGGGATAGCAGACCTACCAGCCGGAACCCCGGTGATGTAAGTACCGCCACTGGAATTGAGTATGATGATGAGGAGGGCGGGTTTGCCGTGGCAGACTACAGTGACGTGCCAGAAGGCCCAGGCTTGGTGTTCATTGAAGGCGGAAGAACCACGCTTGGTTCTTCTGAGGAAGATGTGGCCATGACCCGTGACAACATTGAGCGTACCGTTACTGTTGCTTCTTTTTACATGGATGAGGCTGAAGTAGCCAACCTGCACTGGTTAGAGTACCTGCACTATGTGCGCAAAGACTCTTCTGAGGAAGTGTACACCAAAGCCTTGCCAGACACCACGGTGTGGGAGCGTGAGCTTTCGTTCAATGACCCGTACGTGAATTATTACCTGCGGTACCCTGGCTTCAGATACTACCCGGTAGTAGGTGTGAGCTGGCAGCAAGCCCAGGATTACTGCGTGTGGCGTACCGCCATGGTGAACAAAGGCCTGGCTGCCCAGTATGACGGTGATTTAGCCGAAGGTGCTACGCCTCCCATTGAGTCTGGCGCCATTCTGCCCAACTACCGTCTCCCCACAGAGGCTGAGTGGGAATATGCTGCCCAGGCCCTTATTGGAACCCAGTTAGACGAGGAAGAAAACCAGCAGAACAAGCGTATCTACCCATGGGACGGCCACCAGGTGCGTAACCCGTATGGTAAAGGTCAAGGACAGTTTTTGGCTAACTTCAAGCGTGGCCGTGGTGACTATGCCGGTATTGCTGGTTCTTTGAATGATGGTGCTATGATCACGGAGTATGTGTATGCGTACCCACCAAATGATTTTGGTCTGTACAATATGGCCGGTAACGTGAACGAGTGGGTGCAAGATGTGTACCGTCCGCTTTCATTCCAGGATGTGGAAGACTTGAACCCGGTTAGAAGAAACGGCGTACAAGATGACTCTTCGTTATATGATGTGGCTGGTTTCCAGTCTCTGATCACCAACACTGTGCGTGTGTACAAAGGCGGTTCCTGGAAAGACGTAGCCTACTGGTTATCCCCGGGAACGCGTAGATTTATGGAACAGGATTCTGCTACCTCTACCATCGGTTTCCGTTGCGCTATGATCAACACTGGTTCCAACAAATAAGCTGAACCAACCTATTAATAGAAAAGGGACCTGTATGGGTCCCTTTTTTTATGCCTTTTTTATTGGGTCCAAAATTTTGACTGGCCATATTCATCAGTTTCCGTTTTCGGCTTCATTTCTGGAAATGGAGCCAAAAACGCCTTTCTCACCTGTAAGATGGTGTAGCTGCCATAATGTGTTCCATGCAGCATGAACCACTTAAATCAGAACAATCTTAAAACCAGGGCAAAGCTGAGAAAAAGGGGTCTTCTAATTGGAGACGTTTCTGCTGCGTAAGCCCACGTCTGTGCTAAGACTTTACGTTTTCGGCCTCATTTCTGAAAACGAGCCCTAAAACGGAATTTCTACAAGGTATAGGCAATGGCCGCCACACTCACGGCACGGGCACCATTCTTCAATAGCAGATCAGCGCAGGCTTCTAAAGTGGCGCCGGTGGTCACCACATCGTCTACCAGCAAAACGTGTTTGCCTTTGATGGCTTCCGCATTTCTGATGGCGTAGAGTTGGCGCATGGCTTCCCAACGGTCTTTCCGGTTTTTCTTGGTCTGGGTACCCACGGCTTTGTTTTTCTGGAGCGCGGTTTCGGCTACTACTACCTGTAAGGCATTTGCCAGGGCGTTGGAGAATTCTGTGACCTGGTTATAGCCGCGCTGAGAGAGTTTGCTTTTATGCAGTGGCACGGGCACTACCACGTCAATGTCAATGAATGCTGCGTTTTCTTGAAGGCTGTTCCCCATCCATTTGCCCAGGACTTCGCCAATTTCTTCCTGGCCGCGGTATTTGAGTTGGTGCAGCAGGCGTTGCACGCGGCTTTTCTCCTGGTACAGCAGATAGGCCACGGCCAGTTGCACGGGCACGCGTCCCCAGAAAACTTTGTGCAGGGCGTTGTCAGTGGGGGAGAGATGGAAGCCGGTATACGGCAGTTTAATGCGGCAGTGGCTGCAAATCACTTCTTCGCTTACCGCCAAGGCACCACCGCAGCCACGGCATTCCTCAGGATAAATGAGTGCCAGAAAATCCTGCACCAAGGTCTTGACTCCCAAAGATAGCTGCGCCATAGAATTCATGCAGTTTTGATGTAACTTTACATTAGAGGCAATTCTGCCCTAATTAGCACGCACAACAATGAGCCAAGTAAAAGAATTCAACGACTACCGCACCCGCATGAACGAAAAGATCATGGCCGCGGATAATAAAGTAATCAAGCGCTTCTTCAACCTAGACACCAACGCGTACGCTGAGGGTGCCGTGGACGTAAAAACCAAGGAAATGCTGGGCCTGGCCTGCTCCATGGTCTTACGCTGCGATGACTGTATCAAATACCACCTGGGCAAATGCTTTGAGTGCGGATTAACCGATGAGGAAATCTATGAAGTCTTCTCCATCGCCAACTTAATTGGTGGTTCCATTGTGATTCCGCACTTCCGGAGAGCCGTGGAATATTGGGAAGAACTAAAGACCGAGCAACAAGGTTAATAACATTCCGTTTTCGGGCTCATTTCTGAAAATGAGCCCGAAAACGGAAAATTTGCCACTTTAATAATTGGAAAGGTCTGTTGATAAATCAGAAGTGAAATAAAAATTTTGCTTCACACTGACGAAATTCCACAGATATCCACACACAACATCTATGGAGAACGAAGAAGACTTTGATGTGCGCTGGGCTGCGTTGCGCCAGAACATCAAGAGTATGTTTGGGAAAAAACCCGATTTGAACGCTATTCTTTTTTTGATTGGCGTGCAGGAACTGGGGCAGGGAAGCAGGGAGTTCACCAAAGAGGAAAAGCAGGATTTAATGCACATTGCCACCTGTAAACTCCTCAGCCTTTCCGGGCATTATGAACTGGAAGGTGTTGACGCCGAAGGCTGGCCCCACTGGAAATCTATTAAACCGCTGCCCGCCTGCAACCTGAAAGAACAGGAACGCATGTTGAAATGGCACGCGCTGGAATATTTTGAGGAGATGCAATAGATGAAAATCATTAGTTATAACGTCAACGGCATACGAAGTGCCATTTCCAAAGGCTTTCTGGATTGGGTTCGCGCCGCCAACCCAGACGTACTCTGCTTGCAGGAAATTAAAGCCGACGAGACCAAGTTCGACAAAGCCTGTTTTGAGGAACTTGGTTACCACGTGTACATTCATCCGGCGGTAAAGAAAGGCTACAGCGGCGTGGCTATCCTCTCTAAATTGGAACCGAAGAGTGTGGGCATTGGCTGCGGTATTGAACGCTATGACCAGGAAGGCCGTGTAATCAGGGCTGACTATGACGGGTATTCGGTGTTGAACGTGTACATGCCCTCGGGTTCCAGCGGCGAACACCGGCAGGCGTTCAAGATGGAATGGCTCCGCGATTTTCAACAGTATCTGCAGACTTTGAAGCAAACGGTGCCCGGTTTGGTCATCTGCGGCGACTACAACATCTGCCACCAGCCAATAGATATCCACAACCCGAAGTCGAACGCCAACAGCTCCGGTTTCTTGCCCGAGGAACGCAATTGGTTCTCCACGTTCCTGCAAGACGGCTACGTAGATTCCTTCCGGCATTTCAATCAGGAGCCGCACCAATACACTTGGTGGAGTTACCGCGCCAACGTACGTGCGAAGAACTTGGGCTGGCGCATTGATTATCTGCTGGTATCTGAGCACCTCAAGCCTTATATGAAACGGGCCGCTATTTTACCTGAGGCCAAACATTCAGACCATTGTCCGGTGTTGCTGGAAATGCACCCGGTGGAAGCTTAGTGTCTGTGAGCCATATAGAAGTTAATAGTTAAATTATGAAAAAGTTCTTCCTTCTTTTATATGCGCTCTTGAACCTTGCAATCTGTCGAGGACAATCTGATTATGTGGTTTTGAAAGACCAATCTACCATAACGGACCTTATATCACTTTATAAAATTCTCCCTCAATCATCAAAGCCTACAGAGCTGACAGAAGCTGAGTTTGATGTAGTGAAGAAAGCATCACTGGATTATATCAATGACTTCAATTCAGCAACAAAGGAGGGGTTTAGAAAGCGCGGAGAAAAGAAAAAATATGCCAAAATGTATCAAATAAAGGGTTTGAATAACTACAATATTCAATACGTTCCTTATTTGAATAACAAAGGAGAAAAAGAAATTTGGATAAATGGTTTTTGTAATGCCTTCGACCAAGATTGGCGGAAAAAAATCATTTATGCATTTGATGGTGGAAATTGTTATTTCACTATTAGATTAAATCTAACTACTGGCGAACGCTTAGGAATTGGAACAAATGGATATTCCTAAATCCAATCCTTAACAAGGATTAAAAAGTTAGCTTATGCAGGCAATGTTAATTTATACCTAAACCTGTTTTCAGCTCCATTTTCATAAATGAAGCCGAAAACGGGAATCTGCTTTTTGGCGGATGGCCGAATTTATACTAAACTTAACTTGAAAAGAGTTAATACTCTACGGGTCAATTACGTATGTTGTCTGGGAAACTTGCTTTTCTTAGGCTTCAGGTAAACAGTTTCTGGCTTATATCTTAACAATTTCTCTTTCTTTATGCGCGCCGCCAATTCGTTACATACTGTCTTACAGCAGCTTCAGGCGTTCAAGCGCAAGTTTTATCTTAACCTCTTGGTGAAAGGGGCGCTGCTGGCCTTGGGCTTGCTGCTGTCTTCGTTTTTGTTGATTACGCTGCTGGAGTATTTTTTTTACTTCCAGCCAGAGGTGCGTGCATTTCTGCTGTTCTCTTTTCTGGGCTTGAGTGCCTTTGCCGTGATTAAATGGCTTTGGACTCCGCTGATGGCCTTGGCCAATCTCAAAAAACTGCTGTCAGATGAACAGGCCGCCCAGCAGGTGGCCAACTATTTCCCAGAGATTCAAGACCGGCTGTTGAATTTGCTTCAGCTCAAGAACTTGGCTTTGAACAATGATTTGGTAGCGGCCAGCGTGGAACAACGGTCAGAGGAGTTGGTGGGCTATAAGTTTCCGGAGCGGGTAAAGATTACCCAAAACAAGTCATACTTCAAGTTTCTGCTGTTGCCGCTGGCCTTGGTCTTGGTGCTGGCGTTCATTTATCCGGCGCTGTTTGTGCAGGGCACCGAGCGTATCCTCAATTTCAAGACGCATTACGCGCCCAAGGCACCATTTGAGTTTGTGATTCAGAACAAAGCCCTGCAGGCGTTTAAAGGCGAAAATTTCCAGCTGTTGGTGACTATTGAAGGCGATAAAATTCCGGAAGAAGTAGCGCTAGTATTAAATGGCCGCGAAATTCCGCTCAAAAAGCTGAAAGGCCAGACCTACGCGTATGAATTTGAGCAAGTGCAGGAGAGCGTGGACTTCCAGGTGACCGGTGCCGGCTTTTACTCCAGTCCCAACCGCCTGAACGTGGTGGCACGGCCCATGCTCAAGCAACTGCGCGCCGAATTGAAATACCCAGCCTATACCGGCAAACCCGCTGAAACGTTAGATAACACCGGCGACCTTTCTATTCCAGAAGGCACCCAAGTAACCTGGCGCCTGGCCGCTGATGACGCAGATTCCCTCTGGCTCCAGTTTGATGCGCCCAGACAAACGGTAAAAGCACAGGAGCAAGGCGAAGAATACGTGGTGAAGAAAACCTTCGTGCAGAGCCAGGCTTATAGCATGCACCTCAAGAACCGCTATTCAGAGAACAAAGAACAGATTTCGCACCAGGTGATCGTGATTCCAGACCGCGCGCCGGAGATTACGCTGGAACAATTCAGAGATTCTGTATTGTATTCCTATTTGGTGGTGGGTGGCACCATCTCAGATGATTATGGTTTTAGCCGTTTGGCGCTGCATTACCGCGTTTTAAAGGGCAACAATAGCGCAAGTGGTTACAAAGCTGTCAGCATTCCTTACAGCGGCTCGTTGGCCACGCAATCGTACTTCCATCAACTCAATCTGAAACCGTTTAACCTGCAACCCGGCGACAAGTTGGAATACTATGTGCAGGTCACAGACAATGACCAGGTGCCAAATCCTAAGAGCGTCCGCACCTCAACGTTCATTTTTAAATACCCAGATCCGGCTGAGCTTAGAAAGTCCATTGACGAATCTGCTGACCAAGTGGCTTCGCAGATGAAATCTTCCATGACCAAGGCCGAGGAACTGCAGAAATCTTTGGAGCAGAACGAAGAAAAGACCAAACTCAAGAAGGAACTCTCTTTCCAGGACAAGAAAGCGCTGCAAGAATTAGCCGAGAAAAAGAAAGCCCTGCAAGAAGAACTGGCCGAACTCCAGAAGATGAACGACCAGCTGAACCAGCAGCAGGAGCGTTTTTCGCCTCAAAACGAGAAACTAGCCGAAAAACGCGACCAGCTCAAAAAGATGATGGACCAGTTATTGGACGATGAAACCAAGAAACTCTACGAGGAACTGGAGAAACTCCTGCAACAGAAGCAACCAAACCCCGCCCAGATTCAGCCGCTGCTAGACAAACTCAACAACAAAGAAGAGAACCTGCAGAAAGAGTTAGACCGCATGCTGGAGATGTTTAAGCAACTGCAAGTAGAGCAGAAACTGGACAACGCTATGCAGAAGCTGGACGAGATGTCCAAAAAGCAGGAAGACCTGGCCAATAAAACCGCAGACCAGAAAGAAAAGGCTGACCAGAACCTACAACAGGAGCAAAAGAACCTTCAGGAAGAATTCAAGGAAATGCAAAAAGACCTGAAAGAAGCCGAAGAACTGAACAAGCAACTGGAGAATCCAGAGGACATGCCTAAGACTGACGAGTTGGAAGAACAGATAGAGCAGGAGCAGGAGAATGCCCAAAAGTCCATGGACAAAGGCCAGAACAAGAAAGCCAGCCAACAGCAGAAATCTGCTGCACAGAAAATGAAGGAGATGGCCCAGCAGATGCAAAGCCAGGAATCTGAAAGTGACATGCAGCAGATGCAGGAAAACCTAGACCACCTGCGTGATATTCTGGAGAACCTACTCAAGCTTTCCTTTGACCAGGAAAAACTGATGAAAGACTTCAGAAGCGTGCAACAGACAGACCCCAGGTTCATCGCCATGGCCCAGCAGCAGATCAAACTCTCTGATGACGCCAAAATCATTGAAGACAGTTTGCTTTCCCTGGCCAAGCGCGTGGTACAGATTCAATCCTTCGTGACCCGTGAAGTAGGGGAGATGGAAGAAAACATGGACAAAAGCTCAGAGTCTATTAAAGACCGTAACCTCTCCAAGACCGGCACGCACCAGCAATTAGCTATGACGTCTATGAATAACCTAGCGTTAATGCTGAGTGACGTTCAGAAACAGATGCAACAGGCCATGATGGCCGCGCAGCAGAGTGGACCCGGCAAGAAGAAAGGCAAAGGCAAGGGACAAGGCAAAAACCAACCGGGTGCTTTGGGACAAATGCAACAGCAGCTCAATGAACAGATTCAACAGCTACAAAAAAGTGGCCAGAGCGGCAAAGCATTGTCAGAATCTTTGGCCCGCTTAGCAGCACAACAGGAACGCCTACGCAATGCCATGAAAGAGATTGGGCCGGCGCAAGGGCAACCCGGTGGCAAAGACGGCGGACAGAATCTTAGTGATTTGACCAAGCTTATGGAACAAACCGAGACTGAACTCGTTAATAAACGTCTTACGGAGGCTACTGTTAACCGGCAGAAAGAAATTTTGACGCGTATGCTGCAAGCTGAGAAGGCTGCCAATGAACGTGACCTAGATGAAAAACGGGAGGCTAATACCGCCAAGGAACTGCCTGCTCGCATTCCACCGTCACTTCAGAAGTACCAGGAACGGCAAAAACAGCAGACAGAAACCCTCCGTCAGAACCTACCTGCGTTAACTCCTTATTATAAAAAACAGGTAGATGCTTATTTTAAAAGATTAGGTTATTAGATTTGCAGACATTTCAGATATAGTGAACATATTATGAATCAAGTAAAAATTCAGATTCCTTCTATCATTGAGAATATCCGTATTGTGGAGAGCTTTATTGACAACTCCCGTGAGAAATTCCAGATTGAGGATGATATCTACGGTAACATTATGGTGGCCGTGACGGAATCTGTGAACAACGCAATCAGACACGGCAATAAATTTGATAAAGACAAGAACGTTTATCTCTCTCTTTTTGTAGAGCCAAACCAATTGCGGTTTGAGATACAAGACGAAGGAAACGGCTTTGACCCTGAGACCTTATCTGACCCTACTGCCCCAGAGAACCTAGAGAACCCAGGTGGCCGCGGTATCTTCTTAATGCGTAACCTCTGCGATGATGTTTCTTTCAGCAATGACGGCCGCACGGTTTCTTTAACCTTCAAAATTGAGAATGCAGGAATTGGCAATTGAGTTCTTCACTGAGGAGATTGACTTTGAAGTAAAGAACGAAGAAAAGGTCAAAGCGTGGCTTTCAGAAATAATTTCTAAAAACTCCTTCGAACTAGAATCTTTGAACTACATTTTTTGTTCCGATGAATATCTTTATCAGATGAATGTAGAGTACTTAGAACATGATACGCTAACTGATGTCATCACCTTTGATAACTCCGATATAGAAGGAGTTATTGAAGGTGATGTTTTCATTAGTATAGATAGGGTTGTGGATAATGCTTCTACTTTCCACATTTCTGTAGAGCAAGAACTTTACCGAGTAATGGCCCATGGCCTGCTTCACCTGCTTGGATATGAAGATAAAACCGCAGAAATGCAGATTTTAATGCGTTCCAAAGAAGAAGAGTGTTTACATCTATTAAACTTGTAAACAGGTTTACATCAAGTTTTCCTCAGTTATCAACAATGTTTCACGTGAAACATCACACTAATCCACACCATGTTCACAAGTTATGATGTTATTGTAGTTGGGGCGGGACACGCAGGCTGTGAAGCCGCACATGCAGCCGCCACTATGGGGTCGAAGGTATTGCTCGTAACCATGAACATGAATACCATTGCCCAAATGTCTTGCAACCCAGCTATGGGCGGCGTGGCCAAAGGGCAGATAGTACGGGAAGTAGATGCCTTGGGTGGCATGTCTGGAATCATCACAGACAAAACCATGATTCAGTTTAGAATGCTAAACATGTCTAAAGGCCCTGCTATGTGGAGCCCACGCGCGCAAAGCGACCGGATGCTCTTTGCCGAGGAATGGAGATTAGCCTTAGAACAAACTCCAAACGTAGATTTCTGGCAAGAAATGGTGTCAGAGATTTTAGTGGAAGATGGCAAGGCGGTAGGCGTAAAAACAAGCTTAGGAATTGATATTAAAGCCAAGTCTGTCATCTTAACCAACGGCACCTTTCTAAATGGAATCATTCATATAGGTGAGAAAAAATTAGGAGGCGGCAGAGCGGCAGAGAAATCAGCTAAAGGAATAACGGAGCAACTAGTGACCCTAGGTTTTGAGGCTGGACGCATGAAAACCGGCACTCCGCCTCGTGTAGATGGCCGTAGCTTGAACTATGATGTAATGGAAGAACAGAAAGGAGATGAAAACCCATCTAAGTTCTCCTATACAGATACACCATCTCTTGCTAAACAAAGAAGCTGCTACATTACTTATACAAATACCAAGGTTCATGAAATCCTGAAAACTGGGTTTGAGAAATCTCCTATGTTTCAAGGAAGAATCCAAGGATTAGGTCCACGTTATTGTCCGTCTATTGAAGATAAGATCAACCGTTTCGCAGAGCGTGACCGTCATCAGATTTTTGTGGAGCCAGAAGGCTGGAATACGGTGGAAGTTTATGTGAACGGTTTCTCTAGCTCTCTTCCAGAAGATGTGCAGTTAAAAGCACTTCGGGAGATACAAGGATTTGAGAACGCCAAGATGTTCCGTCCAGGCTATGCCATTGAGTATGACTTCTTCCCACCAACTCAGTTAAGCTTGACACTGGAAACCAAATTAGTGGAAAACCTCTACTTCGCGGGGCAAATTAACGGTACCACCGGTTATGAAGAAGCCGCTTGCCAAGGCCTTATGGCCGGAATCAATGCCCATAATAAGGTGTATAACAAAGAACCGTTCGTTCTAAAAAGGTCAGAGGCTTACATTGGTGTATTGATTGATGATTTAGTAAACAAAGGTACCAACGAGCCTTACCGCATGTTCACTTCCCGCGCGGAACACCGTATCTTATTGCGTCAAGACAATGCTGATTTACGGTTAACAGAAAAAGGTTATCAATTAGGCCTTGCGTCAGAAGAACGTCTAGAGAAAGTAAACCGAAAGCGCAAAGACACCCAAGAAGTATTGGCCTATCTAACGCAAAAAGGAATTGAGCCTGAGGAAGTGAATGCCACGCTACTTTCCCTTGATTCCGCTCCCATCAGTGAAAGAGCCAAGGCCGGTAACCTGTTGAAGCGGCCTAACGTGGAACTGGAGCATTTAATGCAGTCCTCGGAAAGCTTGAATCTGTATTTGAGCAAGTATCTGCCAGATAGTTTAGAGCAGGCGGTTATTCTTTTAAAATATCAGAGTTATATTGAGAAAGAAAACCAGATGGCCTCTAAAATGGAGGAACTGGAGAATTACCGCATTAAAGACCGGTTAGACTATAAGAGCATGACGGCCCTTTCCAGTGAGGCCCGGGAGAAACTGTTGAAGGTACAGCCAGAAACCTTAGGACAAGCATCGCGCATAAGTGGGGTATCTCCGGCAGATATCTCTATCTTGATGGTTTATTTAGGAAAATAGAATGAGCTACGAACGGCTAGACCATTGCCCCATTTGTTCCAAAACAGAATTTAAGAATTTTCTAGTAGTACAAGATAAGAGTGTAAGCCAGGAAAGCTTTGTGATTGTGCAGTGCACCAACTGCCAGCTTAAATTTACCAATCCGCGTCCGCCTGAGGAAAGCATTGGCCCTTACTATGCTTCTGAAGAATATATTTCGCATTCAGATACGAGCAAAGGATTGCTGAACAAGACCTATAGGTTAGTCAGGTCCATGGCGGTGAAAACCAAAGTGGAACTGGTGAACCGCTTGGCCGCCAAAGGCAGGATCTTGGACTACGGTTGCGGGGTAGGGTACTTTCTGCAGGCCTGCCAGAAGCAAGGTTGGGCGGTGGAAGGAGTAGAGCCCAATGACCAAGCCCGCCAGCAAACCGAAGAGAAAATAGGCAAACCTTTGTACAACGGTGCTGTGGAAACCTTGCCCACTGAAACCTTTGAAGTGGTAACCATGTGGCACGTGTTAGAGCACATCCACCAGATAAATGAAACACTAAAGGCCTTGGTAAATGCTACCAAAAAGGGTGGTCATTTGGTAATTGCCGTTCCTAATGCAGATTCGTATGATGCCAAAAAGTACGGAGCAGATTGGGCAGCGTATGATGTTCCAAGGCATTTGTACCACTTCAATAAGGCCAGCATGCAGAAACTGCTTAAAAAGCACAAGCTGGAACTAAAGGAGGTATTGCCCATGAAATGGGATGCCTATTATGTGAGCATCTTAAGCGGGAAGTACAAGCACGGTCAGACCAAGATGCTGGATTCATTCTTTACCGGGTTCCGGTCTAATTTGCACGGCGCCAAAAACGGAAACTCCTATTCCAGCCAAATCTTCATCGCCCAGAAAAAATAAATTCACAGACACTAAAAATGACCTTATAGCGCTACTATAAGGTCATTTCCATTTTACAGCTCAACATGAAAAACAAGCTTAAAAACGGCTTCTACCTACTTTCCATTGTTTTTATGACTGCCTGTGCCAGTGTGGGAAACCCTGAAGGGGGAGAACGGGACTCCATCGCGCCTAAACTGGTTTCATCTGTTCCTCTGAATGGCGAAGTCAATTCCAGGCCAAAGTCCATTGTGCTCACCTTTGATGAACCAATCCAAACCTTGGACCTGAACCGGCAACTGATCATTGCCCCATCCACCGACAACACCTACAAAACCAGAATAAAGGACAAAACCTTAGAAATCACATTCACCAACCCCTGGCTGGACAGTACTACCTATAGCCTTAATTTCAGAAACGGCATTGCCGACGTCACCGAGAAAAACAAAGCCAAAAATGTCACCATCACATTCAGTACAGGAGCATTCCTGGATTCCGGCAGGGTAGAGGGCAAAGTATTCAATGTACTCACCAATCGTTTACCAGAGGAAGTAACCATACTTCTGTTCTCCACGCAAGACACGGGCCAAATAGCCAAAGGCAAAGCACTCTATGTCACCAGTGCAGATTCCAGCGGCTCGTTCGCGTTTAAGAACATCAAAGAGGGCAACTACTTTATTTATGCCTTGGCAGAGAGCAATAATAACCTGCGCTATGACAATGAAAAAGAGCAACTAGCCTTTCTACCAGATTCTATACAGGTAAGACCCGCTGTTACCGGTGTAAGCCTGGCCTTGCATACCCAAGACATCACGCCCCCAAGGGTTATCTCCAAAAAGAGCTTCTTGAATGTGTATGAACTGGAATACAATGAAGGCATATCGGCTATCAAGCTTTCCGGAAATTTAGAAACAGACATCAGAACTTTAATAGACGCTAACGGCCGCACGGTACGCCTCTTTCCAGCAATGGCCGAAGAAAGAACCTGGCTGGTAGAAGCCACCGACAGCTCTGAGAACAAAAGGGTAGATACTGTGGCCGTGAGGCTCACTGGCAAGGCAACTCCCAGAAGAAACAACACCTTCACCATAGCCAGCGGCTCCACCGTTAAACCCACCGAACCTCTAAAATTGGTGTTTGACTTGCCCACCAAGATAATAAACCCAGAAGGAGCCATTCAATTAGTGGCAGATACTATTACCACAATTAACAGCGCCACTGCCAAAGACTTTCAATTCAACCAGAACCAGACCGAGCTCACGGTAAATCTTGTGCACAACGCCAAACGGGAACTAAGCGTGAAAATTGACACCACCAAGGTACTGCCATTTATTGGCGAACCTTATGCCAATGAGCCCCAACGCGTTCAGGTATCAGATAGACCCACCACGGGTAGCTTACGGGTTGCTTTGAGTACTACCAGATCCAGTTTTATAGTGCAGCTAATGCAGAATGACAAAGTGGTGCGGGAACTAGCCAACCAAAAAACCTTCACTTGGGACAATCTGCAGCCGGGCACCTATCAGATACGAATTCTGGTGGATGAAAATAACAACGGAAAATGGGACAACGGTTTGCTAAGCGAACGGCGCATTCCAGAGAAAGTAATCCTGCACACCGAGCAATTTCCTATAAAAATTGACTGGGAAATCACCGTTAATCCGGCCATAGCGTTTTAAGGAATATCCGGTGGATAACTGTGGAGAACCCAAGGGATAACTTCAGGCTAAGTCTCATAACTCAACGCAGCTTTCAACTAGCTACCATGCATGGAGCCCAACTTGTGAAGACCGGTGCATAAAAACAGGAATTTCTAAAAGTTATGCACCTGTGAATTCACCTCGGGTTGATTTCCCCAAGAAAAATGTGAAAAAGTGGAAAGCCTAAATAACTTCTTGACAGCTAATAGAAAAGAATCCACAGACCAGGCGTATAACTCAGGGCATTTCGCCTCATAACTGAATGCCTTGGGGAAACGCTGGGGATAACAAAGTTTATCCACTTCTGCACAGCGCTAATGATGAAAGAGATTTATTTATTTAAAAATCATTTTATAATAGATATCACGTGGACCGGGTGGAAAAGTGGAAAGCCGGGAAAAAAATCAGGAAGAGAAAGGGGAGCTGGGGCGCGGCGCCAAAAGCCCAACCCGCAGGAAAAACCAAAAACGTGTGGAATAAATACGTTTTTTGAGTAGTTTTATAAAAACATGCCGGCAACGGTACCATATAAAGCAAACATTATGGAAGAGAACAACGAGCAGTTTGATCATGAGATTCGGTTGGGCCAGGGAATTGGGGAGTTAGTCTTCGGTTTGAGCATGGACCAGGTAGAGGATCTCATGGGCGAGCCCGAAGAAATAGAAGAGTCAGACGACGAAGACGAATTTGAGCACAAAGCCTGGAACTACTGGGACACCGGTTTCTCCTTTTACTTTGACAAGGAAGATGATTACCGCCTCAGCTGCATAGAAACCGCCAACCCCAACGTGACCCTCTGGGGCAAGAAACTGTTTGAGATGGAAATCCAGGAAGTGGAAGACTTGTTCAAGCAGCAGGGCGTGCAATCTGTGGAGAAAGAGAAAATTGAGAACAACGTGACCTGCCTGTCTTACGAGAAAGAGATGATTGACCTTTACTTTGAAGAAGGAAAGCTGTTGGCCATCAACTTTGGCGTACACATGGATGATAACCTGGAAGTCCTGTGGCCCAGCGACAACCAAGCCACATCATAAGGGGAAATCCATTATATAAGCCATTCAGCATTGGTTTAAAGAAGGCTGTATCTAGTGGCTATTTCCGTTTTCAGGCTCATTTCTGAAAATGAGGCCAAAAACGGAAATTTAACCAAGCCTACACGCTCTGGCTACATTTTCAGTTTAGCAGACCCAGAAAATTCAAACCAAATGCCTGGTAAACAAAATAGCCGCTCTAGAGCGGCTATTTTGTTTATATCTATGTGAGAGCAGGGTTACCCCATAAAATACGCTTTAATCTCTTCCTGAATAGCCGGGTTAATGGCAATGGCCAAAAGAATGGAGATCAATAAACCAAGAGCCACGGAGAAGATGTCTTTGCCTATCAATTTAAAGGTCTTGGCGAACTTGGTAGTAGAATCTCTGGACCTGATGCGCATTCCCAACTCGCGGCCCGCCAGCAAGCCCACAAACACCCAGGTAGTACTCATGGGCACGTTGTTGACTTCCTTGAAATAATAGAGAATGAGCGCATACACCAGGTCAATAATGGTGGCACTGCGTACATCCCGCACCTCAGATTTCTCATTGATGATGTTCTGTATCTTCTCACCGCGCATGTAGAAAATATACGCCAGACCAAAGAAGATAAAAGCCGCAAAGGCTGCGAACTCCCACACATTCAATTGGCGGGGAAGGTACACCGCAATGTTGGCCAGATCCTGAGCCAGCCAGATATGCCACAGAAAGCCACTGATGATCCACTGGGCCCAGATCCAGGCACCATGGGCCTGGCCTTTTATAAACTTCTTGATGATGTTAGTTAATAGCAGATACAGAAACAAGGCCACTAAAAAGGCAGCCACGTAGCCCATCAAACTCTTGTTCACCATACTTAAAATAGCCTTGGAGTCAACGGTGAAAACGCTCAGGAGCATAAAAGTGGTGGAAACCGGAATCCGGAAGCGGGTGAGCAGGAGCAAGATGACCGGGGCGGCTATCTGCAGGAACACAAAGCTGGTAGGCGTATCTTTGAACCCTTTGGAAGAAAGGCGTTCATACGTGACATCGCCGTTGAAGACGTACCAGCTGTAAAAAACGGTGGCCAGAAAAATGCCGCCCATGAAAAGCCACTGCCAGTACCATTTTTTGTCTTCGTTGGAAACAATGAACGTGCCTATGGTTTGTATGCTGTCATTGGCAATGGCAGAGTAGCCCGCAAATGCAAACCCCACCCACATGGCCACAGAGGCATACGGGTACACCACGCCCACCAGAATAAAGGAAAAGGCAATAAAGTAAAGGAAGCTTTTATCCCGCTTGAGAATGATGTCCAGAATACCTATCCGTTTCCGGAATTTGTAGGGTTGGGCAGGAACCAGGGATCCTTTTCCCTTCTTACGTTTGGCCATTAAGTTTATTTAAAGGTAGAATGAAGTCAAATAGAGCCGTAAATAAAACCAGAATATTACGTGAATACGATAATCCTGAAGGTAAGATAGAAAATAGATACCAACTTTGAAGGAAGGGCCACGTCCGGGTAGCTCTGTGACAGTTAAATAAGCCGTTAGCTGCTAGGCCACTTTTCCGTTTTCGGGCTCATTTCCATAAATGAGCCCGAAAACGGCTATACACAAGAAGAGCCTCCCTGGTACTAGGGAGGCTCTTCTTATATAAAAGTCATACAGGCCTTAATCCATCATCCACCGGAACAAAAGGAACAATGAACCAGACAGGAACATGGAAACCGGCAGGGTCAGCACCCAGGCCAGGGCAATGTTTTTGATGGTACCGGCATTCAGGTTTTTAATGCCCTTGTTGGCCACCATACTACCGGCAATACCAGAAGACAGAATGTGGGTGGTACTTACCGGCAGCTTGAACACAAACGTGGAGAAACCTATCACGCTGGCCGCCATGAACTCCGCCGAGGCGCCTTGCGCGTACGTGAGGTGTTCCTTGCCAATTTTCTCGCCTATGGTTTTCACAATCCGTTTCCAGCCAATCATGGTGCCCAGGCCCAGGGAAAGCGCAATCATCATGATCACCCAGTCTGGGGCGTAGTCTGTGAACGAGCGCATGCCGGTCACGCCTTCGTTGAGTACGTCACGGTCACGCTGGCTAATCGTGATGTCTTTGCTTTCCAGCAGGTTCTTGGAGTTCTTGGTGATGAGCAGAATGTCTCTTCTCAGTTTGAAGCGGGCATCATTGGGAAGTTCTTTTAAACCGGCGCTGGCCGCGAAGATGGTTTTCATCTCCTGCACTTCCTCGTTCAAATGGCGCAGCTGCTGCGCATCTGAGGCAGAGAGCACTGTGCTGTCAACCTTACCCAACACCTGCTC
Source organism: Rufibacter sp. LB8 (assembly GCF_014876185.1). Classification (NCBI taxonomy): domain Bacteria; kingdom Pseudomonadati; phylum Bacteroidota; class Cytophagia; order Cytophagales; family Hymenobacteraceae; genus Rufibacter; species Rufibacter sp. LB8. The sequence continues at coordinate 3,199,007 of NZ_JADALJ010000001.1, read as the reverse complement.
CACTTTCACCAGCGACGTTTGCAACTCAAACGGGTTCTTGGTTTGGTCCAGCGCAAAATACGTAGGCACAATGGCTATCAAAATCAGCATTACCAAGCCCACGCCTTTCTGACCGTCATTTGACCCATGGAAGAAAGACACCAGCGTACAGGTGATGATCAAGATAATTCTAATCCAGAGCGGCGGCGCCTTGCGTTTGTGAGGTTCTTTGAAAATGGTCTTGTTCTTCACAAACCGCTTCAGCAAGAACATCAGAAACACGGTGAGCGTGAACCCCAGAAACGGTGATACTATCAGTGACATGCCCGTTTTGGTGGCTTCATCCCAGGCAAACGTAGTGCCGCTGGTAGAAGGCAGCAGGGAATAAGCAATGCCCAGACCCAGAATAGAGCCGATCAAGGTGTGCGAACTGGAAGACGGAAGGCCATAATACCAGGTACCCACGTTCCAGACTATGGCACTCACCAGCAGGGCGCCCACCATGGCCACGCCATGCCAGACGTCTTGGTCAATGAGCGTTTCAATGGGCAAGAGGTACACAATGCCCATGGCCACGCCAATACCACCCGCAAAAACCCCAATAAAATTCCAGAAGCCAGACCATACCACCGCCGCCCAGGGCCGGAGGGTGTTAGTGTAGATAACCGTGGCTACGGCATTGGCTGTGTCATGGAAACCGTTCACAAATTCAAACGCACAGGCTGCCAGCAAACAAATTACCAGCAGAATCAATAAGTCAGTCTCTAATCCGAACATAAAAATTGAGGGTGAGAAAAAAAGCTGCCAAAACTACTAGTTAAAAGTATGTCCAATGTTACCGAATTGTTAAATCACATAACATTGGGGTAACATACGCTAAATAAAATAAAATAAAGACCAAATAATCAAAAAGATAGGAGCCTGGTTCCCAACGGCGGGCTAACATGCAAATCATACAGCTTTGTGCCACTAAAACCCCTATATTTGCGCCCATGAGCACAACTGAGAAAACCACAGAAAACGCACAGCTGAAAGATATCATCTCGCACGCCAAGGAATACGGCTTCGTGTTCCCGTCCAGCGAGATTTATGACGGCTTGCAGGCGGTCTATGACTATGGCCAGAATGGGGTGGAACTGAAGAACAACCTCAAAACGCTTTGGTGGAAATGCATGACCCAGCTGCACCAGAACGTGGTGGGCATTGACGCGTCCATCTTCATGCACCCGCACACCTGGAAAGCCTCGGGCCACGTGGATTCGTTCAACGATCCCATGATTGACAACCTGGACTCCAAGAAACGCTACCGCGCCGATGTTCTCATAGAAGAAAAAGCCGCCGAGTACGAGAAAGCCGGTGATGTGGAAAAAGCCAACGCACTGTTGCAGGAAATGGGCCGTCTCTTGGGCGCCGAAGACCTGAAAGGCGTGCAGGAGCTCATTATCTCAGAAAATATAAAGTGCCCAATATCAGGTACTTCTAAGTGGACCGATGTGCGCCAGTTCAACCTCATGTTTTCCACACAGGTGGGCTCCGTGGCAGAGGACTCCAGCACCATCTATCTACGCCCTGAAACTGCCCAGGGAATCTTCGTGAATTTCCTGAACGTGCAGAAATCTGGCCGTATGAAAATTCCCTTCGGGATTGCCCAGATTGGGAAAGCGTTCCGGAACGAGATTGTGGCGCGCCAGTTCATTTTCAGAATGCGCGAGTTTGAGCAGATGGAAATGCAGTTCTTCGTTCGCCCTGGCACCGAGATGGAATGGTACCAGCACTGGCGCACCATGCGTAAGAATTGGCACGAGGCACTGGGCGTTCCCGCCAACAAACTCCGGTTCCATGACCACGAAAAGCTGGCCCACTACGCCAACGCCGCCGTGGACATTGAGTTTGAATTCCCCTTCGGCTTCAAAGAAGTGGAAGGCATCCACTCCAGAACTGATTTCGACCTAACCCAGCACCAGAACCTGAGCCGTAAAAAGCAGCAGTACTTTGACAATGACCTCAACGAAGACGGAAAACCTTTCGGAAACTATGTGCCGTACGTGGTGGAAACGTCCGTGGGCGCTGACCGTCTGTTCCTGATGACGCTTTGCAACGCCTACCAGGAAGAGGAAATCACCGAAGGCGAGAACACCAAAACCCGTACCTTCCTCAAATTCCATCCGGCCATTGCCCCGGTGAAAGCCGCCGTTTTCCCGCTGGTGAAGAAAGACGGCCTACCCGAGAAAGCCATGGAGATCTTCAATGACCTGCGCTTTGACTTCAACATGATTTACGAGGAGCGTGACGCCATTGGCAAACGCTACACCCGCCAGGACCTGATTGGAACGCCGTTCTGTATTGCCGTGGATTACGAGACCCTGGAAAACGACACCGTCACCGTACGCGAGCGCGACAGCCGTGAGCAGAAACGCATGCACCTCTCAGAACTTCGCCAGTACATTGGGGATGCCGTGAGTTTCAAACGTATTTTTGAGAAGCTGTAATCTCCGTTTTCGGCTTCATTTCCAGAATTGTGCCCAAAAACAGAAAAGGCGTTCCTGTCATGGGAGCGCCTTTTTTATTGATGTAAGATTAATTTTGACGGTCATCCCAAAATGTTCTGCGAAAAGTTAGCAACGCGCTCTTCGTAGGACCGGGCAGCCAATCTCCTGATTGGCGAAACTACCGAACGCATATTTACTTATCAGAAGCTGGTATTTAAAATTATTCACCAATCCCTACCAAATTAAATAATCCGGAATATGTGGGAGGCAAGGCATTGCCTGGTCTCTACATTAAAAAAATGCGTTTTTGGCTCCATTTCTGAAAACGGAGCCAAAAACGCATTCTGGTTTCTCTTCTAAGATTTAGGAAAGAGGCGAATCTAGCGTGACGCCATGCCCAGCAATTTCTGAATCTAATTGCAAATGTTCACCCTGCTGTTGGAAACCGCCCGTAAACGGATGCTCTGCTATAAACAAAGGTGTATCTAAATCCACGAAGTCAAAGCCGCCAATGCCCGCTGCGAAGTGTGCCGAGAAAGTCATGGCCAGGATGCTCTCCACCATGCCGCCAATCATAAGACCCAATCCGTGCACTTTTGCCAGCGCGGCCATCTGCAAAGCTTCCAGCACACCGGCTTTCATCAGTTTTATGTTGACAACCGAGGCACTTTTGTCCTGTGCCAATCGGGCCACGTCTTTCGCGCAGCGCGCTGATTCATCGGCGGCGATGGGGAAAGGGCAGGTGGTTGCCAACATGGCCAAGTCTTCCCAAGATTCCCGCGGAAGTGGTTGTTCCAGTAAGATAACGGGTATTTTGGCTTCTTGCAGCCGGTGGACAAAGTCTTGAGCCCGCGTTAAATCATAGCCGCAGTTTCCGTCTATAATTAATTTGGCGTCTGGAGCCGCGGTGTGGATAGCCTGCATTCGTCTAAAATCATAGTCCACATCCACGCCTTCGGTTTTTACTTTGATTATGGAGAACCCACGGGCTACAATGGACTTGGCTGAAGCGGCAGCATGGGCTTCATCCCCGGCAGTGATGGTGAGGTCTGTAATCAGTTGGGTCTGCACACCTCCAAAGAACACATACAACGGCATGTTGTAATGCTTGCAGAGCGCATCCAAAATAGCCATTTCCAGTCCGCAGCGGGCGGCGGGGGCATCATACGCGGCGGCTTCCAATTCCTTGGCCAGCGTGCGCCAGTTTTTCACGTCTTTCTGGAGCATCAGCTTTTCCAAGTTCTGCAGCACGGCCAACGTACTTTCCTGTGTCTCGCCGCTCACAGCCGGGAACGGAGCCGCTTCGCCCAAACCCGTGGTGCCGTTGGCCAAGGTAACTTGCACCACCACATTTTCTACTTGGTACTGCGTGCCCGTGGCAATGGCGAAGGGCTCGTTCAAAGGCAGGTTGAGCGGTTGATAACTGACAGAGACAATTTGTGTAGGAGACATGGCAAACGTTGAAAAGTGCAGCGGCAAATAAACAAAGAAGCAGCGTGCCGCCCATCATAAAGCCGCTTAAAAATGAAGCGGAATAAAGAAAGACCAAAGTTGTGCTGTGAAAAAGTGGATTCCTGGTTTTGCCTTCGTTTCCAATTCAGAACCCAAAAACGCCAGGTTTTCCACGGAGCCGGTGCGCGTCTTCTTTATTTTAGATAGCTGGTATTTCACACATTGCTATGGCGCGAGACTCCAGTCTTGTGACTTGGGATGAAGTGAGTCTCCAGACTCGCAGTGAACCACAAACCGAACATATAGGAAAAGGAGTCTGGAGACTCCACACATCTGGTACCACGAGTATGGAGACTCGCGCTAGTAATCCGCCTCCAAAGTGAATTTCCGTTTTTGGCCTCGTTTCTGGAAATGAGCCTGAAAACGGGAGTAATCCTTGAACCCGCTACACAAGTTTTTATTCTTAACTTTGCTAAAAGAAGGAAGTGAGCGTCATAGGTTTTAATTTGCGCATTCTATCCTTCGGCAGCGCCTATGTTATTGTGGGCGAGCCTTGAAAAACTGAAACAACACCCATAGCAACCCATACGGTGAAGTACAACGAGTATAAGCAACTGGATTACGCGAACCTGGCCGAGGAGGTGAGAGCCTACTGGAAAGAGAACCGCATCTTTGAGCAATCAGTGGAGACCCGCGAAGGGAAACCCACGTTCGTATTTTATGAAGGGCCGCCCTCGGCCAACGGCGCACCAGGCATTCACCACGTGATGGCCCGGGCCGTGAAAGACATTTTCTGCCGCTATAAAACCCTGCAGGGGTTTCAGGTGCAGCGCAAAGGCGGCTGGGACACACACGGCCTTCCCATTGAGTTGCAGGTGGAGAAAGAATTGGGCATCACCAAGGAAGACATCGGCAAGACCATCTCGGTGGAGGAGTACAACGCCCGCTGCCGCGAAACCGTGATGCGCTTCAAAGACCAGTGGGACGACCTCACCGAGCGCATGGGTTACTGGGTAGACCTTGATAACCCCTACATTACCTTTGACAACCAATACATAGAGTCTAACTGGGCGCTGCTCAAGAAACTCTATGACAAAGGCTACCTCTACAAAGGCTACACCATTCAACCATTCTCCCCGGCGGCCGGAACTGGTCTGTCGTCACACGAGTTGAACCAGCCGGGCACGTACCGTAATGTGAAGGACACGTCTATTGTGGCGCAGTTCAAGGTGAAAGAAAACAGTAAATCCACATTCTTGTTTGACTCCCTCTCCGTTGGAGAGGGTCGGGGTGAGGTTTCTTTCCTGGCCTGGACTACCACGCCCTGGACTTTGCCGGCCAACACGGCCTTGGCGGTGGGCAAGAACATCAAATACGTGCAGGTGCAAACCTACAATCCGTATGTGCACACGCCGGTGACGGTGATCCTGGCCAAAGATTTACTGGGTCAATACTTTTCGCCGAAGGCTGCGGAGTTAGAACTGGACGCGTACCAGCCCGGCGACAAGCTGATTCCGTTTAAAGTGGTGGACGAGTTCACTGGTGAGCAACTGGCGGGCATTGAGTACGAGCAACTGATGCCTTACGTGCAGCCAGAAAAGCCGGCGTTCAGAGTGTTGATAGGTGATTTCGTGACCACCGAAGACGGAACTGGCATTGTGCATATCTCCCCAACCTTCGGGGCCGATGACTTTAGGGTAGCCGCACAGAATGACATACCGGCGCTGTTGGTAACAGATGAAAACGGCAAGCCAAGTCCGTTGGTCAACCGCCAGGGGCGCTTCGTGAAAGAGGTGACTGACTTTGCCGGTATGCCGGTGAAGAACTATGACGGCCTAGACGAGAACGATAAAGAGTACAAAAGCACCGATGTACTGATTGCCATCAAACTCAAAGAAGAGGGCAAGGCATTTAAAGTAGAGAAATACGAGCACAGTTACCCACATTGCTGGCGCACTGATAAACCTATCTTGTATTACCCACTGGACAGCTGGTTCATCAAAACCACCGCGGTGAAGGAGCGCTTGATTGAGCTGAATAAAACCATCAACTGGAAACCAGAATCTACCGGGGCCGGCCGCTTTGGCAACTGGCTGGAAAACCTGGTGGACTGGAACCTGTCAAGGTCGCGTTACTGGGGCACTCCGTTGCCTATCTGGCGCACCGAAGAAGGCGACGAAGAAATCTGCATCGGCTCAGTAGCTGAACTGGACCGTGAGATTGCGCGTGCAATCTCTGCTGGTTTCATGAAGGAAAACCCGCTACAAGCCGGGAAATCCGTTGTGCATAACACGGGCACCAGAGACGAGCACGAAGCGAATAATATGCTGGAATTTGCCGGTGAATTCGCCTTGAGCCCAACCGGTACTGAGGAGCCTCGCGCCGAGTTAGGTGTGACCGACTTCAATTATGACGGCTTCGACCTGCACCGCCCGTATGTGGATAACATTGTGTTGGTAAGCCCCAGCGGCAAGCCCATGAAGCGCGAACTAGACCTGATTGACGTCTGGTTTGACTCCGGCGCCATGCCTTACGCGCAGTGGCATTATCCATTCCAGAACAAAGAGATTTTTGAGCAAAACTTCCCGGCAGACTTTATTGCCGAAGGCGTGGACCAAACCCGTGGCTGGTTCTTCACGCTGCACGCGTTGGCTGTGATGCTGGAAGACAGCGTGGCGTTCAAAAACGTGATTGCCAACGGCCTGGTGCTGGACAAGAACGGCAACAAGATGAGCAAGCGCCTCGGCAATGCCATTGACCCGTTTGAGACCATCGGTAAGTTTGGTCCGGATGCCACACGGTGGTACATGATTGTGAACGCCCCGCCTTGGGATAACCTCAAGTTTAATTTAGATGGAATTACCGAGGTGCAGCGTCGCTTCTTCGGCACGCTGCAGAACACGTACTCGTTCTTCGCGCTGTATGCCAATTTAGATGGTTTCACGTTTGAAGGCGAAGAAGTGCCTGTTGCTCATAGAACCGAAAGCGACCGCTGGATTATCTCTCGTTTGAATACACTGGTGAAGGAAGTAGCCGGTTACTTTGACGATTATGACCCAACTAAAGCCGCCCGTGCCATCCAGGATTTTGTGGCCGATGAATTGAGTAACTGGTACGTGCGCCTCAACCGCAAACGTTTCTGGAAAGGGGAGTTGAACCAAGACAAAACCGCTGCTTACCAAACGCTCTATACCTGTTTGGAGACGGTAGCGAAATTGGCATCGCCCATTGCGCCGTTCTACATGGACCGCTTGTTCTTAGATTTGAACCGCGTGAGTGGCCGCAGCACTGCGGCCTCTATCCATCTGGAGTATTTCCCCCAGGTGCAGGAAGTCCTGATTGACGTAGATTTGGAGCAACGCATGCAATTGGCGCAGAATGTGTCTTCTCTGGTACACTCGCTGCGCAAGAAACACATGATCAAAGTGCGTCAGCCGCTGAGCCGTATTCTGGTGCCTATCTTAGACGAGAAAATGAAGACGCAGCTTTTAGCCGTGGAAGATTTGATTCTCTCTGAGGTGAACGTGAAAAACCTGGAGTATCTTGAAGACACCACCGGCATTCTGGTGAAGAAAATCAAACCCAATTTCAAGCGTCTGGGCCAGGTGTTCGGGCCGAAGTTGAAATTGGTGGCCGCCCAGATTCAGCAAATGAGCCAGGAAGACATCCTCAAAATGGAGCGCGAAGGTTTCTTTGAAATTGCCCTGGAACCAGATGACACCACCGTGCTGAGCCGCGAAGACGTGGAAATCCTTTCAGAAGATATCCCGGGTTGGCTGGTAGCCTCTGAAGGAGCCTTGACCGTGGCGCTGGACATCACCATCTCTGAGGAACTGAAACTGGAAGGCATGGCGCGCGAACTGGTGAACCGCCTCCAGAACCTGCGTAAAGACAGCGGCCTGGATGTGCAGGACAAAATCAGGGTGCAGCTGCAAGGAGGCAATGAAGAAGTGGCTTCGGCCGTTCAAGCCTTTGGTGGTTACATCTCTGAGGAAGTGCAGGCCGTGGAATTGACCGTGGTGCCAGAGTTAGCAGAATCCACCATTTTAGAGATGGAAGGTTTTAACTTGCCGGTTAGAATTGAAGTGGCCAGATAAATGGCTACCGCCGCCAATAGAAAATAGAAGATGAATCGCTTTCCGTTTTCGGGCTTGTTTTCAGAAATGAGCCCAAAAACGGAAGGTTAATCCCAAAACATGAAGTACGCAAAATATTACCTGGTGGCTTTGCTGGTCATCATCATTGACCAAGCAGTGAAGCTGTGGGTGCACCATAACATGTACCCTGGTGGGCCAGGCGAGATTCCTGTATTTGGCGACTGGTTCAAGCTGCATTACACGCTTAACCCCGGCATGGCCTTTGGCGTGGAACTGGGCTCAGATTACGGCAAGATTATACTCACGGTGTTCAGAATGGTGGCCATGGTGGCCATTGGGTACCTGGTGTACCATCTGGTGAAAAACAAATACCACCAAGGGCTGGTCTGGTGCGTGGGCCTGATTCTGGGCGGCGCCATTGGCAACCTGATTGACAGTATCTTCTATGGGGTGTTCATTCCGGGCAACGCGCCTCACGGCGTATCCACGCCCTGGCTACATGGGCAGGTAATTGACATGTTCTTCATTGACATAGGCCGGGTTGATTTCCCGCACTGGATTCCGTTGATTGGCGGTTCTGACATGCACTTGTGGCCTATCTTCAACGTGGCAGACGCCGCTATCTTTGTAGGAGTGCTCATCATCATCCTGAACCAGACTAAGTTCCTGAATCCGCAGCCGCAGCCGCCGGTTCAAAAAGAAACCCACGAAATAAACATTGAACAGGCTTAAAAAGAAGAAGGGCTGCCAAAACTTGGCAGCCCTTCTTCTTTTTACTATGAATCTATTAACTAGAAGGCATAGCCCATGTTCACACTGATGGCAAAAATGTTGGAGCCTTTGTTATAGAAATAGCCAGCGGCCCGGCCCCCGAAGAAAAGGCGGTTATCTGAGTAAAAATCGTTCTCCAGAAACACTTTCCCACCAAAATCACGCTCACGGCTGTGGATGTAATTATTGACATCATTTCCAGACAAGCCGGTTTTCAAATCTACTTCTGAGCGTCTTCTAACAGCCGGGCCTACACCAATCTTAACGCCATAGGTGGGGTGTTCAGTCAAGTCCCACGAAACAGCAGCATCAAACATGACAAATGCTTTACGTGATGTAAAAATCTTCTGCCCTTGATCATATCTGGAAGAACTGAGGTATTCACCGCTCACAGACAGATTCAGGCGGTCAGACAGTTCACGGGTGTATTGCTGAGAGAAGATAGCGCCGCTGTTGTCGCCTTCCACAATATAAGCAAAGCCTACACCGGTCCGGAAGTTATTTTTGTACAAGGCCTGCGCCGATACGGTTTGGGAGGCGAGCAGACAGAAGAACGCCACAAAGAAGGTTTTCATCAGGAAAGAACCGCAGTTGATAAAGTGTTTCATAAGTAATGGTTGAAAATGATCTATAAAGGGTGAAAGGGAGACCATAAGGTATTGTGCATACTTTCTTTTAGAACGTTTGGTTGTGCCCACTGCCTTTTTTGTTGGTATGAGTACTTATACCCATATCTTGTGGTGGCGTGAAATGCTTACATTTGGTAGAAGTGACCGTTGGGTAGCTTAAACCCAGATGCCGTTTTCGGGCTCATTTCCAGAAACGAGGCCAAAAACGCGTGGCTTTCCTTTTCCACTCAAAACCGTTATTGATTCTTCTTATTTCCATTTAAGAGTATGGTATCCCCAAACCCACTTCTTGCCGTTGACCACCTGGAAATAGAGTTCCAGACAGCGCAGGGCGTGGTAAAAGCGGTAGACAACGTGTCCTTTCACCTGCAGAAAGGCGAAACCGTGGCCATTGTGGGCGAATCTGGGTCGGGCAAAACGGTGCTGGCTCTAGCCTTACTGCAACTGATCTTTTCCTCTAAAGTGAAAATTGGCAACGGAAAGGCACTGTTCCATTCTCCGGATGTAGGCTTGGTAAACTTGTTAACGCTGCCCCAACAGCAGATGCAGAAGATAAGAGGCAACGACATCTCCATTATTTTTCAGGAGCCTATGTCATCGCTCAACCCCGTAATGACCTGTGGAAAACAAGTGCGGGAAGTGTTGTTGATGCACAGGCTTATCTCTAAAAAAGCAGCCAATGCAAGAGTTCTGGCGCTTTTTGAGATGGTACAACTGCCTAGCCCAGAAAAAATCTTCAAGAGTTACCCACATGAATTATCCGGCGGACAGCAGCAGCGGGTCATGATTGCTATGGCTATGGCCTGTGAACCGATGTTGCTCATAGCTGATGAACCCACCACCGCCTTAGACGTGACGGTACAAGCCAACATTCTGCAACTGCTCAACCAACTAAGGCTGGAGAAAGGTACCTCGCTTCTTTTTATTTCGCATGATTTAGGGGTAGTAGCCGAGATTGCCGACCGCATTCTGGTGATGCACCAAGGCAAGATAGTAGAGCAAGGCACCACCGCCCAGATTTTCAGCAACCCGCAGCATCCCTATACCAAAGCCTTACTCGCCTGCCGGCCTACGCTTACCACCCAGAAAACCGAGTTACCCACTGTGGCTGATTTTCTAAAGCAAGGTCCAAAGGAAGAAAGTCGTTTCTCTGAAAACAGAGAATCACCTGTGGAAAAGCAGCAGTTGCAAGACATTGCAAAGCAGAATCCACAGACAATCTCGGACCCAGAAAAACCTTTATTGGTGGTAGAAGATGTCCACGTACAGTACACGGTAACTAAAGGCCTTCTTTTTCCTAAAAAAGAGGAAATTAGTGCTGTGAACGGAGTTTCCTTCCAGGTTTTCCCTGGTGAGACTATAGCTATAGTAGGTGAATCTGGCAGTGGAAAAACTACCTTGGCCAAGGCTTTGTTGCAGTTGGTAAAGCCTATGCAGGGCACCATTGTTTTCAACAACCAGAATTGGGCCACGTTGCCTTCTGAGGAATTACGCCGAGCCCGCAAAGATTTGCAAATGGTGTTTCAAGACCCGTTTGGCTCGTTGAACCCCAACATGAAAATAGGCCACACCATAATGGAACCCATGCAGGTACATAAGGTGTTCAAAAGCAGGCAGGCCAGAAAGCAGCGTGCCTTGCAACTACTAGAAACAGTAGGTCTGCAGCCCCATCATTTTCAACGTTATCCCCAGGAATTTTCAGGAGGTCAGCAACAGCGTATCAGTATTGCGCGCGCCCTGGCGTCTAACCCCACGTGTATCATCTGTGACGAAGCGGTTTCTGCCCTAGATGTGTCTGTGCAGGCGCAGGTGCTCAATTTGCTCAACCAACTCAAACGGCAGTTCAACCTCACCATTCTGTTCATCACGCATGATCTGGCAGTAGCTAAATTCATGGCCGACCGGGTACTGGTCATGCACGAGGGCAAAATTGTGGAGGAAGGAACGTCAGAAGAAATCTATGAGCGCCCGCAGCATGCATACACCAAGGCTTTACTGCAGGCGGTGCCGTCTGGGGAACTGGCAGATATTTTAGCGGCCCAGGAGAAACGAAAAGTCTATAAATCAAGTATAGACGAATAGGTATATTTGCGAAACTCTATTCCCTCACCGGCGTTTTGACCCTCATTTCCCAAACGCAGGCCAAAAACCGAAACAGAGTAACGTCTTCCTCTCTAAACAGAAGGCACATATTAATCTATTGAGGCGAAATAATACGCCCAATCTGGCACCAACAGAAAAGAGTGTGTCAGCAACATTGACAAAAAGTAATGGAAAGAAAAAGAAGAGGCCCAGGCACTGGCAACGAGTCAGGCCCACGGTCAGAAAATACAAGAAAAGACAAAGGTGCCCCGCGCGGTGAACGCAGCGGTGGTAGAAGAAAAGCAAGCTCGCCCAATGTGGGGGAAATTTCACGTGCTGTGCTGTTGAACATGTTCAGCACCGAGCCCGGCACCGTGTTCACCTACCGGCAGATTAACCGCCGCCTGGGCGTGACCAACAAAGAAGGCCGCGAAGAAGTCTCCGGCATCCTGAAAACCATGAAGAAGAACGGCGAAGTCCTGCACACGCAAGATGATGCCTACGTTTTTAACCAAGACTATTCTGGCTCTGTCAGCACTACTACCCGAGGCGAACGCGCTTCAAGCCGTCCGGAACGTGGCGGTGAACGCAGCAGCAGCCGGGGGAGCAGAGACCGTGACCGTGACCGCGATAGTTCCAGAAGAGGCTCGGGCCCAACCTTGGTAGGCAAAGTGGATCTGGCCAACGGCCGCCATGCCTACGTGATCTCTGAAGACAGCGAGCAGGACGTGCGCGTGCCCGTGGAGAAACTGATGTTCGCCATGGCGGGTGATACGGTGCGCGTACAGCTCAGAAAGAGCCGCAAACCCGGTGACCGTCCAGAAGGCGAAGTGGTGGAAGTCTTGCAACGCGAGCGCGAAGAAGTGGTAGGCCGTCTGGAAATGTCCAAAGGCTACGGCTTTATTGTGCCCGACATGAAACGCATGTATTTTGACGTGTTTGTGGGCGAGCGCAACCTCAATGATGCCCAGCACGGCGACAAAGTCTTGGTACGCATCACCGAATGGCCAGATGACCCTAAGAAAAACCCCAACGGCGAAGTGATCAGAGTCTTCGGGCCGGCCGGTGAGCACAACGCTGAGATCCACGCCATCATGGCAGAGTTCGGCTTGCCGTTTGAATTTCCGGAAGGGGTAGAGGAAGAAGCCAACGCTATTTCAGACAAAATCACTAAAGAGGAAATTGCCAAGCGCCGCGACTTCCGGAACATCACCACGTTCACCATTGACCCCGCAGACGCCAAAGACTTTGATGACGCCCTGAGCGTGCAACAACTGGAGAACGGTAACTGGGAGATTGGTGTGCACATCGCTGATGTCACGCATTACGTACAGCCTAAATCTAAGCTGGAGAAAGAAGCCTACCGCCGTGCCACGTCAGTGTATCTGGTAGACCGAACCATTCCCATGCTGCCGGAGCATTTGTCCAACGGACTGTGCTCTTTAAGACCGAATGAAGACAAGCTCACGTTCTCAGTAGTGTTTGAGATTGACGAGAGCGCCAAAATCCATAATTACTGGATTGGCCGCACCGTTATCCATTCAGACCGCCGCTTTGCTTACGAGGAAGCCCAGGAAGTGATTGAAGCCGGCGCTGGTGACTACGCCATTGAAATTCTGAAACTGAACGAACTGGCCAAGAAATTCAAAGATATCAGGTTCAAGAACGGAGCCGTGAACTTTGAGACCATTGAAGTTAAATTCAAGCTAGACGAGAACGGCAAGCCACTTTCTCTGTATGTGAAGGAACGCAAAGACGCCCACAAACTCATTGAAGAATTCATGCTCTTGGCTAACAAATATGTGGCCGAGCATGTCTACAAAATGAAGAAAGGCGACAAGAAGCTGACCATGGTGTACCGTACCCACGGCGCGCCAGACCCAGAGAAACTGCAGAACTTCTCCTTGTTCGCGCGTAAGTTTGGCTACAAGGTAGATTTGGAGGAAGGCAAAGACATTAGCAAAGAACTGAACAAGCTGGCTGACCAAACCGAAGGCAAACCTGAGCAGAACGTGCTCCAGAGTCTGGCCATCAGAACCATGGCCAAGGCCAAGTACAGCACAGAAGCTGAGGGTCACTTCGGATTGGCGTTCGCGCATTACTCGCACTTCACCTCGCCCATTAGGCGTTATCCAGACATGATGGCCCACCGCCTGATTGCCCAGTACACGCACAAAGATTTCCACGCCGAGAAAGAGGAATACGACGAGCGTTGCCTGCATTCTTCAGACATGGAGAAACGCGCCGCAGACGCAGAACGTGCCTCCATCAAGTTCAAGCAGGTGGAATTCATCAGCGGCTTCATCGGTCAGCAGTTCAAGGGCATTGTCTCTGGCTTGACAGATTGGGGCATGTACGTGGAGATTGAAGAGAACAAGTGCGAAGGCATGGTTCGCCTGGCAGATTTGCAAGACGATTTCTACGAGCTGGATTCGGCCAACTACCGCATCATTGGCCAGAACAACAAGAAGATTATCTCGTTTGGTGACGAGGTGATTGTGGAAGTGAAAGCGGCCAACGTGTTGGAACGCACCATTGACTTGATCTTGGTAGACACCGTTAAAAAGTAGTAGACCGAGGATCGGCGTTTTCGGGCTCATTTTCGGAAATGAGCCCGAAAACGCAATTGCACCTGTAGCGTCGTGGCACTGACACGTTGTGGTTCTACGCAGCAGGATACTTCTCAAATAAGCAATAACCTGTTTCCGCAGCTTTTGCTGAAGTTAGGTCTGTTGCGTGAAGAGGTGCTATTGTTTCATGGAGCCACGTCGTGTCGGTGCCACGACGCTACGGTTTAGACAAAATTGAAATTCCCGTTTTCGGGCTCATTTTCAGAAATGGGCTCTAAAACGGGAATTTTATGCCTGTTCCAAAACAAAACGGCGCCTTTGCTTATTTTACAGTAGCTTTGATAAATCTCCCTCTATTTTGTGGCTTTCCGCCGTGTATATAGGGTTTTACTAATACTTTTTCCTGTGGATATTTCGCATTTTACTGAGCGCATAAACCAAACGCTTTCCACTCTTACGTATGGCAAAGCGCCAGACGAATTATATGCTCCCATCAGGTATATGATGGAACTGGGCGGTAAACGCGTGCGCCCTTTACTCACCTTGCTAGGCGCAAATTTGTTCCATGACAACGTGGACAAAGCGTTGATGCCAGCCATTGGCGTAGAGGTTTTCCACAACTTCACGCTCATGCATGATGACATCATGGACAACGCCCCACTCCGCCGCGGGAAGGCCACCGTGCATGAAAAATGGAACACCAACACCGCCATCTTGAGTGGTGACGTAATGCTGGTGCGCGCCTATGAATTCTTCCTGGGGGTGGAGCCTGAAAAATTAGCCCAGATTCTACAACTGTTCAGCACCTGCGCCGCCCAGGTTTGCGAAGGCCAACAGCTGGACATGGAGTTTGAGACGCGCCAAGACGTGACCATTGATGAATATATCAACATGATCACGCTCAAAACCGCGGTGTTGCTGGGCTTCAGTCTGGAATTGGGTGCCCGTATCAACAATGCCTCAGAAGAAGATGCGCTGCATTTAAAGGAATTCGGGATTCACATGGGCATTGCCTTCCAGCTGCGCGATGATTTATTAGACGTGTACGGCGACCAGGCCAAATTTGGCAAACGCGTGGGCGGCGACATTGTCTCTGACAAGAAAACCTACCTGCTGCTGACCGCGCTGGAAAAATCATCGGCCACCCAAAAACAAGAACTGCTCAAGTGGCAAGGGCAGACAGACGCCACCCAGGAACAGGAGAAAGTACAGGCCATCAAAGACATTTACAACGGTCTTGACATTCAGCACGTGACCCAGAGCCAGATCAACCACTATTTCCAGCGGGGCATGCAACACCTCAACCAGGTCAATGCCCTTAATAGCAAGAAAGAGTTGCTCAGAGTTCTGGCCACCCAACTGATAGAAAGGGATAGTTGATTGTAGCGATATAAGTTGAGAATGTACTTGATGTATCTTGCTTTGCTGTAATGAAAAAAATTTCAATTTTACTTTTCCTCTTGTTTACCATCTATGCCTGTGCTCCAAAACAAGACGATTCAAATGATAATACACAGCCAGTAGTTGAAGCGGAAGTCACCACATATCCATCAGGTTTAAAAAACTCATTGGTTCAGAAAAAGGCCACCATAGATTCAATCTTCCAGCTTGAATTACAAGATACCATCCTTACGCTGAGCCGTAAGCAATTTCAAGTTTGGGTTAAACTGCCTTCACGTGGGTTTGTCCAAGTTTTCAATAATTGGCCCGAAGAAATAGAAAGTACATTCAATCTGCTTTTTGACAATCAAGGGCGCCTTGTACGAGTTTCAGAGATGCCATTTAGTGAAAGCGGTGATTGGGACATGATGTTTAGTCACTACTTTACGGCAGAAGGTAAAACTTTCGCATTTGAGAAGGAGGTAAGTGCATTTAACACATCTTGCCCAAATGATGAATATTTAGAAGGTGTAACTAGAGAGAAAATAATTCAGATATACTCACCTTCCTTCACTATGATTGATAGTACTTATAAAATGACAGATGAAGCAGGTAAGGATATTACTAAAAGAAAGTGCCAGCTGGAAGTAGAGAGTGATGTTAAGGTTTTTAAAGACCTGCCAACTTACCTTACCGGTAATAAATTGAATTTCAATTAATACAAGCCAGTAAGAACCATTAGCACCCTGATTCCATTCTTATAAGTCTGCTATCTTAGCCCGCTCAAACTTTATTCCCTATGCCCATTAGTATCACGCTTCTCCTGATTATTCTTACCGTTGGTGCCTCTATCTATGCCTGGCAGAACAAAAACCTGATGGAGAATTGGGTACACCACCCCGTGAGCGTGGCGCAGAACAATGAATATTGGCGCTTCTTGACCTCGGGGTTTCTGCACGCAGATTTCATGCACCTGTTCTTCAATATGTTTGTGTTCTACTCCTTCGGGCAGTTGGTGGAAGGCGTGTTGATTCAGCTGTACGGGCCGGGGTTGGGCATTGCGTTTTTCCTGCTGCTGTATCTGGGGGCCATCATTGTGTCAGACATTCCCACTTATTTCAAGCACAGGCAAGACCATAACTATTATTCCCTGGGTGCTTCTGGCGGAGTGGCGGCAATTTTGTTCGCCAGTATTTATTTTCACCCGCTGGGCGATATGATCATTTTCCCCATTCCGCTACCCATCAAAGGCTACGTGTTTGGTTTCCTTTATCTGGCGTATTCCTATTATATGGGCAAGAAGGGCACAGACGGTGTGAACCACAGCGCGCACTTTTACGGCGCGGCCTTCGGGTTTGTGCTGGCTATTTTGCTGGTGCCGCAGATTTTACCGGGTTTCTTTGAGCAAATAAAGGGTTCTTTGTTCGGATAAAAAATTTGTACTTTAAGATATATAGCGTTTTCTATCTTTTTTCTATATTGTCCGTATACGGTGTTATACGGGCTGATGAAAGGAGAAAAGAAAATGCGCAAATTTAACTATATCAAGATTATTGTAGCTTTAGCTGTGATGCTATGGTTGCCCTTCATGATGCAGGCGCAGTCTTTTCTGGCGGCGGGCGCAGCTACCACTTCTAAAACCGCCCGCATGAGCATGGGCGAAGGGTTGGCCGCCAACAACCAACAACTTTTACTAGACCTGGTGACCAAAGCCGGACTGATGCCGTTGCTCTCTAGCGGAGACACGTACACGTTCTTTGTACCGTCTGCGCAGGCCCTCACCGCTTACCAAGACGCTGCCCCAGACAAACTCAGAAGCTTTTTTTCCAAACACATTATAGCTGGCGCGCTCACCACCGCTGACCTGCGCGACGGCTCTGACCTGAAAACCATTGACGGCAGTAAACTCCGGATCTGCAAGAAAAAAGGCGCTACCATTGTGGCCGGCGTGCGGCTGCAGCAAGAAGACCAACTCTTCGCCAACGGCGTCATCCATCAGTTAAAAGGTGCTTTTCAATTGACGGCCACTACCTTGTAAATACTACTTAACTTCTTGTGAATGTGAAGGCTGCCCCAAAAAGGCAGCCTTTTTTATGTCATACCCTGGTGCAGGTAAACGGTTAATTTTTGTCAAGACGAATTTTTGCGGACATCACCAATTCCACCAATATTTCTAACAGTAAAGCGGCCACCTTATAAAATCCGTTTTTGGCTTCATTTCCAGAAATGGGGCCGAAAACGGAAAAATCACCGTGCGCCGTAAAGCAACTAGGGCAATGGCAGATTTCGGCTTAAAATAAGGGGGCTTTTAAAATTTCTTAAAAAATTTAGAAAGTACAAGCAACCTTCAGGCGTGGTTTTACATCTTTAGCATGAACCGTAACAGATAAAGCCATGAAAAACCGTTCTATCTTCTCCCTGTTGTCTTTGGTGGTGTTGGCCATCTCGTTGTCTTCTTTTGTCTCTGCCAAACGTGTGGCAGAAGAAACCCGCCGTGTAGACAGTTTCACCAAAATAGGCTTGGGTTACCCCGCCACCCTCATTTTGCGCCAGGGCGGCACTCAAAGCCTCCGCCTACAAGGCGATTCTGATTTATTGGCCGAACTGGTAACCGAGGTGAAAGACGGGCAGTTGCGTATCAGAACCAAAGAAGGCAACTGGAACATGAGCTGGAACAACAGGGAGCGCGTGACCATCTACATCACCGTGCCTAAGATAGAAGCCCTGGCCGTGAGCGGTTCCGGCAAAATCACCAGTGAAGACACATTCAAAGGTGAGTCGTTGGATCTGGCGGTGAGCGGTTCAGGCAAGATTGAGGTTTCTGCCAAAGTAGAGAAAGTGAGCAGCCGCATCTCGGGCTCCGGCAGCATTGAACTCACCGGCGAAGGCAAGGAAAGCACCGTGTCGGTGAGCGGGTCCGGGTCTTTGCGCGGCTATTCCTTCGCCACAGACAATACCAAAGTGAGCATTTCAGGCTCCGGTAACTGTGAGGTAAACGCCAAGTCCACTTTAAAGACCAGCATCAGCGGCAGCGGCCGGGTTTCTTATGACGGTTCGCCCAGCGTGAACAGCCGCGTGTCTGGCAGCGGCGGCGTGAAGCGCCGCGGCTAATTCCCGTTTTCGGCTCCGTTTCCAGAAATGAGCCCGAAAACGCATTCCAGTAGAGCTTTCTTCCTCTGGGTATATTCCCTTGCCCAGAGCAGCTTAAAGAGCGGCAGGCCTCTTCCTGTCCCAATGGCGAAGCCATAGGAAACCCTGCCGTTCTTTTATTTTCCTTTTAATTAACAGCCACACCAGAAGATACTTTGGGCCTTGTTTCAGGAAATGCGCTGAAAACCGAATACTACGTAGCGCAGGTTTTGTAAAGCAGCATTGATTTCCATAAAAAACTCCCGTTTTGGGGCTCATTTCTGAAAATGAGCCCCAAAACGGGAGTTCGGCTTTTAACAAGGTTGGCTATTGCAGCGTGCGGTTGCGGAACAGCAGAAAGCCCAGGTGCCCAAACACGGCCCAGCGGTGGGCGTCATTATCATAATGAATCACGTGCAAAGCGGCCGGACCAATGGGCGAGTTGAAGATAAGGCCAGAACTGGCGGTCACAAACGGCCTTGAGAAGCCTTTCTCTTTTATGCCAAGCTGCATTGCGTTTTCTTTCAATGGCTGATGGATGATGTGGGTGAAGGCTTCAGTGCGCCATTCAAACTTGGTGAACAGGTTCTGCGAGAACCGCAAGCCCAGGGCGCCGTACCTGGAGGCCCGGTAATTGTCCAGGAACAGGGTGCGGGAGTCTGGCAGCGGCGCAAACACCGGCGCGGTGGTCAACGAGGACCGGTAATTAGAGAAAGCGCCCTGCGTGCTCAAAACGCCTTCTATGAAATAGCCCCAGCTGCGCTTGTCATTGGCAGACGGGTAATAGCCTTCATACGTAGCCGAAAACTGGAGCCATTGGTGGTCTTCGGTTCTGGATTCTGGGTTCAGGGAAGTGGTGCCCGGCCGGTAAAGCTCCTGCCCAGACACGCCGCGCACGCCCAGCGTGGCCCGGTGCCCTTTGGTGGAGTACATTTTGCGGTTCAAAGAATTGCGTTCAAACCTAAGGGCAGCCGTGTAGCCAGAGAAATCGGTTTCATCCAGCACATCATCAGAAGACACGTTGCTGCTGTTGGCGTACTGGTCTTCATTGGAGAACCAAACACCTTCCAGCACAATCCGGCTCCTGAAATTATGGCTGATGCCCGTCTGGAAACCTACCTTAAAATCGCGCTGACGCAGCTGGGTGCTGGTGGCGTCCTGGTCCAGAAAACCGCCGGCATCTAGGTAATTAAGCGATTGGTACATAACAGAAGGTTCCACGTAAAACGGAAGCCGCCCCTGCACATTCACCCTGAACCCAAACTGGCCGCCCGTGTAAAATCTACCTATATTAGCGTTGGCCGCCACCGTGTACAGCAGCCGGTTGAGGTACCGGTACTCCAGACCCAAAAACAGGTTATCTACCGGCCGCGTGCCGAATACAGCGCCAATCTCAGCGGTGGCGTTGTGGCTTTGCCGGGCGTCAATGTTGAGGGCGTAGCCGCCGGCCGCGCTGTCATATTTTATACGGGGGTAAATGCCCCTGAAAAAGTCATTGGCCGCCAACCGGTAATAGCCTTCCTCAATGTCATCTATGGAATAGTTTTTCCCGTTGGAGCGCCGGAAGAACTTGGCCACGTAATCTTTCTGGTTGTCTTTTAACCCTTGCACGCTTACCGAGGCAAAACGTGGCGGCGGGGCTTTCTCCTGAAACTTGTCACGGCGGGCGCGCAGGCTCACAGAGTCAACCTGGCGGGCAATGCGCTGTTTCATGAGCGGCAAACGATCTTCGGCGGCTTTCACGCCCAGGTCTATCAGTTCTTTCACTCGCGCGAAGTCTGTGGTGCCGTAGCCATCCAGGTCGGGCTGAATTAAGACACCGTTGGGGCCCACGGCCAGCGTGTCGGCCACGTCAAAGCTCAGGAAAACCAATGAGGTGCCCAGCAGTTCATCGTCTTTCTCATGCGGGTATTTTTTATAGGAGACATCGCCCACGTTCACGCCAATGATCACGTCTGGCTTGAACTCAGATTTCATGACGTCTGTGGGGAAGTTGTTGAACAGGCCGCCGTCAAACAGATAACGGCCGTCTGCCTGCCTGATGGGCCTGAACGCCAAAGGCACCGCCATGGAGTTCCGGACGGCCTCTGCCAGGGAGCCGCTGCGCTGGATGATCTGCTGGCGCGTGAAAATTTCGGCGGTCAAACTCCGGAAGGGCACAAACAGCTTGTTAAAATCATAGGCGGCAATGGCCCCGCCCGCCGCCAGCGTAGAAGCCAGCGCGTAGTTCAGGTTCACGTCATTGATCAGGCCGCTGGAGGTGGTGTTAAATTTGAGGTTGCCTTTCAGGCTCAGGGGCAGGCGCAGCGTAGCCGGCGAGGGGTCTATGTTGAAATAGTTGAACGCCCGGTCTTCCAGCTGCCGGCCAGACACCCAGTACTGGAACTTGGGCGAAAGCACCAGCTCCTCAATGTCAGCCGGCGAATACCCGGCCGCGTAGAGCGCACCAATCACAGAACCCATGCTGGTGCCCACAATGTAGTCAATGGGAATGTTGTTTTTCTCCAGCACCTTGAGCACGCCCACGTGGGCCAGCCCCTTGGCGCCGCCACCGCTCAGCACCAGACCCACTTTTTGGGCGCTAGCCCTGGAAAGCGTAGCGGTTAGCAACAGCACAGTAAAAAGGAAACGGATGTAAAAAAATTGCATATGGTTGAGATAGAGATAGAAGCCGGGAAAGCAAAACACGCCAAGACGCCGGACGAAACCAGGTGCCAGGCATTTACAGGTAGATAACACCTATGGCACAAGAGATTGCTTTCTGTGCATTACCCTTTTACGGGAGAAAGGTTTTCAGTAAGAGCCCTTTACCGTAAATATTTTGTTTTCTCTATCTTTTAGGAGCCAGCAGTTTCCGTTTTCGGGCTCATTTCCAGAAACAAAGCCGAAAACGCAATTCAGAACCGTAGCGTCGTGACATTAACACGACGTGTCTCTCGCAGGAAACTGTTTCAAGTAAGAGCAAGACTTTTCTTCACAGCTTGGCCCAGGCTTTTGGTTTGTTCTGAGTTGAGGCGCTTTCGTTTCATGGAAACACGTCGTGTCGGTGCCACGACGTTACGGTTGCGTTTTTGCCCTCATTTCCAGAAACGAAGCCGAAAACGGAAGTTAAAAAAAAAGCCCCTCTCCGTGGGAGAGGGGTTGGGGTGAGGTTATCTTATCGGCTTAGGCATGACCGGTAAACTTTCATGGCCCTCTGCGTCAACGGCCTGCACCGCGAAGAAGTAGTTGTCTTTGGAGTAGGGCAGGGTGGTGGTGGTGCCGTCCACGTAGATTTTCTTTTCCCACATAGCCGCCGACGTTTCACGCATTAAGATGTAATAGCCCGCCGGTTTTTCGCCTTTGGTAGGGGCCTTCCAGCGCAGTTCGGTTTGGTTGGTGAGGTTGCTGGTCACTACGCCCACTTCTTCAGGTGAATAGGGAGCCAATGCCAGATTTGCCAAGGTGGCCAGGTTCAAAGCGGTGTTCTTGCGCACGTATTCATAATCAACGTGTTCCGGGAAATCGCCGTAGGCAATGCCGTTTTCTGTGCGCACGTTCTGGTGCTGGTAGCGGTAGTTTTCGTTCATCTCACAGACACGCACTGCCGTAAAACCAGCCTGGCTGAACGGGGTGTGGTCGCCGCCACGCAGGAAACGGTCTGTGCGGTAGTTCAACACCACTTCTAACTGCGGAATATAGCGCGCGCCCATTTCCTTCATGTAACGGGCCAGTTGGCGGCTGCGGCTGTCGTTTTCGCCGCCGGTGCTTTTGCGCAGGGCGGTCATCTCAGGGGTTTCCAGAGCAGGCACGCCTTCAGAGAAAATGCGCACGCGGGTGTTGTCTTTGAGGTTGGTTTCGTCTGAGAACGAGTTCCCGATCATGTCATTGTTGAGCATGGCCACCAGATTCCAGTTCTCTTTCTTGGCGCGTTCGGCCAGGTGCTTTGCCCCGTACAAACCTTGCTCTTCGCCCTGCACGCAGACAAAAATAATGGTAGCCGGGAATTGCTGCTTCGCCATGACGCGGGCCAGTTCAATCACCGCCGCGGTGCCTGAGCCGTCATCATTGGCGCCGGGCGCTTTGCCGGTGGCGTCCATCACGTCGGTATTTCTTGAGTCAATGTGGCCACTCACCAAAAACACGCGGTCGTCAGTGGGGTCGGTGCCTTTGAGCGTCGCCATTACGTTGGCCATCTCTATGTCTTCTTTTATGCGGCGGCCGTCGGCTTTAATGATGTATTTGTCTTGGGTCACGGTCATGCGGCCGCCAGAAGTGGCGGCGGCTTTCTGCATTTCGGCTTCTGCCCAGTTACGCGCCGCGCCAATGCCTTTCTTTTTGTCTTTGGTGGTGCTCAATGAATGGCGGGTCTCAAAGCTCACCAGGCCGCGCACCAGGCGCTCCAGTTCCTGGGCAGAAACCTGCTCGGTTAGGGTCTTGATGATAGGGTCTTGTTTGATAATGGCCTGCGCCTGCGCGGCAGAACCGGCAAAGACTATTCCCAGCGCGGCCAGGCCAGTGCGGGCGAAAGATGAAATAGAAGTCATAAAAGCGAGTTGTAATGATAAAGGAATGTGTAATTTCCGCATTATTCAGCAGAAAGCAATAGTTGCCTGAGTAGCGGTTCGTTTTGGGGCTCATTTCCGTAAATGAGGCCAAAAACGGAATTTCTTTTCTTCTCTTGCTAACACTTGTTAGATTAAGCAACGCCCTGGCGTATTAGTACGTTCTATCTATCATTCACCAACCCATAGAAACTATGAGTCTACCCATTTCTCCCGGCCGCGAATTCCTGGACAGCGTGCATTACTATTATGACAACGCCGCCCAGCACTCCCAACTTTCTCCTGGCATTCTGGCGCAGATCAAAATCTGCAACAGCGTGTACAAAGTGAGTTTTCCGGTGGAGATCAACGGGCAGATTCAGGTCTATGAAGGCATACGTGCCCAGCACAGTCACCACAAGCTGCCCACCAAAGGCGGTATACGCTACAGCATGCACGTGGATGAGGACGAAGTGGTGGCCCTGGCCACGCTGATGACCTTCAAGTGCGCCGTGGTGGATGTTCCGTTTGGCGGCGCGAAGGGCGGCGTGAAAATCAACCCGCGCACGTCGTCAGATGAACTGCTGGAGAAAGTGACCCGCCGCTTCGCCAGTGAGTTGATCAAGAAGAATCTGATCGGCCCTGCCTTAGACGTGCCCGCACCCGACTACGGAACCGGTGCCCGCGAAATGGCTTGGATTGCCGATACCTACCACACGTTCAAATTCGGTGAAACCAACGCGCTGGGCTGCGTAACCGGAAAGCCCGTGGGCCAGGGCGGGATCAGAGGCCGGACCGAGGCTACCGGTATGGGCGTGTTCTTCGGGCTGCGTGAAACCCTGGAAGACACTGAATTGATGAAACCGCTGGGCCTTTCAACGGGCATACAAGGCAAGCGCATTATTGTGCAGGGTTTGGGGAACGTGGGCTACCATGCCGCACATTACTGTCAGCAGGCTGGCGCCATCATTACGGGTATTGCGGAACGCGAAGGCGGTATCTTCAACCCAGACGGAATTGACGTGGAAGCGGTCATGAAGTTCAGGAAAGAGAACGAAACCCTCAAAGGTTATGAAGGCTGCGTATTCCTGGAAAGCTCGGCGGAATTGCTGGAGCATGATTGTGATGTGCTCTTGCCCGCCGCCCTGGAGAACGTGATTCACGGCGACAACGCTGCGCGCATCAAAGCCAAAATCATTGCCGAAGGTGCCAACGGCCCCGTTACCCAGGAAGCTGAGCGTATTCTGTTGGAGCGCGGCGTGGTGATCATCCCAGATTTGTACCTGAACGCGGGCGGGGTTACCGTTTCCTACTTTGAGTGGCTCAAGAATTTGTCTAACGTACGCTTCGGGCGCATGGGCAAACGCGCTGAGGAAGCCAGCCTCAAGCGCTTGGTAGAAACCATTGAAAAGTCCACCGGTAAATCCTTAAGTGCCGAAGAAAAACTCCTTATCATCCATGGCGCCGATGAACGTGACTTGGTCTACTCCGGCCTGGAAGACACCATGATCACCGCCTACCACCAAATTAGAGATGTGATGCGCCAGGTGCCCAAAATCACCGACCTCCGCACCGCCGGTTTCTACTCGGCCATTGATAAGATTGGCGTGAGCTACCAAGCCTTGGGTATCTTTCCGTAAGGTTCATCGTTCCTTAAAACACGTTTTCAGGCTCATTTTCAGAAATGAGCCCCAAAACAGAAAATCCCACCAGAGCAGATTTGGTGGGATTTTTATGTTTTAAAGGGGAATAAACTATTGCTTAATCTTCTCATGCTGGCGCGATTGTTTAGCGCAGCGTCACTCGCGCATACCGATCGGGTAGTCTCCCGACTACCCTCGCTGCCCTAGCAGCGACATTTCGCATTTTAGATGACGCATTTCGTCCCCCTTTGAAGGGGGTTGGGGGATGATAAAGACACTTACAATTAGTAGAACCAAGCCTATGAAACTAAATCTCCCGCAAGTTTAGCGCTAGCCTAACTTGTGGGAATACACTTAATCAGTATATCAACTGACGTGAGTTTATAAACTCACAACTTGGAACGCCACATAGTTACGCTAGCGCTAAACTTGCGGCAGCTATAGTTTCATTGTTATAGCTAATGGCTCTTCTCCTACCTTTATCATCCCCCAACCCCCTTCAAAGGGGGACGAAATGCGTCATCTAAAATACACACTTTCGCTGCTGACGCAGCGAGGGCAGTCGGGAGACTACCTAACCTCCGTTAGACACGAGTGACGCTGCGCTAAACACTCGCGCCAGCAGTAGAATTGGTAACTGCTGAGAAAACAATCAACAAGCAGCAATCAACAATCAACCACCAATCAACCATTTCAAAAAGGTCTTTGCCGGGGAAATTGTAATTTACGGGCTGAGTAGGCTACTAATACTTTAAATAAATCAGTAAAACGGTGGAAAACCCGGCCCTTCGTGCAGAATTTGTGAAGCTCATTGCCCAGGACCAGGCCCTGATCCATAAGGTGTGCAGCATGTACTGTCGGGACCCCGAAGAACGGAAAGACCTGTTCCAGGAAATTGTGTTGCAACTCTGGCGGTCGTATCCTTCGTTTAAGCATGAATCTAAGGTAAGCACCTGGATGTACCGGGTGGCCCTGAACACGGCCGTCTCCAGTTTCCGGAAAGAAAGCCGCCGGCCCCATTACGGTTCCCTCTCAGACACAGACCTGCAGATACCCGCCGTGCCGGACACCTCCGAAGAATATGAATTGAAAGTAAAATACCTCTATGCCGCCATTGACCAGCTCTCCCAAGTGGAGAAAGCCATTGTGATGCTCTACCTGGAAGACAAAAGTTATGACGAGATGGCTGATATCATTGGCATCACCAAATCTAACGTGGGCGTGAAGTTGAACCGCATCAAAGCGAAATTAGAGAAATTATTAACTCCGGTGTATGATGAAATTAGATAGCCTCAAAGACACCTGGCACCAGTATGCGGCCCAGTCGGCGGCGGCGCACCAGGTCTCTGAGGACCAGATATCGGGCTTGCTCAAAACCCGCACAGAGAACGCGGTGACCAAGCTCAAGAAGAACATTTATTTTGAACTGGTGGTGCAGCTGTTCACCGTGGTGTTGTTTGGCCTGGCCATCTTTTTGATAGAGAATGACCCGGTGTTCCAGATGCTGTGCGGGGTAATCATGGTCATTTGCCTGCCGTTTGTGGGGTATTTCTGGGTGCGTCTGCAGCGGCTTCGGGCCTTGAACGTGACCACGGCCAACCTGCGCGCCACCTTGAAGAACCTTATTGAGATGCTCACCGGCCTCACGCGGCTCTACTTCTGGACCAACATGCTGCTGGCGCCCATCGGGTTGGTGGCCGGGCAGCTGGTGTACCTTAAACTGGCCAACGGCATCAACATCTCGCATTTACCCTGGGAACAGATGTATCTGCGGCTGGCCGTCGGCTTTTTCATTGGGGCCGTGCTGGGGTATTTCTTTTTGAAATGGTATATCCAGAAGATGTTCGGGAGTCATTTGAAAGCGTTGAAAGGGGCGTATGGGGAATTGGAGAGTTTGGAGGTAGCGGCGTAAGTTGAAGTTGTTTGGGTAAGTGTTTCCTTATTCATCTTTCGATTTTAAGGCCACACAATTTAACGTCATCCTGAGTTTATCGAAGGATCTAACGAAGATTATTGCTTTCCTTTTCTTGACTTTCAAAGGTGTACAAGCAGTTTCCTTCGCCGTTGTTGGTGTTATCATCAACGACCAAGGCTGCGGTTCAAGCTATAATTCATGTGCACGCAATACACCTCCCTTTCAAACTCCCGTTGCATCCTTTGCCCTACAAGACGGCCTTTTCCATAGCCGGGCTCCGAGCGCTCACGGCCGCGAGGCCCCGCCTTCCCCTCTCGCGCTGTACCAGCTTCCTGGTGCCTTCGGCACCCGCCTGCCGGCGACGGAACCTACTTAGGCGCTCGATGGAAAGGCTGGAAAAGAGACAGTTGAAAGGCAGTCAGCGTTTTGGGCATCAGAAGTGCCGCCAGCTCAGAAGACCTCACAGGTTTTGGAAACCTGTGAGGTCTGCGCCAATTGCGTTTTCGGGCTCTAAATTGGAAATGGAGGCGAAACTGGGAAATGCGTGGTAGAGACCAGGCATTGCCTTGTCTCTACGGTTGAGGACCCGGCTGCAGTTACTCAAAAGACCTCGTAGTGCGCGCAGCTCCTACGAGTGTCTGCGCCAATTCCCGTTTTTGCCTTCATTTCCTAAAACGTGGCCAAAAACGGAAACCACACCTCTGCCTCCATCCTGACCCAAAATGAATAAAATACCGCAAGGGTGTAATATTTAGGAGGTTGACCATACTAATTCAGTAAATCAGCCACACTACACAAACAACCCTTTCGCGTATGATTAGATTACTCCTTTCCCACCAATGGAAAGAAGCCACCCGTTCCAGTGTCTGGCAGAAAAACCTGGCCGTGAACCTGGTGTTGGGCTTCTTTATGGTGCTTATGCTGCTCTACGTGGTGGCGCTCAGTTTCTTCCTGGACAACATCATTGAGTATTATTCGCCCAACGGCAACGCCGTAGAAATTGTGAACCGCCTGTTGCTCTACTATTTCTTGGTGGACTTGTCGTTGCGGTTTTTCATGCAGGAGTTGCCGGTGCTCAGCATTCAGCCGTACCTGCATTTGCCGGTGGGCAAAGGAAAGCTGGTGCATTTCATCCTCTGGAAATCCATTACCAGCCTGTTCAATTTCTTGCCGTTGTTGCTGTTCATTCCGTTCGCGGTGAAGGTGTTGCCCACGGCCTATGGCATGGGCGGGGCCTGGCTCTGGGTGGCGGGGCTTTTCTTCCTGACCTTGGTGAACAACTTTCTGACCATGTATTTCAAGCGCCAACTGGTGGAGAAACCCATGGCCACGGCGGGCTTTCTGCTGGCGGTGATTTTACTGGCTACGGCAGATTACCTCAACTATATCTCCTTGGGCAAGGCGTCTGGCGTGTTTTTCAACGGCTTGGGCACGCAGCCGCTGTGGTTGTTGCTGCCGGTGGCGCTGCTGGCGGTGGTGTACTGGGTGAATTACCAGTTCATGGCGGCGCACACCTACCCAGAGGAAATCAGAATCAGGAAACAGTCTAAAGTAGGCGATTCTACGGAGATTGGGTTCTTGCAGCGGTTCGGGCAGGTGGGTACCTTGATCAGCATGGAAATCAAGTTGATCATGCGCCACAAACGCACCAAGTCTACGGTAACCATGGGCACGGTGCTGCTGGCCTACGGCTTTTTGTTCTACACTAACAAAATGTACACAGACGGGTTTGCCATGCTCATTTTCCCGGGCGTGTTCATGACCGGAATCTTGATGATGAGCTACGGACAGTTTGTGCCGGGCTGGCAAAGCGCCCATTTTGACGCTCTGCTGACCAAGCGCATCAGCCCGTACACGTTCTACCTGAGCAAGTTCTGGATGTTTGTGCCTACCTGCGCCATGGCGTACTTAATTACTTTGCTGTACGGTTTGCTGCCAGAGATTGGCGGGAAAATCATGCTGATCAACACGGCCTGTTTCTTCTACAACATTGGGATCAACACCTTCGTGATTCTGTATTTAAGCACTTACAACAAAAAGCGCATGGACCTGAGCAAAGGCTCTTCCTTTAACTGGCAGGGTGTGGGCGCCTCACAGTTTATCATGATGTTGCCGGCCTTGGTGCTGCCTATCTTGATTTATCTGCCGTTCGGGCTGATGGGGCACCCGTGGTGGGGCATTGCCGCCGTGGGCGTGGTGGGGCTTTTGGGCTTCATCTTCCATAAGCAGTTGCTGGGCGTGGTAGTGAACCGTTTCCAGGCGCAGAAATACGCCATTGCCGCCGGTTTCAGACAGGCCTAGGCTTTTCCAAACCAAAAGATTGAATTTTTACCTCGATTTAAAGTTAAAAACCACACAAACGTCTTGTGTCTTGATACCTGATACTTGTGTCTAAAAAATAAAAACCATGATAGAAGTACGTGACCTTCAGAAAAGCTACAGCGGCGTGACCGTTGTCAATATTCCGGCCCTCACGGTGCAGAAAGGCGAAACCATTGGCCTGGTGGGCAACAACGGCGCGGGCAAAACCACTTTCTTCAGAATGATTCTGGACCTGATCAGGCCGTCTAAAGGCGAAGTGTTCAGCAAGGGCGAAAACGTGCGCGCCACCGAAGACTGGAAAACCTACACCGGCTCCCACCTGGACGAAGGCTTTCTGATCGACTTTCTCACGCCAGAGGAATATTTCGCGTTCATTGGCAAACTCAACGGCCTCACGCCTGGCGATGTACAGGATTTCCTGGCCAGCTTCCATGATTTCTTCAACGGCGAGATTCTGAGCCAGCGCAAATACATCAGAGACTTCTCCAAAGGCAACCAGAAGAAAGTAGGGGTGGCCGCCGCCGTGATGTCAAACCCAGAGTTACTGATTTTGGACGAACCCTTCGCCAACCTGGATCCCAGCTCGCAGATTAGATTGAAAAACTTGCTCAAAGACCTCAAGCGCCAAGGGATGACCATGTTGATTTCCAGCCATGACCTCAGCCACGTCACCGAAGTCTGCGACCGCATTGTGCTCCTGGAAAAAGGCCAGGTAGTAGAAGATATGAAAACCGACGAAACCACGCTCCAGCAGCTAGAAAGCTATTTCACCGTCTAGTTTTCCACCGGTAATTCTGTGGAAAAGTAAAAGAGGAATTGCCGGTTCTACACACCCGTTTTCGGGCTCGTTTTCAGAAATGGGCCCGAAAACAGGAATTCGTTTTACCAGAATTTTACACGGACACATCTTATAAGCAGGCTTCGGCTTGCCGTTTTTCTTTCCCTTATGAAACTCAGAAAACTTACTTTGGCATTTTTGTGCTTCTTGCCCTTGGCCACCTGGGCGCAGGAAAAAACTGCCCTCAATACGGCCAAGCTAGATAGCCTGCTCACCGTGCTGGAAGAAAAAAACAAACTGATGGGCTCTGTGGCCGTTTTCCAGGGCGAGAAGATGACCTACAGTCGGGCCATTGGCGCGGCCTCCATTAAAGACGGACAGCAGACCAAAGCCAACACGGGCACCAGATACCGTGTGGGCTCGGTGACCAAGACGTTCACGGCCACCATGATCATGCAGTTGGTGGAGCAGAAAAAACTGACGCTGCAGACACCGCTGGCCCAGTTCTTTCCGCAGTTTGACAACGCCAAAACCATTACGGTAGAACATTTGCTCCGGCACCGCAGCGGCCTGACCAGCTTCACCACCGACCCGGCATTTGGGCAGTTCATGCGCACCGAAAAGACCGAACCTCAGCTCCTGGAGGCCATGGCCCGCATGAAATCCTCTTTTTTGCCCGGCGAAAAGTATGAGTATAGCAACACCAATTACGTGTTGCTGGGTCTTATTGTGGAGAAAGTGACCAAGCAGCCGTATGCCCAGGTGCTCCAGAAGAATATTGTGGAAAAACTCAAGCTCAAGAACACGTTTTACGGAGGCAAAATCAACGCGGCCAAGAACGAAGCGTCGTCTTTTATGTTCCTGAACAACAGCTGGTTTGAATTACCGGAAACCCATATGAGCGTGCCCCACGGTGCCGGTGCTCTAGTGTCTACGCCGCAGGATTTAGGCATTTTCCTGCGCGGGCTTTTGCAGGGAAAACTGGTGAGCAAGGCCACCGTGGAGCAGATGAAAACGTTGAAAGACAATTATGGGCTGGGGTTATTGACAATTCCGTTTGGCAAGCTGTCCAGTTACGGGCATGGCGGTATTATTGACGGGTTCACCAGCATGCTCACCTATTTCCCGGAGCAGGACGTGACCATTGCCACCACGTTCAACGGCGCCAACACTAACGGTAATGACGTGCTCATCGGGTTGTTCTCTGTTGTGTTCAACGCGCCTTACAAAATCCCCACGTTTGAGGCTCCCAAAAACCTGAAGCTGGACTTGGCTTTGTATGAAGGCATGTTTACGAGTCCCACTTTTCCACTCAAGATTTCCATGAAAAAGGAAGGCGACCAGCTTATGGGCCAGGCTACCGGGCAGAGTGCTTTAATGCTGGAGGCCCGCTCAGAAACTCAGTTTGTGTTTGAGGGCGCGGGCATTACCATTGAGTTCTCCAAATCTGGTAAGAGCAACGCCTATGACCAGTTTACGCTTAAGCAAGGCGCTGGTAAGTTTGACTTCGTGAAGGAGTAACTTAAACGATATTATAGGAGAAAGGCCTTCGGCGAAGCCCAATTTGGGACTACCGAAGGCTTTTTTGCATTTATCATTTTAGTTGGAGTGATTGGCCCGAAATCAGTTTCCGTTTTCGGCTTCATTTCTGGAAACGAGGCCGAAAACGCTACAACTCAAAGCCCAGTTGGCAGCGCTGGCCCACCAGGCGGGGCATGTTTTGCCGAAGCTCTAAATTGGTGGTGATTTCCTTGAATTCCTGTTCTGAGCGGGCTTTTATTTCTTTGCGTTGCAGGGCCTCAATGAAGCGGCGGGCGTCCTCGGGGGTTTCCAGGGTGAGGCCGGGCACTTTGGTGGGTTTGTCGTCTTCGCCTTTGGCCACCATGGTGAAGTAAGACGTGTTGGTGTGCTTGACCGTGCCTGATTTCACGTTCTCGGCAATCACCTTAATACCCACCAGCAAAGACGTTCTGCCCACGTAATTCACCGACGCCAGCAGACTCACCAGTTCACCCACCTCAACGGGCTGAAGGAAATTCACGCCGTCTACGGTCACCGTCACGCAGTAATTGCCGGCGTGCTTGGCGGCGCAGGCATAAGCCACTTTGTCCATGAGAGACAGCAGAATTCCCCCATGAATCTTGCCCCCGAAGTTGGCGTAGCTGGGAATCATCAACTCCGTAAGCGTGGTGCGGGAGTGGGAGACAGGCCGGAAGATCTCAGGTTCAGGAGTGGGGTGCTGCATTTCGTTTTTGGGCTCGATTTCTTAAATGTAGGCAAAAACAGAGATTTGGAGTATCGCTGAAGGAAGCAATTGTAACTTCATTCTTTTAGAAACGGGATTCTGAAATCTAAAAACGTCCTAAAATTTGAACAAGTACAACTAAGGTTAGGTGAGTTGCCAGCAGAGCAATTACAATTCTTCTAAAGCTATAAGTGTTTGTGGTAGAATCTAATATCAATCCATAGATGGGAAACTGAACCAAAGCAATTCCAACTAAAAGGATTTCAAGATTCGCTGAATTTATAAATAACAGTACCGCCGCAGCCCAAGGGAATAAGACGAACGGTATGGTAAACTCCCCTGCAAATAAAGACCAAGTGGCAACTAAGAGTAGAAATGGAGTTGCTAGCGATAAAATATAGGTCCACCTGGAGTTTGAGGCCATTGAACGGCGGATTTAAAAGGACTCTATTACCTCAATCACCTACAAAAACACCACATCGTCAATCACTTCCTGGCCCATTTCTGAGTTGATGAGCGTGATGACTTTGGTTTTGGCCATGTTGAGTTCGTGCTTGAGCGGGGCAGAGGAGAGGCGCACGAACAGCTTTCGGTTGCGCACGAACACTTCCTGCGTTTTGAGCGAGATGGCCTTGCCCATGATTTTCTCCCAGGAAGCCACCAGTTGCACCTCATTGATCTTGCCGTTGAGCTTGTAGGCTTTGAGCATGGCGTCAATGCTGTCTTTCAGGCTGATAGTATCGGCTTTGCGCATGAAAGGGCTTCTGGGGTTCAACGGACGGAGGGACATAGTTTCTGGTTGGGTACGCGGTGGATCTAGGCGAAGGTACGCCATTTCTTTACGGATTTGGGCGGTGCGGCGGCTATGAATTTATCCACGGGAGTTATCCCCAAGCTATCCACCGGGCGGTTTCCGTTTTTGGCTCCGTTTCCAGAAATGAAGCCAAAAACGGCAGTTCAGGCGTTACCTTGATATGTCGGCAATAATCTGTTCATAGGCGGCCCGGCCGAGGTGCCAGCGGTTCACTTCCTGCTCAAAATTAAGTGCGCCCGGCACCGTCACGTAGCGTTTCTCAAATGTGAAGCCTACTTTTTCCAGGGTTTTGCTGGGCGCGGGGTTAAGAGCGTAAGGTTCGCAGTACAGGTCTTGCAGCTCCAGGTTCTCAAAAAAGAAAGGCAAAGATTTTTTCACCAGTTCGGTACCCATGCCTTGTTGCCAGTTCTGGGGTTGCCATAGGTGCAAATGCATGTGGGCCAATTGCCCGTAACTGATGTTGTTCACGTTGCAGTGGCCCACCGGCTGATTGTCTAACAGCCAGATCACCGCGTAAGCTGCTTTCTCTGGCAATGGCGTGTTGATTTGCTGCGTGAGCATGTGGGAGAGACCTTCACGGGAAGGAAGTTTCTGCAGGTCCACGCCCATGCCCCTCAGAAAAGCTGGGTCAGCTTTCAGCCAGTAATCTACAATAGAAGGAATGTCCTGGGTTTGAAGTTGCCGGACGGCTAGGTTTGTCGCCATGTTGATGTTCAGGTAAAAGGAAAGCTCCGCGTTTTTGGCTCTATTTCCAAAACAGAGCCCGAAAACGGGTGGAGGAAACTACTGTTTAGAAAAACGCTACAAGCTGCTGTTCTGCCAGGCGGCAAACGTCATCTCAAATTTGATTTCGCCGTTGGCGACGGTACCTGCTTCCGCCCAGCCGGTTTGGCGGTAAAAAGCCTCGGCGCGGCTGTTGGGCGCGGTGCTCAGCCACACGGTTTCCTGCGTCTGGCTGAAATACCAGTCCAGCATGGTGGCCTGCAATTGTTTGCCAATGCCCATTTTCTCAAACTCTGGATGCACAAACAAAGCCCAGACGTTGCGCTGCTGCAACCCCACAATGGCGAACCCAATAATCTGTTTCTCATACTCACACACCCAGCCTTTACCGAAGTGCAAAATGTAGTCTGCATACTCTTTGGGCGTGACCAGAGCCGGATTGCTCAACACGTTTTCTTTCACAGAGATACGCACCACGTGCATGGCGGGAATATCTTGTGAGGCGGCTTCTCTGATGGTCATTGAGCTAAAATTGTAATGAAATAAGGGCTTGGTGTATATGACGTGAAAGGCTAAAGCGCAGTTTATACACTTTGTTGACAGAAGGCATTTTTTAATCTCTTTGTGAGAGCGGTATGAATCCATCGCCCGACAGTAAACGGCGTGATTAAAACCGAAATCACAGCTAAGGTTAACGGGACTTCAATACCAAAGTAAAGGTTAAAACCTCTGTTAGTAATTAAGTGAATCAGTAAGAAAACTGACCAGATTACTATATTTATAAGGGTTGAATATCTGAAAGTTGCGTGTATCCTGCTTATGTCTGCCTCAATATCGCGAGCAAGCATCTTTCCAGCAAACCATAGGATGGCAATGAAGGCAACCAACATTCCAACAGTGGATATGCCATTTGTAAAGAACCATCCAAACAGGAACATGCTTTCCCCTGTAATGATAACAGATACCATTGCAAAAAGAACCATTGCAGCTAATCCAATTGGAAGCCCCATGGACAATGAAGTCATTGCCCCAATATTTTCTGCTATTTCCTGTTTCTTCATCTCAATGTTGTTTACGCTCAAATTCAATTAATCTAACCATTACAATTATACTTCCTCCTCCTCAATCGTCTCCGCCTTTCCCTCAGCAATCCTAAATCTTCTAATATTATTGGAAAGCGGCTGTAAAATGGCATCAGTCCTGTCCAAATGCGTGTCTGTCAAGAAAATCTGCCCGAAGGTGTTATTGGCCACCAGTTGCATCAATTGTTCAATGCGTTTCTGGTCCAGGCGGTCAAAGATATCATCTAAGAGCAGCAGCGGTTTCTGTCCGTTTTTTTGGGCCAAAACCTCAAACTGTGCCAGCTTTAAAGCAATCACATAACTTTTCTGCTGGCCCTGTGACCCGAAGTTTTTCACGCTCTTGCTATCCATCAGAAACACGAAATCGTCTTTGTGCGGACCCACGGTGGTGCGTTGCAAGGCCAAATCCTTGCGCTGGCTTTGGTCTAAGAGATAGGCGTAGTTTTGGCGGGTGAGTTGGCTCTGGTAGGCCAGCGTGACCAGTTCATGGCTGTCTGAGAGATGCCGATAATGGTGCTGGAACACGGGTTCAAAGGTCTCCAGAAAAGCCGCGCGCCTGATTCCCAGTTCGGTGCCCAGGGGCATGAGCTGCTCGTCCAGAATCTGGAGGTACTCTTTGTCCACGTAGTTTTTCTCGTAGAACTGCTTGAGCAAGGAGTTGCGTTGCTTGAGCACGTAGGTGTAGTGAATGAGCAAATCAAGGTAGCTGTGGTCCAGCTGCGCCATGAGAGAGTCAAAGAATTTGCGTCGTTCCTCACTGCCTTCCCTGATCAAGTCTGTGTCATACGGCGAGATCAAGACCACAGGAAACTTGCCCACGTGCTCGCTCACGCGCTCATACGGCGTCTTGTTGAGCGTGATGATTTTCTTCTGGCCCGTCTTCAGGTAACACTGCACGGAGCTCACTTTTTCCTCGTTTTGGAAGCGGCCGCGCACTATAAAATAATCTTCGCCGTCTTTTATGTTCTGCAGGTCTGTGCTGGTAAAGGCGCTTTTGGTGAGCGAAAGATAATGGATGGCGTCTAGCAGGTTGGTTTTGCCGCTGCCGTTGTCGCCAATGAAGCAATTGATGTGGCTGGAAAAAGGCAGGGTGGCCTCCTCGTAATTCTTGAAGTGCAGGACGTGTAGATTTTCGAGGAGCATGGACTAGTTTCCAGATTTTTACTTAATTTCGCATGTTAGAATACCTTACGGAACAAAACTACCGCTAAATCCACAGATTTTAGGCGATATTTGGAATTCCGTACGCTTAGATTAACCCTTACGAACAACAGACACAAGATATGGCGGAAGCGAAAGCAGCGAAGAAGGCAAAGGTAAAAGGCGCCCCTGCATTTTCAAAAGAGACCTACCTGCGTTGGTATGAGATGATGGTGCTCATGCGCAAGTTTGAGGAAAAAGCCGGCCAGCTCTACGGTCAACAGAAAATCAAAGGCTTCTGTCACCTCTACATAGGCCAGGAAGCGTGTGCCGCCGGTGCTATCACCGCGCTCACCAAAGACGATAAATGGATCACTGCCTACCGTGACCACGCCCACCCGCTGGGCTTGGGAACATCGCCCAACGCCGTCATGGCCGAGATGTTCGCCAAAGCCACCGGTTGCTCTAAAGGCAAAGGCGGCTCTATGCACATCTTTGACAAATCTGTGAATTTTGCGGGTGGTCACGGCATTGTAGGCGCGCAGGTGCCTATGGGCGCTGGTCTGGCCTTCGCAGAGAAATACAACAAGACCGGCAACCTGTGCATCACGTACATGGGCGACGGCGCCGTACGCCAGGGTGCGCTGCACGAGGCTTTTAACATGGCCATGCTCTGGAAACTGCCCGTGATTTTTGTGGTGGAAAACAACGGCTACGCCATGGGAACCTCAGTGGCCCGTACGTCTAACGTAACCGAGCTTTACAAACTGGGCTTGTCTTATGACATGCCGTCTGAGGCCGTGAACGCCATGCGCTGCGAAGACGTGCACAACGCCGTGGCCCGCGCCGCTGAGCGTGCCCGCGCCGGTGAAGGCCCTACGTTCCTGGAGTTCAGAACCTACCGCTACAAAGGTCACTCCATGTCTGACCCCGCTAAGTACCGCACCAAAGACGAGCTGGAAACCTACCGCAACCAAGATCCTATTGAGAGCGTGCGGTTCACCATTCTGGAGAACAACTTCGCCACGGAGCAACAGCTGGAGGAGATTGACAACAAAGTGAAAGCGCAGGTACAGGAGTCAGTGGAATTCGCGGAGAACTCACCCTACCCAGAGCCAGAGGAATTATACACAGACATTTACGTGGAGAGAGATTACCCCTACGTGATGGTGTAAACAAGCGCGGCGCGCGGGAACGGAACCGGTTGGTTTGGGGTTCAGCGGCAAGGCTTGGCAATGAAATAGCAGCTACTTTATTTATTATTCTATTAACTGATGTCAAATAACACAATGGACCAAAAGAGCGATTTAGAGCTAGTGGAGAACCCAGATGCCCTGGCTGATCGCCTTGTAGGAGGGTCTGAGGATTTTGTGACGCGTCACAAAAATTTATTGATCGGCCTGTTTGTGGCCATCGCTGCCGCTGTGGTGGGTGGATTTTTATACTACCAGAACCAGCAGAACAAAAACCAGGAAGCCCTGGCCGCCATGTTCCAGGCCGAGTATTATCTGGAGGCTGACTCCCTGAGCAAAGCCCTGAACGGCGATGGTCAGTACCAAGGGTTCAAGGCGGTGGCAGACGAGTACGGCAGCACCAAAGCTGGTAACCTGGCCAACTTCTACACCGGAGTGATCTATTTGAAGCAAGGCAAATTTGCCGAGGCCTTGAATTACCTGGAAGAATTCAACTCAGATGATCTGTTGTTGCAGTCGCGCGCGTACAGCCTGCAAGGCGATGCCCAGTTAGAGCTCAACAAGCCCGCCGAAGCCGCTGCCTTATACGAGAAAGCCGCCAGCCACAAAGCCAACGACTTCTTCTCGCCGCAGTACCTCATGAAAGCCGCCATGGCCTATGAGGCCGCCAACCAGCATGACAAAGCCGCTGACATCTATGACCGCATTGTGGCAGATTTCCCGCTGAGCCAGGAAGTAACCGACGCCAAGAAATACAAGGCCCGCGCTGAAGCATCGGCTGCTACTGCCAAGAAATAAGCGTTTTCAATCTTTTTGAACGGAGCCGTCGCCTGAAATTTTTAGGGCAGCGGCTCCGTTTTTTTGTGCACTTTTGCGTACAACCCGTTTTCGGGCTCATTTCTGAAAATGAGCCCGAAAACGGAACAGAAATCCCAAACCCAACCTCGTCTTTAACACTTCGCACCCATGGCCAGCGCCCTCAAAAACCTAAGTGACTACAACTCAGACAACCTGCCAGACATCTCCGGAAAGAAATTTGGGATAGTAGTGGCCGAGTGGAACAAAGCCATCACTGATGTGCTCTGCAAAGGCGCCTATGACACCTTAATTCAGCACGGCGCCAAGCCCGAAAACATCCACCGCAACACCGTGCCCGGCTCTTTTGAGTTGACCATCGGGTCCCAGTTCCTGGCGCAAAGCCCCGAGGTAGACGCCGTCATTGCCCTGGGCGTGGTGATCAAAGGCGAAACCAAGCACGATGACTACATCTGCCACGCCGTGGCGCAAGGCTTGACCCAGGTGGCGCTCAAGTTCAACAAACCGGTCATCTTCGGGCTGGTCACTACCAATGACGAGGCGCAGGCCTGGGACCGTGCCGGCGGCAAGCACGGCAACAAAGGCGTAGAAGCCGCCGCCACCGCTATTCAAATGTTGAGTTTGGTGGGTTGATGATTTAGATTCCTAGTGAAGTAAGAATGAACTTGCTGGAGACCTATTTGCATCAAGATTCAACTCCTGAAACTGCCAAGGAAATTGTGCTTTGGTGGGAAAAGAGAAGGCTGAAATACAATTTGGTGTACTTTCTCACTTCTCTAACTTGGTTACTTCTAGCCTCAATTTTTGTAAGAAGTAAACTCTTCTTTGGATTCGGCCTTATTGTAATGACGGCTGTACCTGCAAATGCCTGTTACTGCTTGGGCTGGATTACAGAAATTGTCTTACGAAAAGGAATCCACCCTTTGGACCTAAAAATAGGTCCGCTTTTTTTAGGGTTAGGTACCGTGTTTACAGTTGCGGGCCTTCTGCTCTACGGACTGCTTGATATACTTTATAAGTTGCTTTAAAAGTCTATTTCCGGTACAAAGTATACTGTCACAAAAACGGGGAGGCCCGCTGCATGCAGCGGGCCTCCCCGTTTTTGGGCTCTATTTTGGAAACGAAGCCGAAACTAGAATTTGAGGCCAACAGAGATACCTGCCCGGCCAATCCAGCCGGTGAGGTTGGCAGACTCAGCTTGTTCCCGGTCCCCGCTGATGAACTCCATGTTCCCTACGGTGTATTCAGGCCCAATGAACATGTCAAAGGACACCATTTCCTTGAAGATCCACTGACGGCCCACCACTAATCCGCCGCCAAAGTTCCTGGCCGTGGCCTTGAAATCATTCATATAGTCTTCATCGCTTTCAATGGTAAAGCTCATGAAACTGGCGAAAGGCGCTACATAGAACCCTGCCGGGGCAGGTTCGTCAGACAAATACACGCGGTATTCGGGCGTAATGCCGTAGCCAGACAACTCCTCAAACTTGGTGAAGAACGCCCCAACCTGAATACTTCTGGAATCTCCCAGCACGCGCTCATAATAGAAAGAACCAGTAGACACCAAGGGGGCCAGCAAGTTTACCTTTAATAAGTTGTTTTGGGCCTGCACAGGCTTGCCAAAGAAAAGGAGACCACCAAACAATGCGAGCAAAAGGGCTTTTTTCATGAAAGGGTTTAAGTAGGGGTTGTGCAAGGTAAGACACCAATTTCGCCCTAAACCCCTATCTGCTCACTATATATTTGCCGCGTGGTAGAGAAAAGCCTCAACCAAAATCCTGTTTTCGGGCTCATTTCTGAAAACGAGGCCTAAAACGCAATGCTTACAGGAAAGCATAATGTCTTGACAACCCAACACTAAAAGTCTATAGCTACTAACAAGGACGAGAATTGCGAGGATTCTTTTAAATCTAGTAGATATACTTAGTAGAATGGTGAATTCTTTTGGTACTTTTGCTTAAAATAAGAGGTCCCCCACCTTATATTTCATTACGCCGCCTTAAAGGAGCGCCCGCTCTATCTACAACTACGAAAAATCTTGCGTTGGTCTGTGCCAGACTACGTAACAGGAGTGCCATTTATTTCCTCTCTAACGGTAATAAATTACACTGATAATTATTATCATAATTTAAGCTTCAGTACCAAAGAGTTCAATGGCAGGACCAAGTGTATTTCGTGATGCCGGTGCTCAAACCTTTCACCTTCATAAGTTAGCTTCTTCATTAGAATATTATAATATAATTATTTTATCATTTATTAAATAGGCCTACCTGTTCGCTTCCTGATTTTCCTTATTACCCTTTATTACTTTCTATGGTACAGTTCTACCGTGGCCTTTTTCTGGCTGTCTTATTGATTTTTACTGTTACGTTCAGTGTTTTTTCAGCTGAGTGTGAGCTAAGTATCTCCCCTGTTGGGCCCATTTCCTTATGTCAAGGCGGGAGCACGGTTTTAACCGCTACTTCTTCAAATACAGGGGTTACTTATGTTTGGAAAAATGGATCTACAGTTTTATCAGAGACAACTAATAAGCTCACAGTAACTGCAAGCGGGAGTTATACAGTGACTGCAGTAAGTACTGTGGCTGGTTCAGAATGCGGTGCTAAAACTTCTGAGAAAGTAGATGTAACAGTTAATCAGAGGCCATCAGCGAACTTTAGTTTTACAAATAATGCCTGCTCCGGAAATAATGTTCAATTCACAAATACATCAACTGGGAATGGATTGGTTTACACTTGGAATTTCGGAGATCCTACGTCAGGTAATAGTAATACAAGCTCAGATCCAAATCCACGACATGCTTTCTCCTCTATAGGTTCAGGAGTTACTTCATATTCAGTAAGATTAACGGTTACTACACCAGATGGCTGTTCAGATTCCGAGACAAAGTCCATTACTATAAAACAGCAGCCTGATATAGTTATATCAGATTTAACTAGAACTGCCCCTAATCCTGCTTTTACCAAATGTAATTCAACATCGGTCAATAGTAATTACTTGCTGAGAATTCAAAACAGATCGAATTATCAGGATAATACTTCTTATTCGATTAGTTGGGGCGATGGGTCTGTCGGGCAAAACCTATCTACTTTCACCGAAGCCCAACATACCTACACTAGCCAAGGCTATTTTACATTAAGAATTACAGCAACTAATAATGGGTGCTCTACTACTTGGACTCAACAAGTATATAATGGGAGTAATCCTAAAATTAGTATTGGTAACCCAGGCTCAACATTAGGTTGTGCGCCTGTTAAGTTT
Organism: Rufibacter sp. LB8; assembly: GCF_014876185.1. Classification (NCBI taxonomy): domain Bacteria; kingdom Pseudomonadati; phylum Bacteroidota; class Cytophagia; order Cytophagales; family Hymenobacteraceae; genus Rufibacter; species Rufibacter sp. LB8. The sequence continues at coordinate 3,157,974 of NZ_JADALJ010000001.1, read as the reverse complement.
GGATTTCCAGTTGCAGATGTAGAGGATAATAGTGCTGCCACTACCTATACTTTCCAAGTTAATGATGGAAGTCCGGCACAAGTGTTTACACAGGATAATGTTCCAAGTGTTGTGTACCACACATTTAATGCATCTTCATGTGCAAGTCCTAACAAGGAGTTTACTCTAACTGCTACAGCTACGAACCCATGTGGAACGAGTACGATTGATGTTAAATCTATTCGAATAGGTAAAAAGCCAACTGCAAATATTGAAATTGCTCCTGCCAAATTGGAAGGCTGTATTAATGATGTATACAATTTTGCAGATGTTTCTGACCAAGGCATTGAGGCAGTAAGTAATGCAACGTGTACAACCGAATTTACTGAACATACTTGGGAAATTTCACCAGCAACAGGCTGGCAAATAGTGTCTGGTGGAAAATTTCTACGAAATATGTCCGTGAGATTTACTGAAGCAGGTCAATACACTATTAAGTTTAATATAAAGAATGGGTGTGGAAGCAGTGAAATACAAAAGACTATTAAAATTGTTGCTCCTCCAGTATCAAAATTCACGACCAGCCTAAACCCAACAAGTGGCTGCCGAAACTTAACCGTTTCTACAGCGAACCAATCTACAGGTGAGTTTTTGACTTATAAATGGACGGTAGCTCCAAATACTGGCTATACAGTTACTTCTGGGTCACTAACGAGTGCTACGCCTACTTTTAACTTCACTTCTAGTGGGGTTTATACAATTAGTCTAGAAGCTATTAACCCATGCGGTTCCAATACTTCAAGCACGCAAGTCACCGTAAAAGCTCCACCCACAGTTTCGCTGCCAGATGCTAAGGATTATTGCGGTCCGCAGACTATAGCGTTTAGTGCAAGTAATGCACCTCACATTCCTACCTATGTAACTAACCTAGGACCCATTACCGCTTATAACTGGACGGTTACGGGCGGTACAGGAGCAACGTTTGTTTCGCCTTCTTCAGCTACGTCACAGTACCCCACCATAAATTTTGCGAACCCGGGTACATTCACTGTTTCAGTCACTGCTACTAATGAATGCGGCATTTCTGTGGCAGCCTCGCAGCAAATTTTAATAAGAGAACTGCCAAATCCACCAACCGTTGCAGGCAAAATCATCTGTGAGGGAAGCGTTGCTGGTTTGTCTGTGAGTAACCCAATTACAGGCGCGGCTTACAGATGGTATCTAGTAGCAACAGGTGGGGCCACTGTCATTACCGGCGCCACCTATAATCCAACCTTAACAAATACCACCACCTTCTACGTTGAGGTGACTGATCAATTTGGCTGTACTAGCGCAACCAGAACACCTGTTACCGTTACGGTCAACAAACAGATTACCAATAATACTCTTACTACGCCAACTCCTTCTACCATTTGTGAGGGAGAAACACCCAAGACCATTACAGGTTCCCAGCCTACAGGTGGAGACGGGGCTACTTATACTTATATATGGCAAACCAGCACCAATAATTCTATTTTTAGCAATGCACCAGGAGGTAATACCACGCAGAACTATATTCCTGGTGCCTTAACGCAAACCACCTATTTCAGAAGGATTGTTACTTCGGGGCTATGTTCTGCCAGCCCTAGTAACACCGTCACCATTACAGTTACGCCAAGGCCAACGGCGCCTGCTATTTCTGGTGTAACCATTTGTTCTGGGGCAACTGCTGCCTTGTCAGTAAGCAGCCCGGGGACAGGGCACACTTTTAGATGGTATAAAGAAACCGCTGGTGGCACGGCGGTAGGTACAGGGTCTTCTTACGCTACGCCTGCGCTCACTGCCACCACTACCTACTATGTAGAGTCAGTTAGTAACAATTGCCCAAGCTTCACCAGAACAGCAGTTACCGTAACCGTGACGCCAGCCATTACCAGTAACGCTATTTCGGGTATCCAAGATATTTGTTCAGGACAGCCTTCACTACAAATAGTTGGGCAGCCCGCTGTAGGAGGTACAGAAGCATTTACGTACAGGTGGGAACAAAGCCAGTCATCGGCTAGTGATGGTTTTACCGCTGCTGTTGGAACCAATAATGTCCTCAGCTATACTCCGGGTACTTTAACTACTACTACCTGGTACAGAAGGATAGCTGCTTCTGGGGCCTGTACTAGTATCAGTAATGTGGTGCAGCTAACGGTTAGACCTGTCATCTCAAACAATACGGTCAGCAATTCCCAAACCATTTGTGCTGGGGCTGCTCCAGCTACTTTAGTTGGCTCTGCTCCGCAGGGAGGTAACAATACCTACACCTACAAATGGTTGCTAAGCACTACTTCAGCAACTGCAGACTACAATGAGATTACTGGGGCTACGGCAAGCAATTATCAGCCAATGGCTTTAAATGTGACTACTTGGTTCAGGCGAGTAGTTTCTTCTGGCGCCTGTGACACGCAGGAGAGTGCGCCAGTTCAGATAATGGTGCAGCAGACAATTGTCAACAATGCTATCACGGGTGAACAGATTATCTGTAGAGACCAACCTGCTTCGGTTTTGATAGGTTCTGTGCCTGCAGGTGGCAGCGGAAGCTATGTCTACCAATGGCAGAGCAGCAGCACTGAAAATGGTACATACACCAGCGTGGCGGGAGCCACTGCCGTGAATTTAACGTTTAGTGCAGGGCAGTCGCCTATCGTAACCACCTGGTACCGCCGGGTAGTGACTGCTGGATATTGTGCCCCCAGCAATAGCAATGCTGTTAGAATAACTGTTAACCCGGCCATCATCAACAACACTATTACCAACGGCACGGCCCAGGTGATTTGTACAGGCTCCTCTCCGGTAGCGTTTCTAGGCGCAACGCCGGGTGGGGGAGATGGTACCCATTTGTACCAGTGGCAAATCAGTTCTAACAGTACTACCTTTTCTGATATTACTTCAGCCACCGGGAAAGACTATGACCCTGGTAATTTAACCACCGGTACTTACTGGTTTAGAAGAGCAGTAACTTCTGGTGGCTGCACTGCTCAGAGTGCCGCCGTTCAGGTAACCGTACAAGCGCTCATCACTAATAATACCATTGGCAGTAACCAGAATATCTGTTCAGGCAGCATACCAGCCCAGTTTAACGGGTCAGTTCCAGCTGGTGGGTCAGGTACCTACGCGTTCCAGTGGCAGTCAAGTACCAATGGGGTTGATTACTTTCCTATTACAGGCGCAACAGCGCAAAACTACCAAACACCTGCGCAAACTACTTCTACCTGGTACCGCAGAGTAGTGTCTTCGGGTGCCTGCGCCGCCGTTACTAGTGATGCTATTAAAGTGGAGGTAACGGCACCTATCATTAATAATACCTTGAGCATAGCAGAGGCCACTATCTGTGCGGGCACCGCACCTGCTACAGCCATTTTAGGGGCAAACCCAACTGGTGGAACAGAGACCTTTACTTTTGTGTGGGAAATAAGCACTACCTCTTCCACTGCTGGTTTTACCGTAATTGATAATGCTACTGGTAAGGATTACACTGCTGGTGTCTTAAACCAGACTACGTGGTTTAGAAGGAGAGCTAGCTCAGGCGCTTGTACGGTGATAAGTGCCGCCCTTCAAATTACCATTCAAATGCCGGCCACCAACAACACCATTACTACGGGTCCGCAAGACCTTTGTGCTGGTAGTGCAGCGACTACCCTAATTGGTTCTACGCCAAGCGCCGGAACAGGTACCTACACATATGTGTGGGAAAGCAGCACCACTTCCGCTAACACCGGCTTTACCTCCATTACGGGCGCCACGGCCAAAGATTACACGCCAGGTGTTCTCTCGCAAACTACCTGGTTCAGAAGAAAAGTATTCTCTGGGGCTTGCCCAGAAATTACCAGCACGGCAATTGAAATAAAGATCACTAATGCTATTACAGAGAATATAGTAGGGGCAGACCAAACTATTTGCGCAGGCACCAGACCAGCTAACATAGGGGGTAGTACGCCACAAGGAGGCAATAACAGCTTCACGTACCAATGGCAAGTAAGCATCAATGGTTCTACTTATATCAATATTACTGGGGCCACCGGCAAAGAGTATCACCCGGAGGCCTTATCAGTGACCACTTGGTACAAAAGAATAGTTACGTCTGGGGCTTGTACAGTAGCCAGCACCGCCATGAAAGTAACTGTGACGCCGCTGCCAGCTGCCCCAACGGTTACCGGTAAAATTATCTGTGCCAACACGTCAACCTCTTTAACCGCCTCCGGAGCTGCCGACATGTTCCGTTGGTACACGTCGGCCACTGGTGGAACCTCCTTCTTTGACGGGGCTACTTATATTACGCCGGTGCTCACCCAAACCACTACCTATTATGTAGAAACGGTGAAGGCAGATTGTGCCAGTGCCACACGCACCGCGGTCACTGTAACAGTAGAGCAGACAATTACCAACAATACCATTAATGCTGCTCAAATTATTTGTGTGGGCAGCACACCGCAAGGATTAACCGGTACAACTCCGGCGGGTGGTTCAGGTGCGTTTGTTTATCGTTGGGAAAGCAGTACAGATGGTGTAGCATTTACCACTATCTCAGGAGCAACTTCGACCACTTATAGCCCGGGAGCATTGAATGAAACCACCTGGTACCGGAGAGTAATCACGTCTGGGGTGTGCGTTGCTTCTACGTCAGAGGCTGTTAAAGTTACCGCTAACCCTGCTATTACCAATAATACTATCAACACCGTAGCTCCTATCTGCTCTGGTCAGGTACCGCCATTAGTAACGGGGAATGTTCCAGCGGGTGGCGACGGTTCTTATGTATTTGGCTGGGAAAGTAGTACCACCTCAGCTACTGCAGGATTTGCCACTATCAATGGAGCAAATGGTGCAGATTATCAGTCAGTTGCTTTAACTGCTACCACTTGGTTAAGGAGAGTAGTAAGTTCCGGTGGATGTTCCGTTATCAGTTCTGCGGTACGGGTGGAAGTACAGCAACCTATCACCAATAACACAATCTCCGCGGCACAGGACATTTGCTCTGGTTCAGCTCCGGCGGCTATCACGGGTTTAACTCCAACTGGTGGAGCGGCCCTGGGTTCTTTTGCTACTTACACCTTTCGTTGGGAAAGCAGTACTACTTCAAGTGCTACAGGCTTTACTACCATTGCTGGGGCTACTGCCAGCAACTATGCTCCAGGTGTTTTAACAGAAACTACCTGGTACCGAAGAGTGGTAATAGCTGGCGTTTGTACAGAAAGCATTAGTGATGCCATCCAGATTCATGTCACGGCGCCAATTACTACAAACACCCTTTCTGCTGACCAAACCATCTGTTCTACCAGTACACCAACTCTAGTGGTAGGCACGCAACCCACTGGCGGAAACGGAATAACATACACGTATAGCTGGGAAAGCAGCATCACATCAGCTACCACTGGTTTTACCGCCATTGCCAATGCCAACGGCAAAGACTATCAGCCAGGTGCTTTAACCGCTACTACCTGGTACCGCAGAAAGGTGACCTCAGGCGCATGTACGGAGATTAGTGCCGTCATGCAGGTAACGGTAACGCCACTTCCGGCTGCACCTACCGCAGCCGGAAAAACCATTTGCGCAGGCTCCACGGCGTCCTTAACTGCTTCAGGCGGTGCCGGAGATACCTACCGGTGGTACGCGGTGGCTACTGCTGGCCCTGTCTTGTTTGAAGGCGCCACCTTTGTAACGCCTGCGCTTACCCAAACCACCACCTATTATGTAGAAACCATAAAAGACAATTGCGCCAGTGCGGTTCGTACAGCGGTAGTAATTACTGTAGAGCAGCCAATTACGGCTAATACCATTTCTACTAACCAGGAAATCTGTGAAGGGGCAACTCCCCAAGGGTTCACAGGTTCCATGCCAACGGGAGGTACCGGCACCTATACTTTTGTGTGGGAAAGAAGTATTGATGGCCTTGTCTTTACGGCTATCACTAACAGCAATACAAAAGACCACGCTTCAGGCCCGCTTGCTCAAACTACCTGGTTCCGCCGGAAAGTAACTTCAGGCGTATGTGATGCCTCTCTTAGCCCAGAAATAAAAGTCACGGTAAACGCTGGCATAACTGGAAACGCCATTTCAGCTGTCCAGACTATCTGCGCTGGTCAGGCTCCTCAGAAATTAACAGGTGGTGCCATTGCTGGCGGAGGTACAGGGTACACGTACCAATGGCAGATAAGCACAGACAATACCACTTTCACAGATATCTCTGGTGCTACCGCCGCAGAGTATGCGCCAGGCATATTGAATGAAACCCGCTGGTACCGCAGATTAGTAATTTCTGGCGGATGCTCTTCTACCAGCAATGAGATTAAGATTGAGGTACAACAGCCAATTGTCGGCAATACTATTTCAGCAGCCCAGGTTATCTGTTCAGGGTCAGTCCCGGCGGCTTTAATGGGCGCTGCGCCTACGGGTGGCGTACAAACCGGTGGCGCAGCAACCTATAGCTATGAGTGGCAGAGCAGCGCTGACGGTCTTACATACACCACCCTTGCGGGTGCCATTGCCAGAGACTATTCACCGGGAACCCTTACCCAGTCAACCTGGTACCGCAGAATTGTTAGGGCTGGGGTTTGTACAGAAAGTATAAGTGCGGCTGTTAAGATAGAAGTTACCCAGCCTATTACAGCTAATACGCTTTCTGCTGACCAGATAATCTGTGCCAATACGGTTCCATTTAAAATTACGGGCAGTTCTCCAGCGGGCGGAAACAACACCTTCACCTATATATGGCAGGAAAGCGCTGATGGCTTAAACTACACTAACATAGCCGGGGCAACAGAGAAAGATTACCAGCCAGGCACGCTTACGGCTACCACCTGGTACCGCAGAGTGGTGACATCTGTAGCCTGTACGGTAACTTCACAGGCCATGAAAGTGATGGTGACCCCGTTGCCAGCCGCACCGGGTATTGCCGTTGCTTCGGTAACTACTATCTGCGCCGGTTTTACAACGACCCTTACTGCCACTGGTCCCGCTGAAAAGTATTTATGGTACGCCGCTGCTACAGGTGGAACAGCCTTGTATGATGGACCATCATTCCAGACGCCTTCCCTAACCCAGACCACTACCTATTATGTAGAGGCAATAAAAGACAATTGCGCCAGTGCTACCCGTACGTCTGTGACAGTCACGGTAGAACAGCTTATTGCCAACAACACTGTTGCTGCGCCACAGGTCATCTGTGCCGGGGCTATCCCAACGTCATTAACTGGCACCTTGCCAAGCGGCGGGACAGGTACTTATTCCTATCGTTGGGAAATGAGTACTAGTAATGCAACCACTGGTTTTACTATTATTGCCAATGCTACGGCACAAGACTATGCACCAGGTCCGTTGAACATGCCAACCTGGTTCAGAAGAGTGGCTATCTCTGGAGTTTGTGCCGAAAGTGTAAGTGCTGCCATTGCAATACAGGTGAACCCTGGTATTACCAACAACACTATTGCCGGAAACCAGCGCGTGTGTATTGGCAGTGCACCTACCACCAAGTTAACCGGTCTGGTGCCTGCAGGCGGAGACGCGGCGTATACCTACCGGTGGGAAAGCAGTACTGTTTCTGCCTCTGATGGGTTTGTAACCGCTGCCGGCACCAACAATGCCCAAGATTACCAGCCTAGCGTGCTAACCCAAACCACCTGGTACCGTAGAGTGGTCATCTCCGGCGGCTGTACTAATTATTCAGAGGCAGTTCAGGTATTGGTAGATCCATTGCCAAATCCGCCGGTAGCTGCCAATAAAGTCATTTGTACTGGCTTTACCGCTACGCTGGCAGTGAGCAGCCCCATGGCTACCGGCAAGTACGAATGGTTTACCGTGAACACCGGGGGGGCACCCGTGGCAGAAGGCGTTACGTTTGAAACCGAAGTTCTGACTTCTACTATCATTACTACCAAGACCTATTACGTGCAGGTAACTGATGATAAGGGTTGTGTCAGTCCAAGAACGGCAGTGGTGGTCACCATTAACCCAGTTATTGCTAGCAACACCGTATCTGCCCATCAGGAAATCTGTTCTGGGGTAGTACCACAGCCCTTAGCTGGCACCAACCCAACCGGTGGTGATGGGACCTATGCTTACTTGTGGGAATTCAGCACTGACAACAGCACCTTCAGTTCAGCCCCTGGCCTTAACACCGGCAAGGACTATGCACCAGGTGCTTTGAACGTGACCACTTGGTACCGCAGAAAAATCACATCAGGAGGTTGTGAAAACACGTCGCCTACGGTTCAGATTGTGGTGAACTCGCCCATTGCCAACAATGTGGTGTCACCGGAACAGGATATCTGCGAGGGTGATACCCCGGTTCTTCTCACGGCTACCAACCCCTCCGGCGGCAACAACCAGTACACTTACCGTTGGGAAAGCAACACCATTGGGCCGCTGGGCGACTTCAGGACAGCGGCGGGAGTGGCCACCAATGAATCTTACCAATCAGCTGCCTTAGCGCAGACTACCTGGTTTAGAAGAGTGGTGATTTCTGGAGGGTGCGAAAGCGTTTCTGCCGCTATTGTGGTAACCATACGGGAAAGCATTAAAAACAACCAAGTAGCTGCCTCCCAAGTCATCTGTTTTGGCAATGCCCCGGCAGACCTAATAGGCTCACTGCCCACCGGCGGAAATGGCTTGTATGAATATGTATGGGAGGCTAGTACACTAAGTGCCACCACCGGTTTTGCACCGGCTGCTGGAGACAATACCCAGCAAAACTACAATCCAGGTATTATGACCCAGACCACCTGGTTCAGGAGAGTGGTGAAAGCCGGCACGTCTTGCCCGGCAGTCACTAGCAGCGCTATTCAGATTACCTTAAATGAGGCCATTACCAACAACAGCATCACTACTCCGCAACTCATTTGTACGGGTACCAGGCCAGCAGGCCTGACCGGGACAACACCAGCCGGTGGCAGCGGAAGCTACACCTACCAATGGCAAGTAAGCTACTCTGGCTTAAATGACTTTGTGCCGGCAGAGGGCTTGAACAGCGAAGCGAATTATGCCCCGCCGGTACTTACCAGAAACACCTGGTTCCGGCGCATTGTCCTCTCGGCGCCTTGTCCAGCGCAGGCCAGCAACATGGTCATGATTACGGTGAACCCATTAATCACCAACAATGTGGTGCAAAGCGCGCAGACAGTATGCGAGAACACCGCACCAGCTCTATTCTTAGGCTTGGCACCTGGCGGCGGAGACGGCACGTATTCTTATTTGTGGCAAGTAAGCGAAACCGGCCCTACTTCTGGCTTTACCGCAGCCAGCGGCGATAACACTGAGATTAATTACCAGGCACCTGTGCTTACCAAGAATACATGGTTTAGAAGGGTAGTCATGTCAGGGAATTGTACAGATATCAGTGTTGCCGTGCAGGTTACGGTCAATAAGAATATTGCCAACAACGTGGTAACCGATGATCAGGAAATTTGTATTGGCGCTACTCCTATGCCTTTGACGGGCACGCTTCCTACAGGAGGAAAAGGCAACTACACCTACCTATGGGAAAGCAGCATTGAAGGGCCTAACAGCGGCTTTGGCCCTGCCAGAGGCGTGAACACGGCTTCTACCTATATGCCTGAGCTTGTTCTGCAGACTACGTGGTTCAGAAGGGTAGTCAGCGCTGGGCCCTGTGACCCGCATTACAGTGGTTCTGTGAGAATCAGAATTAATCCGCCAATTTCTAATAACCGCGTTTCATTTAACCAAGCCATATGTGCAGGCGCTTTGCCAGCAGCGCTGACAGGCACTTTGCCACAAGGCGGAAATGATGCTTACACTTATCTATGGGAAGAAAGTGTAACGGGCCCCAATAGTGGCTGGAGACCCGCGGAAGGTGCTAACAATACGGCAAATTACCAGCCTGCCTACTTAACCCGCCCTACTTGGTTTAGAAGGACAGTGTTCTCTGGCGGCTGTAATAACACTTCTGCTTACCTACAGATAAATGTATTACCTGCCTTGACCAATAATCTTATCAGTGCAGAGCAATTTATCTGTAGAGGAGATCTGCCACAAGCCATTAACGGGGTGCAACCTGCTGGTGGCACCGGCACCTATACCTACTTATGGGAAAGAAGTACTGACGGCTTTACTTATACTGCCGCAATTGGGGACAATACAGGCCTGAATTATCGGCCAGGGCCATTGAGCGTGTCAACGTGGTTCCGGAGGGTGGTAACGTCTTCGCCATGCGCAGAAGATATCAGTGATCCGGTGAAAATAACGGTGGCAGAGCCTCTTTCTAACAACATCATCATCTCTGACCAAAGTATCTGCGCGGGGGTAGCGCCAAACCTATTGCAAGGCTCTATGCCAGCGGGCGGCGGAAGCGGGTACACCTACCTATGGGAAATAAGCACCAATGGCCCGCTGGTTGGTTTCACGCCGGCTCCCGGCATAAACAATGTCCAAGACTATCAGCCTGCTGTATTAACTCAGAGTACTTGGTTTAGAAGAGTGGTGGCGTCATTGCCATGCCAAAATCAGACAAGCGCGGTGGTTCAGATAACAGTGAATCCATTACCAGCGGCTCCTGTTTGGCAAAATCCAGGAGCCAGAATCTGTCCCGGGTTTACGGCATTGCTTAGAGTCAACAACCCAGGGCAGCAGGTTGAATGGTATGAACAAGCCCAGGGAGGAACTGTAATACATGTGGGTGTCAGTTTTATTACGCCAGCCCTTACAGAAACCACTACTTATTATGTGCAAACGGTATCAGCGCAAGGTTGCACTAGTGCCAGCAGAACAGCTATTAGAGTTGAAGTTGTGGCGCCGCTGGCGAACGCCGGACCAGATGTCACTATTATTCAAGGTAGAACCACCCAGTTGAGAGCCTCCGGCGGAGTGCGCTATGTATGGTCGCCTGCCGTAGGTTTGTCATCGCCTAACACAGCCGTTACCCAAGCCAAACCAGATGAAACCACCACCTACACCGTGACTGTGACGTCCGCTGAAGGTTGTGTAGACACAGATGAAGTGACTGTGACCGTGCTTCCCAAAGTGTTTATACCTAACGTGATCACGCAGAACAAAGACGGTATCAATGATGACTGGGAAATCCTGAACATTGAGCATTACCCTAACTGTCGTGTGGAGGTCTTTACCAGATGGGGCGCTAAAATATTTTCGTCAGAGGGGTACCAGACCAGATGGGACGGCACCTACCAAGGCAAACCGTTGCCGGTATCAGCCTATTACTACATTCTGTATCTGGACAAGGATGAGGCCCCCATGTCTGGCAGTGTCACCATCATTAAATAACAGGGAACCATGAAAGTGATAAGAAAATGTGTGTTAGGAATGGTGTTCCTGGGCCTTGCCAGCATAAAAACCCTTGGGCAGCAAGTGGCGCAGTACAGTCAGTATATGTCTAATAGTGTCATTGTGAACCCCGCGGTGGCCGGCATAGAAAGCTACACAGACATTAGGTCTTCCTTCAGAAAGCAATGGGTTGGGCTGGAAGGATCACCTATTTCTTTCTATACCAGTGCGCACACGTCCATTGGTAAAAATGATCGGAACGCCACCACCAGAAGTAAGTTTAGGAAATCAGCAATTGCTACTCCCAAAAGCACTGGGGTCAATAAGAACAATAGATTTTATCGGGTGAATCCGCACCATGGGGTGGGGGCTATTGTGCAGGTAGACAAAGCTGGCCTATTGAATACCAGCTCGGTGAATTTTCTATATAGTTACCATCTTCCTATCACCAGTGAGTTGAATGTTGCAAGCGGTATTTCTGCAGGCGCTCTAAGAACCAGTTTCAACGCAAAAGAGGCACGGGCAGTAGATGCCACTGACCCCGCTCTGCAAGGTTCTTACGTGAGTACCCTAAAGCCAGACATAAGTGTGGGCGTGTGGGTGTATACGCCTACCGCCTTCCTGGGCGTTTCTGGCACCCAGTTAATCAGCAGCGGAGATGATTTCAAAGATGCCTATTCCACTGTTATTTCAGGACGCATGCAGCCGCACTTTTACATTACAGGGGGGTACAGATTCAAGGTTAACCGGGGGGTGATGTTGACCCCCTCAATCATGTACCGAAAAGCCACCGGTACACCTGCCTCAATTGACCTAAACGTGAAAGCAATGTACAGTGAGCGCATGTGGGTGGGGCTTTCTTACCGCAACAAAGATTCCTTCACCGTTTTAGGAGGATTATTTGTGAGCCCACTGCTGGACTTCGGTTATTCCTATGATTTGAATACCTCTGATTTGAATGCCACCAATGCCGGTTCACATGAAATTCTGGTGGGTTTCAAACTGAACAATAAGCGAAATATCATTTGCCCGCAATGGATCTGGTAACCTAGCATTGTTCAGTTTGAAACCTCAACCAAAATCCTGTTTTCGGGCTCATTTCTGAAAACGGGCCCTAAAACGCAATGCCCACGGTAATGCCGCCGCGCGGGCTGAATCCGCCGAAGGTACCCAGGTCAAAATTCTCTTCGCCGCCGCCGCCGCTCACCGTGGCCGCGTTAAAGCCCGGTCCGGCAAAGAGGTCCAGCACAAAATGTTTCCCCAGGATCATCTGGTAGCCCAGAAGCGCGCCGCCGCCAAAAGAAGTGAGCGAACCGGTGGCCTGGGTGTCTTCACGGGTGAGGGTGAAGTCCTGGTAGCGCAGGTATCCCGCGCCGTACAGCCCGCGGGGCGCCTCGCCAAAAAAGAAATACCGCACCTCGGGGGTAATGCCAAAGCCGTCAAAACTGGTTTCCTTCACTTTCATGCCCGTCTGGAAATAGCCCAGCTGCGCGCTCATCTGCGGCGAGAAAGCGTACTCGGCAAAGAAGGAACCGGTCTTGACAATGGGGCTCAGAATGCTGGCTTTGAGCGTGACTTGTTGCGCCTGGGCAGTGCCGGCGGTAAAAATGAGCATCGTTAAAAAAGAAAAGAACAGCTTTTTCATATCTATTGGGAGTTCGTGTAGAAGAGGCCTTCCAGAAATGGTGCCAAACCTTCTTTTCTACTGAAGAACGAAGGAAATGATGAGAAGGTGGCTGTAAAACCAAGGTTGGCCGCGGAATTGTGCTATCATTTTGAGAGTCTGCATAGTTTTAAGAAATAATAACTGTATTTTTGCGCCAAATTAGGACAAGTCTGCGCGGCAGGTTGTGCTAACCAAGACCTAAACCAAACCACGCTGTGCGCTGGCAGAACCCTGAGTACCGCAACAAATGCGGCACGCTGGCAGTAAGCACAACCGCACAAGCAACAAAAACAAACTAGACAAACCCGTTACTAACCGTACAGCCATGAGTGAAGAAAAACAACGGTATTCCCAAGAGGAGTTGAACGAATTCCAAGAAATAATCATTGAGAAACTACATAATGCGCGCAAAGAGGTAGCCTTTATCAAGGAGACCCTGAGCCGTCGTAATGATGCTGGCACTGACAACACCGCCTCCACCGCCAAAGTGCTGGAAGACGGCGCAGATACCCAGGAGAAAGAGAGCTTGAACCAATTGGCGTCGCGCCAGCTCAAGTTCATTCAGCAGTTGGAGAACGCCCTTATCAGAATCAAGAACGGCAGCTACGGCGTGTGCATTAAATCTGGGAAATTAATACCCAAGGAGCGTTTAAAGGCCGTGCCGCACACGCAGCACACCATTGAGGCCAAAATGAACCGCAACGACTAAAAGAGACCTGTTTGAACCTGTTACTGAACCATTTGCAGGCGCTTATCTTTTGCGCCACCTCGCCGGTGTCTATTGAGGAATTGCAGAAATGCCTTTCTGAAGCCCTGGTGCTGGAGGTGAGCGTGCCAGACGTACTGGAGGGAATTGAGCAGTTGAATGCTCAATTCTCTACAGACGCCTTCGCGTTTCAGATTTACGCCATTGGCGGCGGGTATCAGTTCTTGACCAAACCAGCGTACCAAGACTCAGTGAGCATTTTGCTCAAGCACAAGTCTAAAAAGAAACTATCGGCCTCGGCGCTGGAGACCCTGGCCATTATTGCTTACAAACAACCCATTACCCGTTCCCAGATTGAGCAGATCAGGGGCGTAAGCTGTGACTACGCCATTCAGCGGTTGCTGGAGAAAGGCCTGCTGGAAATCAAAGGCAAAGCCAACACCATTGGGCGGCCTGTTTTATTTGGCACCAGCCAGAAATTCATGGAGCACTTCGGGCTCAACCATCTCAAAGACCTTCCGCAGCTCAGAGACTTGGCGCCTGAGGAGAACACCATCGGCGAAGCCGCTCTTTAAGTAATTCAACACATCACTTCTTTTATACAGTAGCGATACTGCAATTTTCACAATACCATGGCTAGAAACGAAGACACGCCGCAAGAAGGCAACGAACGCCCCCGGGAAAACCGAGGAGGCGACAAAAAAGTATTTGGCAGAGGCACCCGCTTTGACCGCCCAGAAGGCGGCAACCGCGAAGGCAGCCGAGGCCCACGAGACAGAAACACAGACCGCCCTTCTTTTGGAGATCGTCCGCGCGCCCCGCGCCCAGATGACACAGACGGCAGCGTGAACAGCCGCCGCGAAGACCGTGAGCGCGCCCCTAAACGGGAAAACGACCGCCGTCCGGGTGATTTCCGGCCCGCCCGCGGGTTTGAGCGCCCAGACCGTGGTAACAATGACCGTCCTGCGTTTGGAGATCGTCCGCCGCGCCGCGACGGAGACCGGCCAGACAACCGCCGTTCTTCTTCAGACAGAGAAGGTGGCTACAACAGACCAGATAGAGACAGCAGAGATAGCCGCGGAAGTGGTTCTTTCCAGGACCGCCGCGAAGGTAGCCGTGGCCCCGCCCGTGACGGCGGAGACCGTGGCGAACGCCGTTCTTTTGGGGGCGACCGCGACAGCCGTGGTGGAGACCGCAGAGGCAGTGACCGTCCGGCGTTTGGCGCTGGCCGCGATGACCGCAGAGACAACCGGGACGGTGACCGCCGTGAAGGTGGTTTCTCAAATGACAGACCTGACCGTGGCAGCTTCAACCGTGACGACCGCAGAGAAAGACCAGCCGGTGACAGAGAAGAACGCGGCAGCTTTAACCGCGGGAGTGAGCGTCCGGAAGGCCGTGCGTTCCAACGTTCTGAAGACAGACCAGACCGCGCGCCGCGCGATTTTGGCTCCGATTCCAGAAATGAGGCCGAAAACGGAAATGACCGCCCACCGCACAAAGCTGGGGACAAACCGTTTGACCGCAGCGCACCCCGTGAAAACCGTGACGACCGGCCTGCCTTCGACCGCAGCGCCCCGCGTGAAAACCGGGGAGACCGTCCGTTTGACCGCAATGCTCCACGTGAAAACCGTGGCGGTGACCGTCCATCGTTCCAGAGCCGTGACAATAAATTTGATCGCGGTAGCCGCCCAGAGCGCAATGACCGTGGCGCAGACAGAGGCGCCGGCCGTGGCCGCGATGACCGCAGCCGTCCTTCGGACGAGGAAACCAAAGAAGCGCCTTTCTATAACTTAAAGCGCTACGAAGAACGCCGCAAGCAACGCGACGAAACGTATAACGCACAAGACTTCAGGCTTAACCGTTACATTGCCAACGCTGGTATCTGCTCTCGCCGTGAGGCCGATGAACTGATTGCCGCCGGTGAGATCAAAGTAAACGGCGAAGTGGTGACAGAAATGGGTTACCGCGTTGGTCCTAATGACACCGTAACGTACGGCCGCAAAAAGCTGAACCGTGAGAAAACGGTGTACGTGCTCTTGAACAAGCCCAAAGATTTCATCACCACCACAGAAGACCCGGAAGGCCGCAAAACCGTGATGGACCTGATCAAGAACGCCTCCAAAGAACGCATGTTCCCCGTGGGCCGCTTAGACAGAAACACCACCGGTCTGCTGCTGTTCACCAATGACGGCGAACTGGCCCAGAAACTCACGCACCCGTCTAACAAGATTTCCAAAATCTACCAGGTGGAGCTGGACAAGCCCATCACGCAAGATGACGTAAAGAAAATTCAGGAAGGCTTGATGCTGGAAGACGGCAAAGCCGAAGTGGATGAAGTGGCTTTGTTAGGCGACAGCAACAAGTTCCTGGGCGTGGAAATCCATATTGGCCGGAACCGCATTGTGCGCCGCATTTTTGAACACCTGGGCTATGACGTAGTCACCCTGGACCGTGTGCAATATGCGGGCCTCACCAAAAAAGACCTGCCACGCGGCAACTGGCGCTTTTTGTCAGAAAAAGAAGTGGTGCGCCTGAAATACTTCATGTAATTTCTCGTTCACAGTATGCTGAATCTGGTCATAGACAGAGGAAACTCACGCATTAAGGTTGGCCTTTTCCAGGAAGGCCACTTGCTGCGGCAGTTTACTTGCCAAACTTTTGCTGAACTCAGCAAAGAACTAGCCCATGAGCAGATTCAGCATGCTATACTTTCATCCGTCAGTGCAGAAGAAGCAGACCTTGGTAGTTTTGTAGAGGTAAAGGGCAAACAGGTAGTGTTCACTGCCCAAACGCCGGTGCCCATTCAGAACAACTACGGTACGCCGCACACGCTGGGCGTTGACCGGCTGGCTGCCGCCGTGGGAGCGTACCATTTGTTCCCGGAGCGACATTGCCTGGTCATAGACGCGGGTACCTGCATTACCTATGATTTGCTGACCGCCGATGGCACGTTCCAGGGAGGCAACATCTCACTGGGGCTTACCATGCGGTACCATGCTTTGCACGCGTTCACGGGCAAACTGCCGGAACTTTCGGGTACTGCGTTGCCGCCTAGACCAGGCAAAACCACGGCAGAAGCTATAACAGGCGGTGTCTTGTACGGGGCAGTGGCAGAGGCCGAAGGCATGATTCAGTATTATGGGCGGCAGTACAACCCATTGACCGTCCTTCTGTGCGGCGGCGATGCCCCGTTTTTTGAAAGTACAGTAAAAGCACGCATCTTTGTCATTCCCGAATTGGTTTTAATCGGGTTAAACCGAATACTTGAGTATAATGTATAAGCCTTTCCGCGCTCTGTTTCTTCTCTCTTTGTCTATCATTGGGGTTCAAGTACAGGCGCAACAGCTCTCAAACTCACCCTATTCCCGCTTTGGTGTGGGCGATATGGTGTCAGGAACAACAAGCATCAGGAGCGCGGGCATGGGCTATGCCGGCGTGGGCACGGCCAACGGGCAATTGCTCAATGACCAGAACCCGGCCCTTTTGTTCTACAACAACCTGGTAACGTTTGAGGCCGCCGTGGCCACAGAGCTGAAAAAAATCTCTAACCGCCAAACCTCCCAGATTGACGGCAGCGGAAGCCTGGGCCACCTTTCTTTTTCCATTCCCTTGTCGCGCAGCTGGACTACCTCTTTTGGGTTGAAGCCTTACAGCCGGGTCAATTACCTGACCTACCTAAGTGAGCCACTATTGGTAGATGGCAAGAACGTGAACATTCTGCGGGAGTACAAAGGCACCGGTGGGTTGAGCGAAGTCTTTTTCTCGCACGGTGTTAGAATTGCCAACGGTTTAACTGCCGGGGTGACCGCTTCCTATCTGTTCGGGACTATTGACCGTGAGGCCACCTCTGTGTTGGTAGACACCACAGACAAAGCCACCGCACCGCAGAAAGCAGTGGTGCACACTGCCGAAAAATACGCCGGTCTGGCCTTTAAA
Source organism: Rufibacter sp. LB8 (assembly GCF_014876185.1). Taxonomy (NCBI): domain Bacteria; kingdom Pseudomonadati; phylum Bacteroidota; class Cytophagia; order Cytophagales; family Hymenobacteraceae; genus Rufibacter; species Rufibacter sp. LB8. The sequence goes on along the minus strand of NZ_JADALJ010000001.1, from coordinate 3,140,431 downwards.
GGCGGTCTGCACTACAGAAAGAAACTGAATGAGAAGTTGAGCATGGGCCTGGGGGCCACCTACGCCGCCAAAGCCAACCTCAGCGCCGACTACCAGGCCAGCCTGGAGCGCCGAATGCTGGACGATTTCCTGATTTCCAGCATTGTGACAGACAGCACCGAAGGCTATTCCACCATTCCGCAGACCTTTCAAGTTGGTTTAGGCATTGACAACAACAAAAGCTGGAGCATGGGCCTGGACTACACCGCGTCTACGGGTTCAGATTTCAGGGGCTTTAGCCGCGAGAAAGGTGCCGGTCCGCAGGAACTGGGAGACAGCTATCGCATTGGCGTAGGCACCGAGTTCACGCCAGATCCGGCCTCGGTGAGCTCGTACATGAAACGCATTACGTACCGTTTTGGCGGTTATTACGGCAGTTCAGAGATTATGGCGGCCAGCAACATCCAGGAAGTCAACAACATGGGAGTTACGTGGGGATTCTCGTTCCCGGTGGGCAGAGGGGTTCGTCCGCCAGATTACACGCAGGCCGTGTTGAACACCAGCTTTGCGCTAGGCATGCAAGAGGCGCCGGGCACGGGCATCAAAGAGCAGTACTTTAGAGTGAACATTGGCGTGACCTTCAACAACCGCTGGTTCATCAAGCGACGGTTTGACTAACGTTTAAGCGTGTCTGCTGCGGTTTTATTCCTGAGGTGAAGTTCTGTTTTTGGCTTCATTTCCAGAAATGAGCCCGAAAACGGAAAACCAGACAAGCGGCAGAATGCACCGGTGAGACAGGAAAAATTTCCTCCGGGAAAACCCACTCACTGGCGGACCCATAAAAAATCAAGGCAGATACCAGCATAATAGATCACGCGTCTGTTGGGTTGGTATCTTCCGCATTTATAACAAGGTAGTTTTTGCTATGAACATGCGCCTTTTCCTTTCTTTTGCCATGGCCTGCGCGGCAATGGCCGTAGGGTGCCAGGAGGCAGAGAAGGAAGTGAAGATCATCGAGTACAAAGGCCCGGCGTCTGAGACGGTGAACGTGGAGACCATTTACAGTGACTCGGCCAAGACCAAGCTCAAGATGAACGCCCCGCTGCAACAGGACATGCAGAACGGCGACATTCTCTACCCCAAAGGCATGTTCATCACGTTCTATGAGAACGGGCAGCCCACCACCACGGTCACGGCCAAATACGGCAAGTACAACAAGAAAGACGACCAGTACTTCGTGAAGAATGACGTAGTGGTCAAGAACACCGTGAAAAACGAACAGCTCAACACCGAGGAACTGTACTGGAACCGGCAGCGCCGCCAGATTTTCACAGACAAGTTTGTGCGCATCACCAGCGCTGAGGAAGTAGTGACCGGCCACGGCCTCACCTCTAATGAAGATTTCTCTAATTACAAATTGACCAATTTCTCTGGTTCTTTCAGAATAAAGCAATGAGCCTGAAACAGACAATCTACATGGCCTTGATGGTGGTCACGCTGGTCATTGGCATTCACCGGTCCACCATAGACGGTATTCTGCCCAACTACTGGATTTTCATGCTGTCTGTTATCTTTCTCATGCTGTTTCGTATGAGCAAAGGGAAACCATAAAGAATGGAGCTGTCTGCCTATTATATTCTGCTGGCTGTGGGGGCGGTGCTGCTGGCGCTGTTCACCCTGGGCGAAGTGGCGCTCCGGCAGGTGGCCCGTGAACTGGTCAAGCTGGAGGTGCTGGACAACCAGGGCTTTGACTCTTTTCTGGTGAAACGCGAGAAAAGCACCTTGCTCACCGCACACCTGGGCACCGTGCTGGGGCTTCTGCTGCTGGCCATGGGTGCCTTTGGGTTGCTCTACCAGGTGTTGCACAGCCAACTGCAGCTCATAGGGCTGGCGGCCATGCTGCTGGCCGGGCTTTCTGCCATTCTTATCACGTGGTTGGTACAACTGAGCGTGGGCTTGCTGGCGGCTTTTGTGGCTCCGGCCGGCTTGCTGCGTCTGGTGGCTGCGCCTTTGGCCTTCTTTGTAGTGGTCTTTTACCCGCTCACGTATCTGGTGACTTCCGTTTTTGGCCTCATTTCTGAAAATGAGCCTGAAAACGAACTACAGCCCGCCATGAACGCCCTCACTTTGCAGCCCTTTGCCGTGAAAGTGCAGAGTCCCGAGGAAGCCGAACTTTCTTTTGTGCCTTCCAATGAGGTGGACAGCAAGATTTTCAACAACGCCCTGGAGTTCCGGAACGTGAAAGTGCGCGAGTGCATGGTGCCCCGCACCGAGATTGACGCCATTGAACTGGAGGAAGGCGTAGACGTGCTCCGGCAGGCGTTCATTGACACCGGCCACTCCAAAATCCTGATTTACCAAGACTCCATAGACCACATTCTGGGCTACTGCCACCAGTTTGCCCTGTTCAGCAGCCCCACCAGCCTGCAAGACATTCTCACACCCATGGAGGCCGTGCCCGAGAACATGCTGGCCCGCGAGCTCTTCGTGAAGTTCATCACCGAGCACCGCAGCATTGTCCTGGTCCTGGACGAATTTGGCGGCACCTCCGGCATTGTGACCCTGGAAGACGTGATGGAAGAGATTCTGGGCGACATTAATGATGAGTATGATGAGGAAGATTTGCTGGAGCAGGCTTTGCCCGAGCCCGGCACTTACCTCTTCAGCGCCCGCCAGGAGATTGACTACCTCAATGAGAAATACCAGCTCAATTTGCCAGAAGGCGACTATGAAACGTTGGGCGGCTTTATCTTGTCGGTGCTGGAGGAGATTCCGGCAACCGGAGACGTGGTGGCCGTGCCGCCGTTTGAGATCAGGATTCTGTCAATGGATGAGCACCGCATCAACACCGTGTTCCTGGGTCTGCGCCAGTCGGCTTCTGAGGAATAATAAATTCGCTCTTCAACACTTACTTAAATGTCAAGTTGAAACGCGAAAACTGCCAGCACGGAATTCGGCCAAAGTTGTTTTGGCAGTAGTATAAAATGTCTGATGCCGCCACTGTTGAGGCGCAAAACCTTGCGTTTTGGCTCTATGGAACGATTGGGAACGCCAAGCGCAAGGTATTGCGTCTCAACAAAAGGCTTTCTCCCAACCATCATACATTTTATACAACAACTGTTATTTCTAAGGCTTGTGGCAGCCCATGATGTCATGCCAAAAGCAGAGGCAGGAACCAGTTAAAGCCACTCCACGCAAAAACCTGAAGTTTAAACTGGTTCATACCCACTTATATTTTGATTTTACCACATATTCAGATTATTTTGCATACCGCATAAAATACGTTTACTACATACATGGCATTAATTAACAAGATTCGGGAGAGGTCAGGCTTTGCTATAGGTGCAATCGCCATCGGCTTGCTCATTTTCATTGTGTTGGGAGATTTGTTGGGGCCTAACTCCAACCTGTTCGGAAACAACACCACAGTAGGGGAGATTGCCGGGCATGAAGTGTCTGTGCAGGAGTTTGAAGCCTTGTTTGACGAAGCCAGAAACAATTACGCCTCGCAGTATGGCCGTCAGCCGGGTGAGGCCGAGATGGCTTCTTTGCGCGAGCAGACCTGGAACCAGTTGGTGTTCAAATACGCCTTCGCTGATGAGTTTGAGGAAGCCGGTTTGGGTATTTCAGACGATGAGCGCTTTGACATGGTACAGGGCCGCAACGTGCACCCCGCCCTCAAGCAGATGTTCACCAACCCGCAGACCGGTCAGTTTGACGTGGCCCAAGTGAAGCAGACGTTGGCCAACCTGGGCAACCTGCCCGAGGAGCAACGGAACGCCTGGCGCAAGTACGAGGAAGATTTGGCGCAAGACCGCCTTCGGAACAAATACTATAACCTGTTCACGTTCTCTAACTACGTGACCACCGAAGAAGCCAAGCGTTACAACACTGAGCAGAACGCCAAAGCCAGCATCAACTACCTGTTCATCCCGTATTTCAGTATTGCAGACTCTACCATTAAGGTAACTGATGACCAGCTGAGCCAATACCTGAACAACAACAAGAAGAAGTTTGAGGTGGAGGCCGGCCGTTCTATTACGTACGTAACTGTGCCGGTGGCCCCGTCTAAAGAAGACAGCACCGCGTACCAGCAGAGCACCGCCGCCCTTACGTCTGATTTCGCCACCACCCAGAATGATTCTCTGTTTGTGAAAGCTGAGTCTGACACGCCTTACAACGGCGCCTATGTACCCGTGAGTGATTTGCCTGAAGACCTGAAAAAGCAAAGCCTGGAGATGGGCAAAGTGTACGGTCCGTTTGTGCAGAACGGTACGTTTAGCCTTTACAAAATCACCGGCACCAAAGACGGAGGTGCCGCCTCTGCCCGTGCCAGCCACATCTTGATCAAGCCAGATAACGCCACCCCAGAAGCCAAAGCCGCGGCCAAAACCAAAGCCCAGGGCATTTTAACCCAGATCAGAGGCGGCGCTGACTTCGCGCAGATGGCCCTGCAACACGGCACAGACGGAACTGCCTCAGTAGGCGGTGACCTGGGCTGGTTTACAGAAGGCCGCATGGTACCGGCGTTTGAGAAAGCAGTGTTTGGTGCCACCAGCGCCGGCTTGCTGCCAAACCTGGTTGAGACCGACTATGGTTACCACATCATCAAAATCACCAACCCTAAGACTACCAGAACCTACCAGGTGGCCCAGGTGACCCGCACCATCTCACCAAGTGACAACTCACGTGAGTTTGCCTTCAGCCGTGCCAGCGAAATTGCCTCTAACAGCAATAACCTGGAAAGCTTTGAGAAAACCATCACCGCGCAGAAAGGCCTGAGCAAAACAGAAGCCAAGAACATCACCGCAGACAGCCGCAGCGTGAACAACCTGCAGAACGCCAGAGAACTGGTGCGCTGGGCCTTCTCTGAAGACACCAACGTAGGCGATGTGTCACATGTGATCACCATGGATGACCAGTACGTGGTGGCCGTTTTAACCAACAAGCGCGAGAAAGGCACTGCTAAACTGGAAGACGTGCGTGATGAACTCACCATGGCCGTGCGCAATGAATTGAAAGCGAAGAAAATCAAAGAGAAACTGGGTACTATTTCCGGTACCTTGGGGCAGGCTGCCGCCAAGTACGGCCCAGACGCCATTGCCCGCCCAGCCTCTGACATTTCATTTGCGGCTGCCAACGTGCCCGGCATGGGCATGGAGCCAGTGGCCATTGGCAGAGCGTTCGGTCTGAAGCCTGGCCAGCGCACCCCCGCCATTGACGGCGAAGGTGGCGTAGTGGTGGTAGAATTGACCAACATCACGCCCGCGCCGCCGGTATCTGACCTGGCCACTGCCAAAAAGCAAGTGCAGGACATCAGATCAGGCCGTGTGCAGGCTGCCATCTACGAGGCCGTTAGAAAGAACGCCAAGGTAGAAGACAACCGCGTTCGTTTCTTCTAAGAAGCCATTCTACACAAAAAGGCGAGAGCCGCACTTTCTACAGTGCGGCTCTTGTTGTTTCCGAGGAAACTGTTTTCGGGCTCATTTCTGAAAATGAGCTCATAAACGTATATTGAATACCTGAAATTTACGTTACCCAAAATACGGCATAGCAGTTCTGTCATGATGAGAAGGTTGTTGATTTGTTGGCTTTTATGCGCGGGCTGTCTCACGGCCAGTCTGGCGCAGGGCGTACCGGAGCAGATGGCCCTGGCCAAAGAATACCTGCGGCAAGGCGATTACCAGAAAGCCGAAACCCTGCTGGCCAAACTGGTGGAGCAAGACGTGCAGTTTGGCTTGGTGTACCCAGATTACCTCAAGACCCTGCTGGCGCTGCGCAACTTCAAAGAAGCCGAAAAACTGGTGAAGCGCGCCCAGAAGAAATACCCCAACGTGCCCAACTATATCATAGATGAAGGCAAGGTGCTCCAAGCCGCGGGCAACGCCCCCGCCGCCGAGAAACTCTACGCCAAAGTAGTGCTGTCTACCACCCCAGAGAATGTGTACGGCGTGGCCAACGCGTTCCAGCAGACCGAAATGTTTGACTACGTGGAACAGGTGTATCTGCGTGCCCGGCAACTGTCTGGCAATGAAAAGAACTTTGCCGGGCAGCTGTTGCAGATCTACGCCTACCAGCGCAAGCATGATCAATTGATTGACGAAGTGCTGAAGCAGGTGAAAAGTACCGCCGTGCCTTTGACTTACGCCCAGAACTTGCTACAGAACACGCTCCGCGAAGAAGAAGCCCTCAACAAGCTGGAACAGCGCCTCATGACCGAGGTACAAACTGACCCCGACGCCAGCTCCGTGCAGGAGCTTTTGATCTGGGTATTGGTGCAACGCAAAGACTTCGCGCCCGCGCTCTTACAGGCCCGCGCGTTGGATAGGCGTACCCAAGGTGGCGGGGCCCGCGTGCTTTCCCTCGCCGACATCAGCCTGCGCAACAAAGATTTTGAGACCGCCATTGACGGTTATACCTACGTGATGCAGCAATACCGCACCGGCGAGTATTACCCCGTGGCCCGCCACCGCATCATACAGGCCCGCGAAGAGCAGGTCAAGAACACGTTCCCGCTGAACAAAGAGAAAATGAAGCTGCTGGCCCAGGACTATGAAAGCCTGCTGCAGGAACTGGGCCGCTCTGAACGTACGGCCAACATCATCAAAAGCCTGGGCGAGCTGCAGGCCTTTTACCTGGACAACCAGCAAACCGCCATGCAAAACCTGCAGGCCGTCATTGCCATGCCCCGCGCCCAGCCAGACGTAGTCGCCGAAGCCAAATTAGCCCTAGCTGATGTGTACTTGCTGCGCGGCGAGCCCTGGGAAACTACTTTGCTCTACAGCCAGGTAGAGAAAACGCACAAAGAACAGCCCCTGGGCCACGAAGCCAAACTCCGCAACGCCCGCCTCAGCTATTACAAAGGCGAATTCGAACTGGCCCAGAGCCACCTGGACATCCTCAAACTAGCCACCAGCCGCGAGATTGCCAATGACGCCCTCAGCCTGAGCTTATTGATTATTGACAACACTGGCCTGGACACCACAGCAGCTGCGCTCAAAGAGTACGCCGCCATAGATTTCCTCATCTTCAAAAACCAGCACCCTGAGGCCTTGCTGGCACTAGATGAACTCCTAAAAAAATACCCCGGCCACAGCCTCACCGACGAAATCTATTTCAAGAAAGCCGAACTGTTCCAAACCCTGGGCCGTTTTGACGAAGCCGCGCAGAACTTCCAGCTTATTCTGGACCACCCCAAAGCCGATATTCTCTCTGATGACGCGCTCTACCTGCTGGCCAAACTGAACGAGGAAAACCTGAAGCAGCCCCAGAAAGCGCAGGAACTCTACAGCCAACTCCTCACCAAACACCCCGGCAGCGTCTTCGTGGCCGAGGCCCGCAAGCGGTTAAGAAAGCTGAGGGGAGATAAAGTATAGGGAAGGGATTTCCGTTTTCGAGCTCGTTTCTGGAAACGGAGCCGAAAAAGGGAAAGGGCTATAAGATTTTCTGAAGTTATTATTCTACTTCACCATAATCCCCGGATTCACCTGCTTCAGCCTCTCAATAAACTCCTGCTGCCTACTCGGCGAAATGTAAACCTCGTCCCACTTGCCGAAATGCACCACCAGGCCATTAAAGCCCAGCGCCGGCCGTAGGCCAGACCACAGCCGTTCATGCTGTTTCTGATGTCTTGGATAGGGATTCGGCTGTGCAGGGGGCCGCAGCGGTAGGAAAGGTGGTTGCCCGCTACAAGGTAATACGTCCCGAACCAGGTCCAGAGCAGGAAGCCAATAGTGAGAAACAGGAAGACGCCTTTGGTAATGCTCCCTACCACAGAAGAACCGGTGAGCATATCTTGCACAAATACAAACACCAGCAGCAAAGAGGTGCCCCAGATGACCAAAGTAATCAGCCAGCTTTTAGAGGAAGTAAACGTGACAGGCGCCATGGCGGTAAAGATGAACTACCCCAAGATATTAATTTCCACCACGTGAAAGTACGTTTTCGGGCTCATTTCCAGAAACGGAGCCGAAAACGCTAATCCCGGAAGAAGATGAACAAGATGGCCAGGAATAGAAAAAAGGAGAGGTACATAAGCCCGTCTACCAGGCCATAGTCTTTGTATTTGTGGTAAATTTCTTTCAGTCTTTTCATGCGCGTGCGGTAAAGAGAGCCGGATATTATTTCTTGAAAACGAAGAGGCTGCCAAACGAGTGCCCGCATCTGTCCTAGATTTCGTATTTTTGCGCCTCGTTCACAGATGAAACCGCAGCAACACAGAGCCGATGCAGAAACGATGGGTAGTAAAGGAAGCGCCGGACGCCGCAAAAGTACAGAATTTAATAGACAGCCTGAGCATTGGGCCAACGCTGGCCAGCATTCTTTGCCAACGGGGCGTGTGCACCTTTGAGGAAGCCAAGGAGTTTTTCAGGCCGTCTTTAACAGATTTGCCAGACCCCTTCCTGCTCAAAGACATGGACAAGGCCGTCGCGCGGCTGGTGCAGGCCCTGCATGCGCAGGAGAAAATCATCATCTACGGCGATTATGACGTGGACGGCACTACTTCGGTGGCGTTGGTCTACAGCTTCCTGCAGCCGTTCTTTCAAGACCGAATTGAATACTACATCCCGGACCGTTACGCCGAAGGCTACGGCGTGTCCTTCACCGGCATTGACTACGCCCAGGAACACGGCTACAGCCTGATTATTTCCCTGGATTGTGGCGTGAAGTCCATCGACAAGATTGCCTACGCCAACCAGAAAGGCATTGACTTCATCATCTGCGACCACCACTTACCAGATGACCAATTGCCCGAGGCCGTCGCGGTGCTAGACGCCAAACGCGCGGATTGTCCGTACCCGTACAAAGAACTGGCCGGCTGTGGCGTGGGCTTCAAGTTCATGCAGGCCTTCTGCCAGGACCAGGGCTTTGACCAGGAACCACTTTTTCAACTGCTGGACTTGGTAGTCATCAGCATTGCCGCCGACATTGTGCCCATCACCGGCGAAAACAGAATCTTGGCCTACCACGGCCTGCAACGCCTGAACAAAGCCCCGTTGCGCCCCGGTCTGCAAGCCCTCAAAGAATTAGCTGACTTAAAAGAGGAGCTGGACATCACGCAAATCGTCTTCGGGTTCTCACCAAGAATTAATGCCGCTGGCCGCATGGGCGATGCCAAACGGTCGGTGGCTATGTTGTTGGCCAAGACCAAGGATGATGCGTTCAACCTGGCGGCCAACATCAACGTCTCCAACTCAGAGCGTCGCGGGCATGACACCAGCATCACCAAAGAGGCCCTGCAGATGATTGAGGACGATGACTTCCTGCGCAGCGCCCGCTCCACGGTCTTGTTCAAGGAAACTTGGCACAAAGGCGTGGTGGGCATTGTGGCCAGCCGTTGCATTGAGAAATATTACCGCCCCACCATCATCCTCACCGAATCCAACGGCAAAGCCACGGGCTCGGCGCGTTCCGTACACGGGTTTGATGTGCACCAGGCTATTCTGGCGTGTTCAGACTTGCTGGACCAGTTTGGCGGCCATATGTACGCGGCGGGTTTGACCATGCCCGTGGAAAACGTGCCCGCGTTCCGGGAGAAGTTTGAGCAGATTGTGGTCAGCACCATTCTGGAGGAGCAGCGCGTGCCCATGGTAGAGATTGACACCACGCTGGACTTCAACCAAATTAACCAGAAGTTCTTTAATATTCTCAAGCAGATGGAGCCGTTCGGGCCGGGCAACATGGCGCCCGTGTTCATGAGCACCTGCGTGTATGACACCGGCTCGGCGCGCGTAGTAGGCGATGCCCACCTCAAACTCCGCCTCACCCAAGACGGCGACACCTCCTTTGACGCCATCGCCTTCGGCATGGCCGAGTATTACCCGCGCATTCTCAAAGGCATTCCGTTTGATGTCTGCTACTGCGTGGAGGAAAATGTGTTCCGGGGTAACGTTACGCTGCAGCTAAGAGTGAAAGACATCCGCTTTGCGGAATAGATACTTGTTGGGTATTTCCCTGAATCCCGTTTCCGGCCCCGTTTCCAGAAATGAAGCCGAAAACGGGATTTTTATGTGCTGAATTCTACTGTTGGACTTCCCTTCTATGGCGCGGAAGTTACTTCCGTGAATTTCTTAGAAGTAGCCGAAAGACACGGAGGTAACTTCCACGCCATATCTGCACGCATTCCGTCCCCCTTTGAAGGGGGTAGGGGGATGAATTACTTCTGCTGACTTCAACATTTCTCTGCTATATCTGCCGCAAGTTTAGCGTTAGCGTAACTTGTGGCTTGCCCATTGAGTGAGTTTATCAACTCACCTACCTGTATATACTTACAACGTGTTTCACCGCATTTACGCTAGCGCTAAACTTGCGGCAGGCGAGATGCTTCGTAGAGACGCAACACTTTGCGTCTCCCGCGTATGGCAACAGTTTTGTTCCATAGCACTAAGACGCAAAGTATTGCGTCTCTACAATCTGCAAGATTAACCATCCCGGGTCTTCAAAGGGGACGAAATGCGTTTTCCTTCCTTCCTTCCTAAGCAGAATTTCCGTTTTCGGCTTCATTTCCTGAAACGAGGCCAAAAACGCAACTCCTATCACAAAACCAAGGGCATGCAAACGGCACCATTACCCAAATCTGGCGTGAATCTGCTATCTTACTCGCCTCAAACGACCAAACAACCTACTTTATGAAATCCATACCTATGCTGGTGGGGATGCTGTTGACCGCCGGGGCCATGGGCACGGCACAGGCGCAGCAGACGCCCGCCAAGAAACCCCTCACGCATGACGTCTATGACCTCTGGAAAAGCGTGGACGGTGATTCGCTCTCCCATGACGGGAAGTTTCTGCTGTATGCCGTGAACCCGCAGGACTGCGACGGGGTGCTGCACCTGCGCAATTTAACCCAGAACAGCAGCAAGCAGTTCCCGCGCGGGTACCGGCAGGCGTTTACGGCCAATAACCAGTTTGCCGTGTTCCAGGTGAAACCGCAGGCCGCCGTGGTGCGCCAGGCCAAGCTGAAGAAAAAGAAAGCGGAAGAAATGCCGAAAGACTCGCTGGCGATTCATAACTTGGAGAACGGCACTACGCAGCACGTGGCCCGGGTGAAAAGCTTCAAGCTGCCCTCCCAAAACGGCGAGTGGCTGGCCTATCACCGCGAGGCACCTTTGGCCAGCGCCAAGCCAGCCGCCCGAGATACCACCAAAGCCAAAATGGCAACACCAACGCCAGCTGCCCCACCGGCTAGAGCTGGAGCCAGAGGCGGGGCCAGCGCAGCCGACCCAACAGAACTGGTGCTTCGGCATTTGCCCACGGGCCAGGAATACAAATTTGACCGGGTAACCGATTATCTGTTCGCGGAGAAAGGCAACCTGCTGTACTTTGTGCAGGCGGCCAAAGACTCGCTCAAGGCGGGTGTGTCGGCGTTCAACACGTCTTCGCGCAGCACTACGTCTATTGACAGCGGCCGGCAAGTTTATAAAAACCTGGCTACGGACCGTTCTGGCGAACAATTGGCCTTTGTGGCTAGCAAAGACAGCGCGAGCAAAGACCTCAAGTACTTCCAACTCTACCACTGGACCACCAAAGACCGCAGCGCGAAGGTGCTCGCTGACACCGCCTACAAAGGCATGCCCGCCCGCTGGATGGTGAGCGAACACGCGCAGCTGGGCTTCAATGATAAAGGCGACCGCCTGTTCTTCGGGACGTTCCCCAGGCCAACGCAGTACGAGAAAGACACCACTAAACTGGAAGAGGAAAAAGTAAACCTGGATGTCTGGACCTACCGTGACCCCTTGATTCAGCCTATGCAGTTGAAAGGCCTGGAGCGCGAACAGAAGCGGTCGTTCATGGCGGTGTATGACCTGAAAGGCAAGAAAATGGTACAACTGGCCTCGCCCGAAATCCCGGATATTTACCTCAACCCGGGCCGCAGCGCCGATGTGGCCGTGGGCATCAGCAACGTGAATTACTTGTTGAGCGTGGGCTATGACACGCCATCACGGCAAGACGCGTGGCTAATTGACCTGAAAGACGGCAGCAAGCGCCTGGCCATTAGAGACACCCGGGGCACGCCGCGTTTGTCGCCGGCCGGGAAGTTTTTGTATTGGTATGAGCCCCAGGACAGTTCCTGGAAAGCCATGTCTGTGAAAGCCAACGTGCCCACCAACCTTACCAAGAAACTGAGCGTGCCGTTCTATGACGAGCAGAACGATGTGCCTTCTTTGCCAGATGATTACGGCCTCACCGGCTGGACCAAAGATGACGCCTATTTGCTGGTGAATGACCGCTATGACATCTGGCGCCTGGATCCCACCGGGAAAAACGCTGCCGTGAACATCACAGATGGTTTCGGCCGGCAGAACAAGTTGCAGTTCCGGTACATGAGCCTACGACCCAGCCAACGCGTGATTCCGGTAGATGAAAGAATCATGCTGCGCACCCTTGATTTGAAGAGCAAGAACTCGGGCTTTTACACAGACCACGTAACCGCTTCGGGGGCGCCGCAGAAAGTGTTGATGGAAGCCTACAATTACTCCGGGGTTCGCAAAGCCAGGAACAGCGACCGCGTTATCTTCAGGAGAAGCACGTTTCAGGAGTACGGCGATGTGTGGGTGAGCGACACCAAATTTGAGTCTCCGCAGAAAGTGAGCAACGCCAACCCACAGCAGAGTGAGTACCTCTGGGGAAGCGTGGAGCAGGTAGACTGGAAATCGGCGGACGGGATTCCGTTGGACGGGCTGTTGTTCAAACCAGAGAATTTCGACCCGAAGAAAAAGTACCCCATGCTGGTGTATTTTTATGAACGTAACGCTGAAACGCTGCATAATTACCGTGCGCCTGCGCCCAGCGCGTCTACCATCAACATTGCGCTGTTCGTGAGTCAGGGTTACCTGGTGTTTGTACCGGACATTGTGTACAAAGACGGCTACCCCGGCGAGAGCGCTTATAACTGCATTGTGCCCGGCGTGCAGGCCTTGGTGGCGAAGGGTTTTGTGGACGAGAAGAACATGGCTATTCAAGGGCAGAGCTGGGGCGGATACCAAGTGGCCTATTTGGTGACCCGTACCAACCTGTTCAAAGCGGCCATGGCAGGCGCGCCGGTGAGCAACATGACCAGCGCCTACGGCGGAATCAGGTGGGAAAGCGGCATGAGCCGTCAGTTCCAGTATGAGCGCACGCAGAGCCGCATTGGCGGTACACTGTGGGAGAAACCCATGCAGTTCATTGAGAATTCGCCGCTGTTCTATGCGCCTAAGATTGAGACGCCACTTATGCTGATGCACAATGACAACGACGGCGCCGTTCCGTGGTACCAGAGCATTGAAATGTTCATGGCGCTGCGCAGGCTCAACAAACCCGTCTGGATGGTGGTTTACAACGGCGAAGGCCACAACCTGATGCAACGCAAAAACCGCAAAGACCTATCAGTGCGCATGAGCCAGTTCTTCGACCATTACCTGAAAGGCGCGCCCGAGCCCGCCTGGATGAAGAAAGGCGTTCCCAACTTAGTCAAAGGCAAGGAATACGGCCTTGAACTGCTGGAGGAACCGGCTACCGCCACGCCAGCCCCAGGGCAGCAACCTGGCAATCCTACTACGAATCCCACTACGGTGCCAGCTTCGCAGCGCTAAGCCGTTTTCGGGCTCCATTCTGGAAATGGACGCCAAAACGCCCGGCTTCTCCTAGGAGAGGCCGGGCGTTTTTCATGTGGTAGATTTATGAATACGTGCTATAACAATGAAACCCGTTTTCAGGCTCTGTTTCTGAAATGAGGCTAAAACAAGAGAAGATTAAAGTAATAGCACGAAGAAATATTAATCAGTAGTCATCATAAGAATATCTAAATATCCTTATATTTAAGAAACTAGACAAAGTCTTCTATCAGCTTACTTCAAATTCTTTTCACTGCGACATACTTTGGCATACCCTGGCCATACTTTTGAAAACACAACAACAGCGAAGCCGAAAACTGACTTGAGTAGGCACAGACTTTTATTTCATATCGAATGCCAAATTTTTATTGTAAATATTGCGGAACAAAATCATCTAGTGTTTCAAGTCTAACATCTGGCTCCTGTTCAAGGCACCCGCTAGGAGCTAATAAAGGCAAACATACCCTGTATGAGGGAAGCGAAAAGTCTCAATACACCTGCAAGCTCTGTGGCACCAAGTCTTCCAGTATCTCTAGCCTAACCAGTGGTTCCTGTAGTCGCCATCCGAACGGAGCTAACAAAGGCAAGCACGAGCCAGCCATGTAATGGGAGCGTCTTTCACAGCCATTGATTTTGAGACCGCCCAAGGCAAGCGGCATAGCATCTGTCAGGTGGGCTTGGTGCGGGTAGAACAGGGCGAGGTGGTGCAGACTATCAACCAATTGGTTTATCCGCCGGACAACTATTACTTCTACAAGAACATTGAGATACATGGCATTACACCTGAACGCACCTGCACGGCTCCCACGTTTGCAGAGGTTTGGTCAGTGTTAAAGCCCCACATACACGGCCAGACGGTAGTGGCCCACAATGGAGCCTTCGACTTCAGCTGCCTACAGCAAACCTTGGCGCATTACCAAATGCCGTCCCCTAGGTTTGAGCAGAAATGCACCTATAAGATTTACGGAGGGGATTTGGCCAGCTTGTGCAGGCAGCACCAGATTACATTGAACCACCATGACGCGCTGAGTGACGCTATGGCATGTGCGGAGTTGTATTTGAGGTATTTGAAGAGATAGATAAAAGATGGCAAAGAGTAATTTTAAGACAGTAGGGGAATATCTTTCATTAGGCAAGAAATTCATTATCCCCAATTACCAGCGCGGCTATAAATGGGGCGTTCCTGAGAAAGATAAATGCGCGGTGGGAGTATTGATGGGAAGTCTATTAGATGCTTTTTCAATAAAAAAGCCACAGTACTTCTTACAGGGTGTGACCGTATCTGAGACAGACAGAGGGATAGTATTGATTGATGGGCAGCAGCGCACCACCACGCTATTTCTGCTCTTGTGTTATCTCCAATGTACAACCCTTAGGAAGCTTACTATAGAATATCAAATCAGGGAAAAGTCAGAAACCTTTTTGAGGGGATTAGTCGGCAAAAGCCAAGAGCAATTAGTAGAGGCTGACAATCCAGAAGAGGATTACCAAGATATCTATTATTTCAAAAAGGCGCTAAGAACCATAAAGGATGAACTAGATGATAAGGACGATCAAACAGCGGGTTTCCTTAGTAGGTTTAATCAATACGTATTGCACCAAGTGCATCTCCTGTACATCGTTATTCCTGAATCAAAAGCAATTAGAACTTTTACCATGATGAACGGCCATAAGGCTAACATGAAAGATGGTGAATTGATAAAAGCTGAACTGTTACGTCTCATCTCACTGCCGCCAGAGGCAGAGAACGCCACAATTCCAGCCACTGTTGACGATGCTCTTGCTGCCATAAGCGGCACCTTCGCCATGGAATGGGACATAAATGCGCTCAGGAGCAAATATGCCCGTGAATGGGACAAATGGCAATACTGGTGGAACAGGAAAGAGATAAGGATTTTTTTTACATCTAATGAGGATTCTGTAGTGCGGCTTGAAAGAATATATTTTCTTTCTAAGATTCAAGACCAAGAATTTACATTTGACAACTTCAAGAATGCCTTTTTACAAAAAAAAGATAAGGCTAAGAAGACATTCGCTGGATTAAGGAACTTGCAAAAGGCTTTTGAAGACTGGTATAACGATCCTATCACGTATAACAGTTTAGGGCTTGTTCTGCAATCAAGTTCTGATAAAGAAAAATCAATCTTAAGCTTTCTAAAATTTGCATCACAAAACTCAAGGTCAAAACAAGATTTTCAAGAGTATGCAAAGTGGCTACTGCTTAATGTAGACATAAGTGAAGAAAGCGATTTGGCTAAGAGGAAAAAGGAAGCAGCTGAGGTAGTCCATAATCTTCTATCTGGGCCAGATGTTTACAATGTTGCTACAGGAGATGCTTATAAGCAGCTGTTAAGGCTGAATGTGTTAAAATTAGGCAATAGAAAATTCGATTTTAGTGCCTATACAAATAAAAGCCTCGAACATATTTGGTCTCAGTCAAAAGGTAGCCTCCCTGAGCATTATTCTGGTACTATACTTGATAAAACTTTATCTATGCACTGTATAGGCAACTTGGTGTTGCTTGAAGGATATATTAACTCCGCGCTCAGCAACAAGCCATTCAAAGAAAAAAAGGAAATATTATTTGAAAAAATAAAGAGGGGATCATTATTAATGCACACGCTACAGGTGTTCTCAAAGACTTTTGGAAAAGCAGACGATAAAAACGCAATGCTTGACTTAACTCACGATTGGGGCCCTTCAGACATAGCGAACAATAAAACACAATTCCTTACAGAGTTTAAGAATTATTATGGCCTTAATTAATACAAGAATGGTAAGTGGGGAAAATTATTCAATAGCCGAGCTATTCAGTGGAAACAAGAAAATTGTTATTCCTGACCTGCAACGTGATTACTGTTGGGGAGACAAGGCACACGGTAATAATAAGAAGAACCAAGTTGAGTTAGTGTCTGGCTTTGTGGATAGTCTTATTGAAATGTCTAATGCCACAGATGCAGGCAAAGAAGACCAGTTGCTTGGCTTGTTATATGCTTATGAGCACCCTGTCAACCATATTCAGCTGTGTGATGGGCAGCAACGATTGACGACCCTTTACTTGCTATTAGGTGTCCTTAACCAACAGACGGGGCAGGCGTTCAGGAAATATTTAATTAAGGATGAGTACAAAGCAGGAAAGGAAGAAATAGAGGATGATGATAGCCTTAGCGAGGCAGAACCTTTTCTACAATACGCCATTCGGGAAAGCACATTATATTTTCTGGATGATCTTGTGAATAAATATTTTATCAGAGATAACAACCATAAAGCAGTTGAAATCAAAAAACAAGTATGGTATTTCGCAGAATATGACGCAGATCCCAGCATTCAGAGCATTATTAGTGCTTTAGCTATAATTGAAGGAAAACTGAAAGAAATAAACGACTACTTAGCCTTTGGGGAATTCATCTCTTCAAAATTAAAATTCCTTTATTATGACATGGGCTCCCGCCTAAATGGCGAAGAGACTTTTGTAGTCATTAACACCACTGGAGAGCCTCTCACAGCTACAGAAAACTTAAAACCCGCATTGATAGGAGGAATAAAAGATGTAAGAGAAAGAGAAGGATATAGTAAGATTTGGGAAGAATGGGAGACATTTTTTTGGAGGAATAGAATAAAAATTGAGAGTACAGCAGATTTAGGATTAAACGAATTCCTTACTTGGTTTCTAAAGATTAAAACCAAAACAGAGGATATTAAATCCCTCAAAGGCATAAATAGCTCTGATC
Source organism: Rufibacter sp. LB8 (assembly GCF_014876185.1). NCBI lineage: Bacteria > Pseudomonadati > Bacteroidota > Cytophagia > Cytophagales > Hymenobacteraceae > Rufibacter > Rufibacter sp. LB8. The sequence goes on along the minus strand of NZ_JADALJ010000001.1, from coordinate 3,123,126 downwards.
TAGGATCGCTGGAGATATACTTTCAGTCGTTTAAGGAACTCTTAATGCTGGTAAAAGAATCTGAAAAGATTAGGTTAGTTTTAAATTCCGTAAGCCGAAATACTCTAGACATAACATCGGATAAGTCTATAATTAAATATTTAAGGGACTTTCCTAAAACTGAGAAACAAGAACAGCAGAAGATACTACTACCACTTTTGCATTTTATGACAATTGTGAGTCAGGGCGAAAATGATGTCTATCAATTCTTGCGGAGGCTCAGAAAGAATTACTATGACTCTATAAGGAATGGTAGAAAAGGGAATTACGTTGACTGGCGTTATATTATAGAGATAATAAACACATGTGTAGCAAAGGGACTAAAAAATCTGACAAATATTTTAACTTTCAATGAACTAGAAAGTATAAAAAAGATACAGGATATACAGGTAAGGGTTTGGTATAATGATGAAGAAGTCATAAAAGATAAGTTAAAAGAAACTGATAGAGAAATATTGGAAGAATGGGAGGATCATACCCATTTTATGGGAGACTTAACCCCCTTATTAAAAGTAACTAATAGAAAGAACGGATATCAGTTAGATGTAGAAAAGGTGTTTTGCGTAAAAGAGCTTCAATTGTATTTTGTTACCTATTGCCAATTTATTTCTATTAAGCAGCAGCCAAGTAATAACTTACTTAAAAACCAATATTATTTATTCAGGCTATGTTGTGATTACGATTCAAATGATTTTTATACTAGTGAGTACGGATGGTTTAGATGCATTCAAGAAAATAGGAAGGATTTGCATACCAAAGATTGGTTCTTTCCTATTTGGGAACAGCTATTAGAGGGTAATTGGGGTGCTCTTCTAGAAAATATTAACCGTAATATATTTATTTATACTATATACAATAAAGATTTAAATGATAGTGTTTTATTTAAGAATGATCTTTTAAATACTAGTAAAAAGACAATAGATAAATTCAGTTTTGAGGAATTTGAAAATGAAAGGCTTAAAGATTGGGGGTCGTATTCACATGCATTGTCAATAATATTTGTGTTAATGTATTTTGAGGTGAGCCTTAATAAGGAGAAAAGATTGAATGTTCCGCAAGATTTAAAGCAAATAGGTTTTAGGTTATTTAACGAGTCGGTTTCTGAAGATCTTAGATTCCGGTTCGGAAATATAACTCTTGCTTTTCATAAAGCAGGGAGCAAATATATCTATCCAGATTATTTTGAGTTAATGAAGAAGATAGAGACTATTCGGAAGAAAGAAAATAGAACTGAAGGTCAAATTATAGAGGTTTGCAGTTTTTTCGACACTTTTATTAAAAGCAGTTCATTATTGGAATCTATAGTTGAAGAAATAGAATCAACCCAAGAAATTGGCTAAATTAACCCACCCCATGTCCAAAAAAGGCTTCATCTCCCGCTACCTGCTTATCATCAAAAAGCTCAAGGCCACGCCCTACGTGACCTTGGCTGAGTTGCAGCGGTACGTGGAGCGGGAGGTGGCCTATTTACAGCACCGCGATGACACGCTCCAGATTGGCGTTTCTGAGCGGACCATGGTGCGCGATATCAAAGACATCAGGAACCTGTTTGGGGTAGAGATTGCCTATGACAAGAAGGAAAAAGGCTATGCCCTGCTCCAGACCGAGGCGGATGACCTGAATTTCCAGCGCATGTTAGAAGCCTTTGACTTGTTCAGTTCCCTGCACGGGGCCCAGGAGGGCGCGCCGTACGTACAGGTGGAGAAACGCCGCCCACAGGGCACAGAAAACCTGCACGGGTTGCTGCACGCCATTAAAAACAGGCTATTGATTACGTTTACCTACCACAAGTTCTGGGAAGACCATGTGAGCCAACGCACGGCAGAGCCGTATGCGCTCAAAGAGTTCAGAAACCGGTGGTACGTGCTGGCCAGAGACCAGAAAGACCGGCGGGTGAAGAGCTTCGCACTAGACAGGCTTTCTAATCTGCAGATTACCAGCCAAGTGTTCAGGGTGACAGCGCCTTTCAACCCAGAGGAAACCTACCGCCACTGCTTCGGGATTATAAGCCCAGACCACGGGCAGGAACCAGAGGAGGTTATCTTGTCGCTAGACCCTTTCCAGGGCAAATATGTGAAGACCCTGCCGCTGCATAAAAGCCAGCAGGTGCTCTTGGACTCTGAGGACGAACTGCGCATAAAACTGTACCTCTGCGTAACCCATGATTTTGTGATGGAGCTCAAGTCTTTAGGTGCCGAGGTAACCGTACTGCAACCCGCCAGTCTGCAGAAGGAACTCAAACAAACATATTCTGAGGCGCTCGCCAATTACCAATAAAATCCAATTGCCTTCTGCGCCCATAACTAACAGGCATGTTCTTACGTGCCTTGGCTGGCCGCGCTTTTCCCCAAATTCCCATCTACATAAAAAAGAACCACCATGCACACTCCCATAAAAATATCTGCCTTGCCCGTCGGTGCCTTCGGGCGGGCGGTGCAAGCATATCTGTTAGCTAAAGGCGCACCGGGTGTAGAACTGTTATTAGATGCCTGGCCTACTGAACGCGAAACCGGCGCCACAGAAGACCCAGCAGAAGAAGTCCTGTTCATACTTGCCGATTGGCAGGAGGCAGGCCAGGAGAAACTTGCCAAGGTTCTGGGCAGAGGGCAACGGGACCCCAATACCTTCACTGTTGTTGTCACGCTTGAGCCTTTGGGGAATGGAGCCGCAACCAATGGCACGCTGCGCGGGAACAGAGAAGTGGCCGCTGCCGCCGCAGATGCCATGATAGTGCTTCCGGCAACAGGCCTGCCCCAGGCCAATCCTGCCCCTGCCACCCTGCAGGCTATCTATAAAGTAATCACCCACCTCACAGACCTTGCCTTAGATGCGCACAAAGCAGACGTGTCTATTGACTTTGAAGATGTAAAAACCGTGCTCAGGGGAACGGGCTACTCATTTGTGGGCATAGGCCAGGCCTCTGGTGCAGACCGCGCTATGGAAGCAGCTACTCAGGCTATCTCATATCCTTTCATGCGCAAGGAACAGCTAGAAAATTCGGCCAGGGTTCTCTTGAATATTTTCTCAGGCCCTACCACAGAACTGGAGATGGAAGAATTAACCCAGATAACAGACCTGATTCAGGATGCCTGCGGCGATGACTGCGAAGTCATCTTCGGGCACGGCCTGGCAGAGGTGCTTGACCAAGACATTGAGGTGTTCCTGCTGGCCACGCAATAAACGTAAAGCCGCCGTTTTAGGGCTCATTTCTTGAAACGAAGGCAAAAACGCCCGGCTTTTCCCAAGAAGAGCCGGGCGTTTTAATATGGGCATGAGTAGAAATCCAACGGAAGACAATCAGTCATGGACAATTTCCATTTTTGGGCTCATTTTCTGAAATGGAGCCTAAAGCGTTTCTTTCTGGGCTATTACTTCATCAGAAGGAGAAGCAGGTTTTTTCTGCAGACACAGCGAGTTCAGGTCATTGATGTCGCCGTAGAACCAGTTCACGTCTACTGGTAAGGCAATGCCTTTCACGGTGCCTTTCTCAGAATATTGCCAGAACGCCATCTTGTCGGTGGGGTGCAGGTTGGGTTCTTCGTTTTTGTAGCGGGCAATCCAGAAATGGTAGCCTTTGAAATGGCCGCGTAGTTTCTTGTCGTAAAAGCCTTGGTAGGTGTAAATGATGGGTTTTACGCCGTAATGGGCCTCAATGCCGACAAGCCAGGCTTTAATGCGCTGGCGGGCCAAAGCGTCTGGTACATCATGCGCGAAGGTTTCCACGTCCAGCACCGGAGCTAAATCACCAGGCTGCAGGTCCACCACAGATTTGAAATGGGCTATCTGGCTTTCCGCCGAAACCCAGGGCAGGAAGAAATGGTAGGCGCCGCGCTTGATGCCGTGCTTGCGGGAGCTTTCCCAGTTTTTGGCGAAGAAAGGGTCTTTGAGGAAATCGCCTTCAGTGGCTTTCATGAACGCGAAGGCAATGTCAGCGTCTTTCACGTGTTCCCAGTTCACATGCTGCTGGTAACGTGACACGTCAATGCCGTGCAGGTATGACGTAGTATTCAATTTGGCGCTGGGAAGCACCAGACAGCAAACAGTTAGCAACACCGCCGCTTTCACTCCCCTCACTGCTGTCCTGTAAAATGAACTCATAGTAGATAACTAGATGTACTCAAGCTGATTATGAGAAAGTTACGCGGAACCTATTGCATCTGCAAATTTACCCGGAAGGATTATAGCAAGTTGTTGAAAAAATACCAAGAACTAGGTAACCCAAAAGTGACTATATGCGTAGCCGCCTGCTTCTGCGTTAGAGTAGAACAATTGCTACTTATTGCCTAATTTTAGCACATCATGATTTTACGCGCAGAGAGTTTATTCAAGAAATATAAGACCCGCACCGTGGTGAACGATGTGAGTGTGGAGGTGAACCAAGGCGAGATTGTAGGCTTGCTGGGCCCCAATGGCGCCGGAAAAACCACCTCTTTCTACATGATTGTGGGCCTGGTGAAACCCAACGCGGGCAAGATTTTCCTGGACCAGGAAGACATCACGGCCCTGCCCATGTACCGCCGCGCCAAGAAAGGCGTGGGCTACCTGGCGCAAGAGGCCTCTGTGTTCCGGGATTTGACCGTGGAGGAGAACATTCTGGCCGTGCTGGAGATGACCAATAAAACCAAAGCCGAACGCCAGGAAAAAGTAGAGGAACTGCTGGAAGAATTTTCGCTCACGCACGTGCGCAATAACAAAGGCGTGGTCCTTTCCGGCGGAGAACGCCGCCGTACCGAGATTGCCCGCGCCCTGGCCGTTGACCCCAGCTTTGTCTTGCTAGATGAACCGTTTGCCGGCGTAGACCCCATTGCCGTGGAAGAAATCCAGACAATTGTGGCCAAACTCAAGACCAAAAACATCGGCATCTTAATCACCGACCACAACGTGAACGAAACCCTCTCCATTGTAGACCGCGCGTATCTCTTGTTTGAAGGAAAAATCCTGAAATCCGGCACCGCTGAAGAACTCGCCGCCGATGAACAAGTCCGCCGCGTGTACCTGGGCAAGCACTTCGAACTGAAAAGGAAGGTCTAATAAATTGCTGATTGTCAAGTAGACTTTTCTGTTAACACTTCGTGATGACAGATTTTTAAAGTCTAATTAGCTATTAGTTAGCCAAAATTCAAAGAAATATAATAGATGTGTTATTCCATTTATATAGGCACGACTGAAAAGCAAGATGTTGGCAAATTTGTGCCCAATGAAACAGACATCTATTTTGAAGAACTTTCGGAAGAGAAAGAAAAAGGTATTCGACCAAAGTTCAAAAACCCTTTCTTATATTATGTTGGTTCAGACACAAATTGCTCTTGTGGCTTAGTGTTCGACTCTGAAGAGTTTAATAACCCTGAAGAGCAGGACAACAAAAAGTCACCTACTAAACTACTAGAGTTCATAAATAAGCGGACTGAAAATGAAGATTTAGAATTATACTGTTGCTGGGACGGACAATGTGACGACCCAATAAAGGACAGAATAGAACTGGACATCAGAACAATATCGCTCGACAAAAACTACTTTGGCCCAACTTTAAACCAGTTCATTCTATTTAAGAGAAAAAGCTAAAAAGAACTTTGGCTACCAATACCTGAATGCCAGCCTCTGCCGGTAAGCGCAGTACGTTAATAGCTCTCGTTTTGCCACTTACTTTATGCCCACTCTGTCATCCTGAAAGGACCTTGTGGGCGAACTAGACAGGCCGATGTTCATCGGTATTCTCTAACTTGACCTAAGATTCACACGTATGGGTGCAAAGGTTATGATTAGCTAAATTGGTTTCCGTTTTTGGCTTCATTTTAAGAATTGAGCCCAAAAACGGAAAGTCATCTATAGCATAACAGCTTTTCTAGCTTGTCCACAAGGTCCTTTCAGGATGACAAAAGGGGAGAGGAGGAAAAGGAAAGAATTAGAAGTCGGTAGAGATGGAGCAGATGTTTAGACGATGTCAGCGGTTGAGTAGAGTATTTAGTGGAACCTGAATTACTACTAGCTTTCAACTGACAACCTAAAGGATTAAAACAACTAAAAACTAACAACCAACGCGTGGAGATTATCAATTCTATTGTGTCTTGGGTCATGAAAAAGCGGTTTCACCAGATAGACCTCTTCCGGAAATACCCGCATGACGTGCAGCAGGAAGTTTTCTCCAACCTGATCAACACCGCCAAAAACACCGCTTGGGGCAAGCAGTACGGCTACGCAGACCAGTTGAGCGTGAAGGAATTCCAGGAGCGGGTGCCGTTATCAACTTATGAAGATTTGTACCCGCAGATTGAACGCGTCATGCGCGGCGAGCAGAACGTGCTGTGGCCCAGCAAAGTAGAATGGTTCGCGAAGTCCTCAGGCACCACCAACGCCCGCAGCAAATTCATTCCGGTTACCCCAGAGGCGCTGGAAGATTGTCATTACAAAGGCGGCAAAGACATGCTCTCCATCTACGCCAATAATTTCCCAGACGCCAAGGTGTTCTCCGGCAAAGCGCTTTCCATTGGCGGAAGCCATCACCCCAACGAGTTCAACGGCAACACGCGCTGCGGCGACATTTCGGCGGTGATTATGCAGAATTTGCCGTTGTGGGCCGAGGCCATGCGCACGCCGCCGCTCAAAGTGGCTTTGATGGACACCTGGGAAGAGAAAATCCAGAAGATGGTGGAAATCTGCGTGAAGGAAAACGTGACCGCGCTCTCCGGCGTGCCCACCTGGACCTACGTTTTATTGAACCGCATTCTGGAAACCACTGGCAAAAAAGACATCACGGAAGTGTGGCCTAATTTAGAGCTTTTCACGCACGGCGCCGTCGCCTTCGGACCGTACCGCGAGTTGTTCCGGCAGTTGATTCCCTCAGAGAAAATGCGCTACCTGGAAGTCTACAATGCTTCAGAAGGCTTCTTCGGAATACAGGACGAACCCGAGCTGCTGGATGAGATGCTCCTGATGCTGGACTACGGCGTTTTCTATGAATTCATCCCGATGGACCAGGTAGATGAAGCTGAGCCTGAAGTGTTGACCTTAGACCAGGTGGAACTGGGCAAGAATTACGCGCTGGTCATTTCCACCAACGCCGGGCTGTGGCGCTACAAGATTGGCGATACCGTCAAGTTCACCTCGCTGAGCCCGTACCGCATCAAAATCTCGGGCAGAACCAAGCATTTCATCAACGCCTTCGGCGAAGAGGTGGTGGTGGAAAACGCTGAGGCCGCCATCACCAAAGCCTGCGCCGCCACCAATGCCACCATCACCAACTTCACGGCCGCGCCCATCTATTTTGAAGGCAAAAGCAAAGGCGGCCACCAATGGATTATTGAATTCTCCCAACAGCCCAGCAATCTGGAGCAGTTCACCCACGTGCTGGACCAAACGCTTAGAGAAGTGAACTCAGACTATGACGCCAAACGCCAGCACGACCTGGCCCTGCGCGCGCCCTTGATTACCGTGGCCCCCACCGGTGCTTTCCTGAAATGGCTGGAACACAAAGGCAAACTGGGCGGACAGCACAAAGTCCCCCGCCTGGCCAATAGCAGAGAGTATCTGGAGGAGATTCTGGAGGTCAATCAGTTGTAAGGCGTATAAGATAGAATCCGTTTTCGGGCTCATTTCCAGAAATGAGCCCGAAAACGGATTGGTTCTAAAACAAGAAAGCCCCACGTTCACGTGAGGCTTTCTTGTTTTAGCGCAGGCAAACTACTCCAGCATGGAGCTGAGCAAGCCACCTTCTTTGTTGGTGTTTCCGCCGTTCGGCATAAGTGCCTGAATCAGTTTCTTGATGGGCATGGACTGAATCCAGACCCGGCCGGAGCCGCGCAACGTGGCCAGAAACAAGCCTTCGCCCCCGAACACCATGGACTTTAAGCCGCCGGTCTGCTGAATGTCAAAGTCAATGCCTTCTTCATAGGCCACCACGCAGCCGGTGTCTACCCTTAGCGTTTCATTGTGCAGATGCCGCTCCACCACCGTTCCGCCCGCATGAATAAACGCCAGGCCATCGCCGGTGAGGCGCTGCATGATAAAGCCTTCGCCCCCGAAGAAGCCTGCGCCCAGCTTTCGGTTAAAGTGCATGGCTATTTTGGTGCCTAGCGCTGCCGCCAAAAAACCGTCTTTCTGCACAATTAATCCGCGCGGGAATTCTGCCAGGTTAATGGGCATGATGGTGCCGGGGTAAGGCGCCGAGAACGCCACTTTGGCCTTGCTGTAGCCGCGGTGCGTGAAATGGGTCATGAACAGAGACTCGCCGGTGATCATGCGGCTGCCCATGGACACCAGCTTCCCGAAAAAGCCCTGGCTAGGGTTGGAGCCGTCGCCCATCTTGGCCTCAAACTGAATGCCGTCTTCCATGTACACCATGGCGCCGGCCTCTGCTATGACGGTTTCCTGCGGGTCCAGTTCTACTTCCAGCACCTGAATGTCAGCGCCAAAAATGCGGTAATCAATCTCGTGTGATCTCATGCGTAAAAAGAGGTTTTATTTTTTCTTGGGTTTGGTAGAAGGCACGTCCTCATCTTTGGGAGTTACGTCTTCGTCTTCATCGCCTAAGTTAGCGCTTCCCTTGAAAAAATCTTCCTCATTTTCCTCTTCGTCCACGTGTTCTTCAATCGGGAATTCCTCTTCTTCCTCTTTTTCGCGCTTTTTGCCCTGGTCGCCCACCAGTTTTTTGTCAGACACGTTGCGGTCCAGGAACGAGTTGAGTTGGTCTATGTTGAAGTTGGAGGAAATATCGCCCAGCGGATTAATTTTAATCTCGAAGCCTTCCAGTTCTGGGTGCACGCGGGCTTTTTTCTCGGGTTTCTCTTCTTTCTTGCCTTTGTCTGCTTTTTTCTTTGCCATAGTTGTAGGTGGTTTGGTGGCCACGCGCAATGCCTGGCCTTTCAATTTTACTACAAACGGGAATTGCGGCCGTAAGGATAAACCTATTACCAAGAAACGTTTAAGTCAGCGGAAGTTTACGCTAGCAGAAGCCCAAAGAAAAAGCCGTTTTGGGGCTCATTTCTAGAAATGAGCCCCAAAACGGCTTTAAAATTTAACATCACCGAAAGGCGAAAGGTTGATTTACGCGGCGTACTGGCTCAACTTTGCAATGGCGGCGTCAATGCGCTGCTCGGTTTCTTCACGGCCGATGATTTCAATAATCGCCATCAAGTCTGGGCCCGCTTCTACGCCGGTTAGGGCAATGCGCAGGGCTTGCATTACTTGGCCAATTTTGAGGCCGTTCTGCTCCAGAATCTGCAGCAACAAGGCTTTCACAGAATCAGCGTTGAACTCAGCCAGAGAACCTAATTCATTTCTGAACTGGGCAAACGCGTTAGCGCCAGCCGCCGACCATTTCTTGGCTGCCACTTGCTCATTGTACTGGGTTGGTGCTTCAAAGAAATAGGCTGCTTCTTTCCAGAAATCCTGCGGAAAGGTCACGCGCTCTTTCATCAGGCCCACAATTTTCTCGGCGCGCTCTGGGGTGCAGTCAATTCCTTCTGGTAACGCCTCCAGTAAGTATTGGGCTAGTTCTGCATCAGGCTTGGCGCGCAGGTATTGTTCATTGTACCAACGGGCTTTCTGAATGTCAAACCTAGTGCCTGATTTACCGATGCGCTCAATGCTGAAGGCCTCAATCAGTTCGTCCATGGAGAAAATTTCCTGCTGCGTGCCAGGGTTCCAGCCCAGGAACGCCAGGAAATTCACGAAACCATCTGGCAAGTAACCAGCCTCGCGGTAGCCGCTGGACTTCTCGCCGGTCACGGGGTCCACCCAGTTTAAGGGGAACACGGGGAAGCCCAATTTATCGCCGTCGCGCTTGCTTAGTTTTCCGTTGCCGTCTGGTTTCAAAAGCAAAGGCAAATGCGCGAATTCTGGCATAGTATCTTCCCACCCAAAATAACGGTACAGCAACACGTGCAAGGGCGCGCTGGGCAACCACTCTTCACCGCGAATCACGTGCGTGATTTCCATTAAATGGTCATCCACAATGTTGGCCAGGTGGTAGGTGGGCATGCCGTCAGACTTCATCAAGACCTTGTCATCAATGGCTGAGGAATGTACCATCACCCAACCTCTGATCATGTCTTTCAGCCTGATTTCCTCTTTGCGCGGCACTTTCAATCTAATCACGTACGGGTCTCCACTCTCTAACCGGCGCTTCACTTCGTCCTCGGGCAAAGTGAGCGAGTTTTTCATGGTGGCGCGGGTGATGGCGTTGTACTGCGGGGTGGCTACTTTGGCGGCTTTGAGGCGCTCGCGCATTTCGTCTAGTTCCTCGGCGGTGTCAAAGGCGTAATAGGCGTGGCCGGCGTTCACCAGTTGCAGGGCGTAGTCCATGTACATGGGCTTGCGCTCACTTTGGCGGTACGGCGCGTGCGCTCCACCGTGCACGGGGCTTTCATCTAGCGTGATGCCGCACCAGGCCAGGCTGTCAAATATGTATTGCTCAGCGCCGGGCACAAAGCGGGTTTGGTCTGTGTCTTCAATGCGCAGCAGCATTTTGCCGCCCATCTTCTTGGCGAACAGGTAATTATATAAAGCGGTGCGTACCCCACCAATGTGCAGTGGCCCGGTTGGGCTGGGGGCAAAACGAACGCGAACTTCTCTCTCCATGAACAGGTCTGGTTTGTAAACGAGGTGCAAATTACGGTTTTTACGCGCCATGGTAAAGCTTTTGCCCCTAAAACCTTACAAACGTGCGTGTTCCCGCTGTGGGCCGAGGAAATAAGTATGAATTTGAAAGAGTTTCCCCGGAAATGACCTGTTTCCCAACCTATTCCGCAACTTGCCAGGCGCATTACGTATTAGGTCAAAACTGCCCACATGCCGAAGATTAAGATTACCGATGCCTGGTGCGTCATCAAAGAAACCTGGCTTGATTTCCTGGACAACAACTCGTTCCAGAAAGGCGCGGCGCTGGCTTATTACACGGTTTTCGCGCTGCCGCCTATTTTGATTATCATGATTAACGTGGCGGGCGCGTTCTTCGGGCGCGAGGCGGTGCGCGGGCAAGTCTACAGCGAGCTTCGGGAAGTTCTGGGAAACCAAGGCGCGCTAGATGTGCAGCAGATGGTGGAGAGCATCAACAAATCGGCTGACTTCAACTTGGCTACCTTAATTGGGGTTTTTGTCTTGCTGGTGGGTGCTACGGGTGTGTTTGTGTCTCTGCAGGAATCTCTGAATCAAATCTGGGGCGTAAAGCCGAAGCCGCGCAACGAATACGTAAAACTGCTGATTGACCGACTGCTGTCCTTCGCCATGATTCTGGCCATTGTGTTTCTGCTGCTGGTGAGTTTGATGGTGCATACCGCGCTGGTGGCTGTGACCACGTTCCTCTCTGACCGCGTGGACCCATCTGTACTCGAAATCATGTCTTTGATAAACCTAGTGGTTTCTACAGCGGTGGTTACGTTCCTGTTCGCCCTTATTTTCAAGTTTCTGCCCGATGCCAAAATTAGGTGGTCAGATGTGTGGGTAGGTTCTTTGGTGACGGCCTTGCTTTTCAATTTAGGCAAAACCCTGATTGGCATTTACCTGGGCAACAGCGATATTGGGGGAATTTACGGCGCGGCTGGGTCCATCATTGTGCTCCTGACTTGGGTGTTTTATACCTCGCAGATTATCTTCTATGGCGCACAATTCACGCTGGTGTACGCCCGCCGCTACGGCAAAGACATTTTCCCTTCGGCCTACGCCGTGCGGGTGGTGAACAAAGAACTGGAGATAGGCCACGCCCCTCTGAACGCAGAACCTGGGCCTAACAGCGAAGCCGTGAAAGACAAAGAAGCCGAGAACGAGCCCAAGGCGAACAAAGACGGCCAATCAGAGGAAAAGCAGGAAATAAAAACAACTTAAAGTCAATAAAGAAGAATCCCGTTTTCGGGCCCATTTCTGAAAACGAGCCCCAAAACGGAAGTATCTGCGTTTTGTAAGTAATCCCTCACTTTGTCATCCTGAAAGGATCTCGGTAGCGAACTAAAGCAGCGGTAACTAAATGCCTATCTAGCTTGCTACCAAGATCCTTTCAGGATGACAAAGATAGAGTTCTGTTTATTTTTGGCGAAGTGTTTAGCGCATCAGCACATCTTCACGTTTCCTAATTTGCGCATTACCACTTCACCGCAATGCAAGAAATCTCCACGTTCACATCCTTCGGTAAGCGGCTTACTTCCACGGTCTCACGCGCAGGCGGATTGTTGGTGAAATAGCTGCCGTAAGTTTCATTAATGGCGGCAAAATTGCCCAAGTCTTTCACAAAAATGCTGCATTTCACCACGTGGCTGAAGTCATAGCCAGCTTCCTGTAAAATGTACTGCAGGTTTTTCATGACCTGGTGGGTTTCGGTCTGAATGTTATCCTGCACCAGGTTGCCCGTGGCTTGGTCCAGCGCTATCTGGCCCGAGATGTACAAGGTGTTGCCCGCCTGCACGGCCTGGCTGTAAGGCCCAATAGGAGCGGGGGCAGATTTGCTTTCTATGATGTTGGTTGCCATAACGGTGAGGTTTATTAAGTATCTTTATGCCCTTAAAGGTACAGAAATATGAATACATTGGTGTTGGCCACCCCCGAGCAAGAGGCAGAGTTCAGCCTGAAATTTCCTAACCGCTTCTACCTGCACATACAAGACCCCGCCGAGCTGGCGCATTTTTTGCCGCAGGCGCACCTGGTCTTCGATTTTCTGCTGCATGAACAGCCCGAACGCCTGAAAGACTACAATACCGCTGCCCGCGGCGAAAAACTGATTGTCTTCTGCAACGCCGCCAAACTGCAACTTGCTGCCCTCGCTGCTGAACACGGCCCCGTGAACTTCCATCTTTGCGGCATGAACGCCCTGCCCACCTTCTTCAACCGTGAAGTCCTGGAACTCAGCGTCCTCCGCGAGGCCTCCAAGCGCGAAGTGGACAAAGCCTGCGTCTTTCTGGCCACGCTTTACGAACTGGTACAGGACCGTGTAGGCATGGTCACGCCGCGTGTCATCTGCATGATTATCAATGAGGCCTGCTACACCCTGCAAGAAGGTACCGCCACCCAGGAAGACATTGACCAAGGCATGAAACTGGGCACCAACTATCCCTTCGGGCCGTTTGAATGGGCGAATAAAATTGGCATTAAAAACGTCTATGAACTGCTGCAGGCCGTCTATGAAGACACCAAAGACGAACGCTACAAAATCTGCCCGCTGCTGAAGACTAAGTATTTGAAAGGAGAAGAGTTTTAGAGGAAGTAATAGCCGTTATTCATTGCGGATTCTCCCATTGAAGATTGCCCAAACGGAAGTTTGAAGCATCGAGCGCAGCTCTGCAGAGGGGTGTTTACACAGGAGAGTCTGCATAATTGATTTTGTAGGGGCGTATTGCATACGCCCTGACGCATTCCCGATTTGGTATTTCCTATTCAGGTATTGCTGTCCTTCCTTCGTGGAAAATAGTGATGCCAAGGTTACCGTATTGGGCGTATGCAATACGCCCTACATGATCTGGAATGCGTGGATTTGTAAATATAAATCTCCTGCCGCAAGTTTGCGCAGCGTAACTTGTGGCTAAACACGTGGTAAGTTTATAAACTTACGTGAGTTGATAAACACACCATGTTGGTTACCACAAGTTACGCTACGCTAAACTTGCGGTAGTTATAAGAGTAGAGACAAGGCACTGCCTTGTCTTTGCGATATCAGGAAAGCATTCCTGTTTTTGGCTTCATTTCTGAAAACGAGCCCGAAAACGGGAATGCTATTTCACCTGAAATCATTTAGCCTTTCCGCATCACACCCAGCGGTGCGCCTTCATAATCTGGGAAAAGGACATTGCGGTTGGTGATGTTCAAATGCCGACCCGCTACTTCGCTGAAAATGCTCCTGAAATCAGTGGTCACCGGTAAATCACGGCCGTCTTCCAGGTTTTCTGGGGCGAGGTTGGGGACGTTGCCGTGTACCAAGCCGCCGTTGACATTGTTGCCCAACAAGAACATACAAGAGCCGCGGCCATGGTCGGTGCCGTTGCTGCCGTTCTGTTTCACGGTACGCCCGAACTCGGTCATAGTCATCACATCCACTTCGTCTTGGTAGGCGTCTAGATCCGTCCAGAAAGCGGTCATGCTTTGGCTCAGGTCTTGTACGTTACGGGCAAACGGGCCTTGCGCCGCGCCTTGATTGTAATGCGTGTCCCAGCCGCCAGATTCAGCAAAAGCAATCTCCAGCCCGACATCCATCTTAATTAACTGCGCAATCTGTTTCAATGAATTGCCTAGCGGACTATTGGGATACGCTGCATTGTTGGCCGGTTTGTAGTTTTGGGTATCCACGGATTTCAGCATCTTCATGGCCTCAAAGCTGTCTTTGCCGGTTTTGTTCAGTAATGAAGAGGAGGTTTGGTCATAGAGTTCCTCGAAACTCTTAGCCGCTTCCATGGCTCCTAGCTGGCTCCCGCGCGGTTGAATGGCGAAGTCCTGTAAATTGCTGATGGCCACCGCCGAATGGTCGCCGTAAAACGCTTTCGGCAAGGCCGAAGTCAAACTAATGGCTTGGAATGGGGTGGCAGCTTCGTGGCCCAGCAACCCAACGGCACGGTTAAGCCAGCCGCTGGATGTGCCTTTTCTGAAAGGTGTGCCGGTTTCCATGTAGTCCTGCGCGTCAAAGTGGGAGCGGGTAGGGTTGGGCGAGCCCATGCCGTGCACAATGGCCAATCGGTTTTCCCTGAATAATCGCTCAAACGGTTGCATGGATGGGTGCAGCCCGAATTTCCCGTCTAAGTCCAGCAAGGGTTTCGCCTCAGATTTGGCAGGAGATAGGAATAGGCTAGGGCGGGCTTTCTTGAGATAATCATCGGTGAACGGGGTGACCGCCATCAGGCCGTCCATGGCACCGCGCTGGAAAATGCAGACCAGTATTTTGTTTCGTTTGTAGGGCAACAGCAGCTTGCGGCTGCCAGCGGCCTGCGCTAGAAAATTAGGCACGCCGCCCAAGCCGGCTACAAACATGGCCAAGGCTCCAGATTTCAAGAATGCTCTCCGTTTCATGGCTTTCTAATTTATCTACGTTGAAATTCTGGGCTTCCAATCAACACGCCCACTACTTGCGCCAGCATAAACTGTTTCTCAGTCAGTTCAGGCTGTGGTTTGCTAGCTGCCATAGCTTGGGTGCCCTTCCGGTTGCTTTTTTTGCGTTTGGGCGGAGTAGTTTCCTCCATCAGCGTGGTGTTTTCCTCTTCCTCTACATTCAAAGTAGTATAAGGAGAGGGCGTTTTGCTGGCGGCAGTGTTCACTTTTTCCTGCAGCGCAGGGTCCTGCAACACGGGTGACAATTGTTTGATGGTCTGGGTCAAGTCACGTTCGGGCAAAAGGAATTGGCCGTAGGTGGTCAAAGCTTCCTGCGCGCTTTCGGGCTCACGGCTTTGGTTCAGCTTCTCTAAATCAAGTTTTACGCCCGGTATTTTGTTGGAAGCCAGCGCCAGCCCGAAGTTCATTCTATTGAGCAGCGAGCCCGTGTTAATCCAGTACGCGCCTTTGTCGGGGAAGCCGGTGGGGGCTTGGTAGGCGTAGAGTTGCTCGCCCATTTTGGTAATCCAGGTGGCTAACTGCGCGGGCGCGACCACGTCGGCGTTCAAACTTCTCACAGAACTGATGGCCAATTCAAACGGCGATTTCGTTTTTTCGCGCAGCGCCTCTTTGCTCCAGAATTCCGGCGAGGAAACCATGGTAGCCAGCACTGCTTTTATGTCGCCGTTGGTTTTCTGGAAAGTCTGGGCCATTTTCTCCACCAGGCTGGGCGCGGGAGAATCGTTCACAAACCTGACGGCCAATTTGGTGGAGATGAATTTGGCCGTGGCCGGATGTTGCGCTAGGAGTTTAATCAGTTGTACGCCTTCTTCATAGCCGCCGCCGGCCGGAAAATTAGTGCCCAGAACCTGTTTGGCGCCGCGGTCATGCCGATTGTAGAGAAACAGGAAATCGCCGTCTTGCACCATTTTGAGTTGCGTGACCTTGGCTACTTTCATGGCTTTGGCGACGGCGGGCGGCTGGTTTTTGCCGTTGATGGCCGGGTTAACGGTCCAGCCGGTGAACACGCGCGCCGCCTGGGTTACGTCTTGCTGGGTGTAGCCGCCATCTACGCCCAAGGTGTGCAGTTCCATGATTTCGCGGGCGTAATTCTCGTTCAGACCCTGGGCTTTTCTGGCCTGTAAGGATTTCTCCATGAATTGCGCGGCTTGCCCTGAGGTATCTGCGCTGGTTTTGTCCACCATTTTCTGGACGATGCGGTCCTCTATCTTCCGCTGAAGTTTGGGTTTGGCGTCTTGCGGAACGGTGCTTTTAAAATTGTCTAAGTACACCAACATGGCCGGAGATTTGGCCGTGGCCAGTAGCAATTGCTCAAAAGAACCCAGCACGTTAGGCCTAATCACATCACGTTCATAGCTCAAAATAAAAGGTGCCGCGTTGCGGTTAGACAAAGAGACGTTGAAATGGTTGAACCAGAAACTGGTAAGCACTTCCTGCAGCTGGTTTTGGGAATACGCGGCCCTGAGAATCTTCTGGTTCACCACTTGCTGCTGCAACACACGCGCTGGTTTCAAGCCTTTCTGCTGCATGTACACCTCTAATTTGGCACGGTAGGCTTTCCGGGCTTCGGGGTCATCTTCACCCTTGCCAATATCATTTTTCTCCAGCACGCCGTCTTTTATTGCCATCCGTAGGGTCTGCCCGCCAAACGGAAACGTGGCTACAATCTGCTGGTTGTTCATCTTCAAGGCCTCAAACCGAGCCAGTTTCTGTTCCAGGTCTGGATTGGGGGCATTGGCCAGCAATTGTTGCTGCAGCCAGTTTTCCAGGCCCATTTTCACCACTTCGTCAATTTGCCCCGGCTTGGCGCCAAACGTAAAACGGCTGAGCAGATGCGCCGCCGCCTGCCGCTCGGTGAGGCCCGCTTTCTTGAAAGGCAGTTTTAGGGAGGTCTTCTCAGGGTTTGCCTTCGCCAAATTAAACGGCAACAGAAGAAGCAGCAGCAAAGGCAAAAGCAGTAGGTTCTTCTTCATGGTGGTAAACGTTAAACCGATGGATGATATGCGCCAGCCCAATTGTTTCAGTAAGACTGAAATTTTTGCCGGTAGTTTAACGGGCCAGCCTAATTTATTTGTTCAGAGACGGTTATGGGTTTTTAATAATAGGTTTATGTTGCTGGCTATTGGAATAAGAGCCGATTTGAAATACCCATGCAGAAATTTAGGAATGGAAGATAGGCTTTAAAAAATACTACAAAGAAGAACCTACGTGCGGGGAGCGGAAATTTTCCGTTTTTGGCCTCAATTCCCGAAACGAGCGCCAAAACGGGAGAAGGATTTACCCAAAAATCAATCAACCGGCACCTTGCCTGGAGGAAGCTGCGTTACAAAAGAACGGCTATTTTGAGGAAAGCCTATGAATGCTGGCCGAGGCAAGGTTGAAGCGGAAAGTCTTTTTGGTGGAAAGTCAATCGCTGTTTTCGGCTTCATTTCCCAAAACGAGCCCAAAAACAGGAATTTCATTTCATTCACCCGTTAGCTCTCAAGTTCTTGACCTTCAATTCCTAATTCCCCATTCTTAATTCCTAATTATAAGGGCGTGCCCCTGCGGGTCGGGCTATGCGCTGCAAGTCCTCGCTGGCGCTGCGGGCTTTCCGCTGCTATCCCTCACGCAAAAACTTGAGCTGTTTATTAGTTCTGCCGCAAGTTGAATGAAGCATGAAATAAGTATTCAAACTTACGTGAGTTGATAAGCTCATCCAGTAAAAAATTACAAGTTAGGCTTCGCTAAACTTGCGATAGTTTTGGTATTCCCGTTTTAGGGCTCATTTCTGGAAACGAGCCCGAAAACGGAAACCCCTGAAAACAGGAAAGGGAAGCAAATTGCCTCCCTTTCTTTGTTGCTATATTGTTTGAGCAGATTACTCCACGGTCACAGATTTGGCCAGGTTACGAGGCTGGTCTACGTTACAACCGCGCATCACGGCAATATGGTAGCTCAACAACTGCAATGGAATCACCGACAACAGCGGCGTAAGGGCTTCATGGGTGTTGGGCACCTCAATCACGAACTCGGCCATCTGCGGGATCACGGTGTCGCCTTCAGAGACAATGGCAATCACACGGCCTTTGCGGGCTCTAACTTCCTGAATATTAGAGACTACTTTCTCGTAAGAACTGTCGCGGGTGGCAATGACCACTACGGGCATGTTCTCGTCAATCAGGGCGATAGGTCCGTGCTTCATCTCTGCCGCCGGATAGCCCTCTGCGTGTATGTAGGAAATTTCCTTCAGCTTGAGCGCGCCTTCCAAAGCCACCGGGAAGTTGAATCCGCGGCCCAGGTAGATAAAGTTGGTGGCGTCTTTGAAGATCTCAGAAATGGCTTCTACTTCTTTGTCCAGCAACAGCGCTTTCTCTACTTTAGCCGGAATCTGCTCCATTTCCATCATCAACTGACGGAGGGCAGAGGTTTCCATGGTGCCGCGCATTTCGGCCAGCATCATAGCTATCAAAGAAAGCACCGTTACCTGCGCCGTGAAGGCTTTGGTGCTGGCCACGCCAATCTCCGGACCGGCGTGCGTGTACGCGCCGGCATCGGTGGCACGGGCAATAGAGGAACCCACCACGTTGCATACCCCAAAAATAAGGGCACCTTTGGATTTAGCCAGTTCCAGTGCCGCCAAGGTGTCAGCGGTTTCGCCAGACTGCGAAATGGCAATTACAATGTCACCTTCCCTAATGATGGGATTGCGGTACCGGAATTCAGAAGCATATTCTACTTCTACTGGTATGCGAGCCAATTCTTCAATCAGGTATTCTGCTACCAGGCCAGCGTGCCAAGAGGTTCCGCAGGCCACAATAATAATGCGGTCGGCGTTCTTGAACTTGGTGGCGTATTCCCTGATGCTGGACATGGTCAGCTGCGTGTTTTCGGCCACTAAGCGGCCGCGCATGCTGTCCAAGATAGAACGGGGTTGCTCAAAAATCTCCTTCAGCATGAAGTGCGGATACCCGCCTTTCTCAATAGACTCCAGTTCCATCTCCAAGGTCTGAATATAGGGCGTCTGCACCACATCTTCCCTGGTTCTGATGTCTAGCTGACCGTCTCTGATCACCGCAATCTCAAAGTCATTGAGATACACCACTTCATTGGTATATTCAATGATAGGCGTGGCGTCTGAAGCCAGGAAATACTCACCTTTGCCAATGCCAATCACCAGCGGGCTACCTTTACGGGCGGCCACCAACTCTGTGGGGGCATCATGGGAGATCACCACAATGGCGTAGGCACCTACTACCTCATGCAAGGCCAGGCGTACAGCCTCGGCCAAAGACACGTGGTTGTTCTCTCTTATGTCTTCAATCAGGTTCACAAACACCTCAGAGTCAGTGTCGCTGTGGAACTCGTAGCCTTTGTTGATCAAGTGCGTTTTTAAGGACGCATAGTTTTCAATGATACCATTATGGATGATGGCTATCTTTTTTGAGCTGGAATAGTGCGGGTGAGCGTTAGCATCATTTGGTTCGCCGTGGGTAGCCCAACGGGTATGGCCAATGCCAATGTGGCTGCTGGTATTGCGTTCACCAATGTAGGCTTCCAGGTCAGCAACCTTGCCTTTCTTTTTGAAGACCTCCAGTTCGCCGTCAACCAGCAGTGCTATCCCCGCGCTGTCATATCCGCGGTATTCTAAACGTTTAAGACCTTTAAGGATGATAGGGGTAGCCTCACGCTGCCCAACATATGCTACAATTCCACACATATTTTTTGAAAATTGGAATAAAGTTATTTGTAAAATTAAGGATTTTTAAACGAGGAAAAGTTCTATTGTCTTCTGTAAGTGCAAATAAATTTTTTTAAGAACACTATTTAAATTTATTTATTATCTTTTATGCTATTAAAATATACCTTATCCTATATTGCTTGACATAAGGTTGAATTCATTTACTTTTAGTTATTGCTTGATTTGAAAGGAGGTTTTATAATTATTCAAAGCCTTTCATTGTGGGTTGAAAGAGTGTGCCAATACGGCGAGTCAATCCTTAAGGTTATTTAAAAGATATACGTTCCATAGGTCATGTATTTCTTCTGTAAGGCGGAAGAGGAGGGAAGGTTGATTTAGTAATTATAAAAAGACAGTTGGAGAAGATATAAGAGAGGTTTTTAGCTACAAAGCTGATACTAAAGAAAGAGGATTTGTTTAAAGTGTTGGCCGGTGCAGAAGAGATTGTACTTACTCAGAAGTTTGTAAGAAACAGGAGCAATTGCCAACGCAAACGGTCTTTGATGCTCTAGTTTCAGAAGGACTCAATGAAAATCAAAAAGCCCAGCAAATCCTTGAGAAAGGAATATTGCTGGGCTTTTTTATGAAGGGATGCTTGTGCTACAAGAAGTTTTACTCTATAGTGCGTCTTTATTTTGCCACGGAGTAGAACAATCTGAGTTTTATTCTGCGGGCAGGGTCTGTCTGGCTTTGGGCTTCAATGATGGCGCGGTTCACGGTCTGACCGAAGTTAGCGGGCGTTCCTACATCTGACGTGATGTTGGAAGGATACAGAATCAAACCATTGTTCGTGCGCCGGTTGTAGAGCACATTCTGCATGTAAGACGTCACGTTGACTACATAGGTCAGATCATTGTTCCGGTACTCCAGAATGGCAGGTTGGCCTGTGCCTTCCATGGCCAATACCACAGGGAACCCACCGGAGGTTCTGGCAATGTCATTGATGGCATTAGACTCTACCACGCTAATGAGTGGCGGAAGTTTAAAGTAAGCGGTGTCAATAGAAGAGGCTTTCACCGGAATCACCAACTCCGCTTTGTTAATTACCAGGTCCTGCTGCTGCCCGGCGTTGGGCTGGCCAGCGGGCGCTTTCCGGAAGTTATTGATGTACGGTAACACCAATTTGGTCACTAGCCCAGCGCCGGCCTGCAAATAGGTCAACCCGTTGGTGGACTTAGAAGAAACCGTGTCTGTGTGCGTGGTCAATTTAGCCAAAGAAGTACCTGCTCTGGTGCTCAATATCTGGTTAAAATACCGGTTAGTGGTAGGGAACGTGTGGGTTTTTGTAGCATTCGCCGTGGTAGACTTGTAATGCAGGTTCAGTCTGGTATAGGCAGAGGCCATCTGTACACCCACCACGCTATTTGAATTGGCTGCAGGCACAATGGCCAGACCTTTCAAGAGGTTAGTAAAACCGAGCTGGGTTTTCAACGGGTCTTTGCCAGACTCGGCCATAATGCGCTGGGCCAAGGCTTTGCCCGCCGGGGTGTCAAGTTTCACCCTAATGGTCACCGGAAGATTCTTGGTGGTGTCACCGGGTGCGTTCACCACGTTGTACGTTGCTCTGGGAGTAGGCACAAAGGTCACTGAGCCCAGCACTTCTGGCTTATAGTCTACAGAAGCAGTAGTGTTGTAAGTCGCCTCATCAATAATCTTTTCGTCCAGTTCATGCACGTTCAGGGTGATGGGTTCTCTAATGTCACCATAAGAGTAGCCATAGTCTAAGAACAGCACCAATGAATCTGCCCCATTATTGGGTTCAAAAGTGATATTGGTCCCGTTCAGGCTTAGTTCTGTGAAAGCCCTAGCGGTTACGGTGCCCAATTCCCCGTCAGTTAATTCACCTACCAATGTATTGGCGCCGCCTAGAGACACAATATTGTCTTTCAGCAACACGGTAGAAGCCTGCACAGTGGCAGTGTCTGTGAACGACGTGCCAATCTGGCTACCAGGATCCTGAAGCTCCAGGCCAATGGCCGTGGGGTCTTCACAGGAAGAAAACAGGAAAGACGAAAGAAAGAGGGCCGCGGCGGCTTTGCTAATTCGCAAGTTCATTATATAGGTTGAAGTAAGAATCTAACGTGTTTTCGTCTTGATGAATGGTGGTGATCTGCTTGGTGTTGTTGTACTCCTGGAACAACGCGTTCAGGTTGTCACTGAAATCCTCCGGGGCCTTGATCACTGAGTCTGCGTATTGCAAGCCCATCTTGATGAACGCCTCAAAGTCACCCGCACGCAAATTGGCCAGCATTTCGTCCTCAATGTCCAGCATCTTGGCTTTCTCCAGCAGGTCTCCCTCAAACTTATGGGCAAACTCACTGTTGTATACCGAGAACACAGATTTAGAGGTCTTGAAAATAGGGTCGTTCTTGTACGTAGTCTTCAGGTACAGCGGAATCAAGCTGGTCATCCAGTCGTTGCAATGCACAATGTCTGGGGCCCAACCTAGTTTTTTCACCGTTTCCAGAACACCTTTGCAGAAGAAGATGGCACGCTCATCATTGTCTGCGTGAAATTTATTGTCTTTGTCCACCAAAACGGATTTGCGGTGGAAATAGTCTTCGTTGTCAATAAAATAAACCTGAAGCTTGGCATTGGGGATAGATGCCACCTTGATAATGAGAGGTTTCTCTTCTTCGCCCACGGCAATGTTGATGCCAGATAACCGTACCACTTCATGCAACCGGTTCTTGCGCTCATTGATCAACCCAAAACGGGGAACAAAAATCCGGACTTCCATCCCGCGTTCCTGCATGGCCTGTGGCAACATCCTCAGGAATTCCGCTACTTTTGTGGACTGCAGGAAAGGATCAATCTCAGTGGCCGCGTATAAGATTCTCAATTTGGACATAGGGTTGGAATGAATAAGATAAAAACAGGCAATAGTTATTGCGAGATGCAAAATTAAGCAATTATTGGCTGATTCTCAATTTATTTGAATAAAATCCTACCTTTGCCGCTTTTGTCAAAACCATTTAACAACCGCCCAGCCCATGTTGCAGCTCACTTCTTTATCTGATATCAGGCAGCATACCGAGCGGCTGCGCCAGCAAGGCAAGCGCATTGGCTTTGTGCCCACCATGGGCGCCCTGCATGACGGCCACCTCTCACTTATACGCGCCGCCAACCGGCAGAATGATGTCACGGTCTGCAGCGTGTTTGTGAACCCCGCCCAGTTCAACAACGCAGATGACTACCGGCTGTACCCGCGGCTCCTGGGCGCCGATGCGGAAATGCTGGAGCAGGCAGGCTGCGACGTGCTCTTCGCGCCCAGCCCAGAGGAGATGTACCGGCACCAGGCCAAGCTGTCGTTTGATTTTGGGGAATTGGAGCGCGTGATGGAAGGGGCCCACAGGCCCGGGCATTTCAACGGCGTGGCCTTGGTGGTGAGCAAGCTGTTTCATCTGGTGAAACCGCACCAGGCGTTCTTCGGGCAGAAAGATTTGCAGCAGTTTGCCATCATCAGGCAATTGGTGCAGGACTTGAGCTTTGACCTGGAGTTGGTGTGTTTCCCCATTATAAGGGAAGCAGACGGCTTGGCCATGTCCTCACGCAACCGGCGGCTTACCCCGGCGCAGCGGGCCGTGGCGCCCAAGTTGTATGAAGCCCTGCAAATAGCGCAAGCCAAGTTACAGGCCGCGGCCTCTGTAGAAGAAGCCAAGCAGGCGGCGGTTGCGTTTTTGGCCTCATTTCCAGAAATGAGCCTGGAATACCTGGAAGTGGTGGACGCGCGCTCTTTGCAACCGGTGCCTGACCTCACGGCCGGGCAGGAGGTGGCGCTGTGCCTGGCCGCGTTCCTGGGCGAGGTGCGTTTGATTGACAACCTGCTCTTACAACCACAAGCCAATTCATAGAAATTCCCGGCGGTGGGGCGCATCCGTTTCTCTCACAAATATTCTTTACCTTTGCAGACGTTTAGATTAGAGTTTGATGCAGATTGAAGTTCTTAAATCCAAGATACACCGGGCTAAGGTAACGCAGGCGGAATTACATTATGTGGGGAGCATTACCATAGATGAAGATCTGCTGGACGGCGCCAACATGGTGCCCCATGAAAAGGTGACCATTGTGAACGTGAACAACGGGGAGCGTTTTGAGACCTACATTATTAAAGGCGAGCGCGGCAGCGGCATGATTTGCCTCAACGGTCCGGCCGCCCGCAAGGTGCAGGTAGGTGACATCATCATCATTATTTCCTACGCCCTCATTGATTTCAAAGACGCCCGTTCCCACGAGCCCACCGTTATTTTCCCAGACCAGCACAACCGCTTAGTTTAGCGTGGCGGCCCTGTTCCCTGCATGAAGAAAGTAGTCAACATCCTCAAATATGTGCTGCTGCTGGCGGTGTCTGTCTTTTTGATGTGGTACGCCCTGCGTAGCATCAATTTTGCCGCGGTGCAGAAAGAATTGGGGCAGGTGAACTACTTCTGGATTGGGGCCACGCTGCTTATTTCTGTGGCGGGGTACCTGAGCCGGGCTGTTAGGTGGCGCATGCAGTTCAAGCCGTTGGGGTATCATCCTAGTTTGGGGCAGACGTACCACGCGCTCATGGTGGGCTATCTGGCCAACATTGTCCTGCCCCGGGCCGGCGAAGTAATCAGATGTACTTTTCTCAAGCGCTCGGCCAATGTGCCGGTGAACACGTCGCTGGGCACGGTCATCACAGAACGGGTGCTGGACTTGCTGCTGCTGGTGAGTTGCATTGGGCTCACGCTGCTGCTGGAGTTTGACCGCCTGCACGGGTTTTTTGAGGAAATCTTCTCGTCTAAATACAAAGGCCTGGAAGCCAACCTGCAAACGCTCTACATTCTAATGGCCGTAGGCCTGGCCGGCGCGCTCATCATGGGTTGGTATATCTTCAAGAACATCAAACGCCTTCGGCAAAACTCCCTTTTCAAGAAAATAAGCCACTTCATGCGGGGCATCTGGCAGGGCATTGCTAGCGTGCGCAAGATGGACCAAAAGGGCGCGTTCGTTTTCCACACTTTGTTTATTTGGTTCACCTATTTCCTGACATCTTACCTGGCGTTTTTTGCCATGCCGGGCACCAGCCATTTAACCTGGCAGGCGGGCATGGCTATTCTGGTGGTAGGCGGCATTGGCATGTCGGCGCCGGTGCAGGGCGGCATTGGGGTGTACCATATTCTGGTGCGCACGGCTCTGTTGTTGTATGCCATTCCGCTAGACACGGGCATGGCCTATGCCTTGCTGGTGCATACCACGCAGGCCATTCTGGTAGTGACCATGGGCGTGATCAGTTTGCTGGTGAGTTTGGCCAACAACAAGAAAACAGCGGCGGCGCTAACGTAGCAGTCATACTGTTTTTTTCCGTTTTCGGGCTCATTTCTGGAAACGGAGCCAAAAACAGGATTTCCCCAATTTCTTCCTCTCGGCCCAACTTCATACTAAGAAGACCTTTTCTTCGTATTATTTCTAAGAGCTTGCTTAAATTTTGATTTTGCCAGCGAAAACTGGGAGCGAAAGGTTCTGGCGAAGCGTTTTTTGAGCAGCGTAGCAGCGCTACGGTGAGAGAAAAAGGAGATGCCAGGTTCTTTTGATGCCTGTTTGCAGCGCAAAAGACAAATTAAAACATGCTCTAACTACCGCTTTACCTCAACAGAAACATGCTGCCTTCACAGGAGAAAATTCTTACGCTACACCAACTGCTGCCCCAACTTGAAACCTGGCGGGCGAACGGGGAGAAAATAGTCTTCACCAATGGCTGCTTTGACATTGTGCACGTGGGCCACGTAGACTACCTGGAACGCGCCCGTCTGCTGGGCGACAAACTGGTGCTGGGCCTCAATACTGACCAATCTGTCAGTACGTTAAAGGGGCCTAACCGCCCATTGCAAGACGAAATGTCACGCACACGGGTCATGGCAGGGTTTTGGTTTGTAGACGCGGTAGTGCTGTTTGCCCAGGAAACGCCGTATGAACTCATCAAAGCCGTGCAGCCAGACATTTTGGTGAAAGGCGATGATTACACCGTGGAGAAGATAGTGGGGCATGACGTGGTCCTCCAGAACGGGGGCCAGGTTAAAACCATTCCGTTGGTGAAGGGGTATTCTACTACACAGGTGGTGGCGAAAGCCGTGGCCAGCCAGCACCCTAACCTTTAAACGTAAGATACTATGGGAGGCATTTGGATTATAATGATTGGCATGATGCTGGTGTCAGCACTTGTCAGTTGGACCTTGAAAAGCAAATTTGAGAAGTACTCTAAACTGGGCTTGAGCTCTGGCCTAACAGGCCGGGAGATAGCCGAACTCATGCTCGCCGACAACGGCATTACCGATGTGCGCGTGATTTCCACGCCCGGCCGGTTAACTGACCATTACAACCCGGCAGACAAAACCGTGAACCTGAGCGAGGCCGTGTATGATAGCCGAAGCGCCGCCGCCGCGGCCGTAGCCGCCCACGAGTGCGGGCACGCCGTGCAGCACGCCAAAGCGTATACCTTCCTGAAGTTCCGGTCGGCCATGGTGCCGGCTTTGAGCGTGGCCAGTAAATATATGCAATGGATTCTGTTGATAGGCATTCTGTTGATTCAGACCACCGTTCTGCCGTTGGCTATTGGCGTGGCGCTGTTCGCGTTGACTACCTTGTTCAGTTTTATCACCCTGCCGGTGGAATTTGATGCCAGCAAGCGCGCCCTGGCCTGGATGGACACGCGCGGCGTGGTGACGGTACAGGAGCACGGCATGGCCAAAGACGCCTTGAAGTGGGCCGCCATGACCTATGTGGTAGCCGCCATCGGTTCCCTGGCAACGTTGCTGTACTACGCATCCTTCTTGCTGGGCCGCAGAGACTAGAACCTTCTTCGGTAAATTCTGTTAAAGAGGTCAGTGAAAGCTGACCTCTTTTTTTATGCCGTGAATTTGCCAAAGGCTGGTTTTGCGAACTAAGCAGGGTGAATTTCCTGGAAACCTGGTGGGGCAGCGCGCTTTCCGTTTTTGGCCCCGTTTCTGGAAATGAGCCCGAAAACGGAAACTTAGGCGGCCATTCTTAAGAGCGCCAGGGCTTTTGCCGTAGCTCCTACAAGTTTCAGGAGGTAAGCGCTTTATAGAAACCAAACAAATGTTAGCTTTGTGAAAGATTGTTGTGGAAATGTGCTGCTTGCATACTAAATTTGTAAATAGCACCTTGCATCAGAAATTTCCCTTTACCATTTAGGACTTTTAGATATGGACTTTAAACTGACTGAAGAACACCTAGCCGTACAAGAGGCTGCCAGAGACTTTGCCCAGACTGAACTGTTGCCCGGCGTGATTGAGCGCGATGAGCACCAGAAATTCCCTGCAGAGCAAATCAAGAAAATGGGCGAACTGGGCTTTATGGGCATGATGGTAGACCCCAAGTACGGCGGCGGCGGCATGGATACCGTTTCTTACGTGCTGGCCATGGAAGAAATCTCTAAGGTAGATGCCTCGGCGTCTGTAGTCATGTCAGTGAACAACTCTTTGGTATGCTGGGGCCTGGAGAAATATGGCAACGAGGAACAGAAAATGAAATACCTGCCGCGTTTGACGTCTGGCGAAATCATTGGCGCGTTCTGTCTTTCTGAACCGGAGGCTGGGTCAGACGCCACCATGCAGCGCACCACCGCCGAAGACAAAGGCGACCATTACCTTTTGAACGGCACCAAAAACTGGATTACCAACGGCAGCACGGCCTCTGTGTATTTAGTGATTGCGCAGACCAACCCAGAATTGCGTCACCGCGGCATCAACGCGTTAATCGTGGAGAAAGGCATGCCTGGTTTTGAAGTTGGATTGAAAGAAAACAAGCTTGGCATCAGGGGCTCAGACACGCACTCTCTCATGTTCACCGATGTGAAAGTGCCCAAAGAAAACCGTATTGGCGAAGACGGCTTCGGGTTTAAGTTTGCCATGTCTACCTTGAACGGTGGCCGCATTGGTATTGCTTCTCAGGCTTTGGGTATTGCGTCTGGCGCGTATGAGCTGGCTTTGAAATATTCAAAAGAGCGCAAGGCGTTTGGCGTTCCCATCTCGCAGCACCAGGGCATTCAGTTCAAGCTCGCCGACATGGCCACCAACATTGACGCCGCCCGTCTGTTGTGCCTGCAGGCCGCCGCTGATAAAGACGCACATCGGGATTATTCAAAGTCTGGCGCCATGGCCAAATTGTTCTCGTCTAAAGTGGCCATGGACACCACAATTGAGGCGGTTCAGATACATGGCGGGTACGGCTTTGTGAAAGAATACCACGTGGAGCGTTTAATGCGCGATGCCAAAATCACGCAAATTTACGAGGGAACCTCTGAAATACAGAAAATAGTAATCTCCAGGGAAATCTTAAAATAGAAAGGCCCTTTACGATGGGTAGGGGTTGAAAAGCAGGTATATAGTAATACCTGTTTTATAAATATTTTCCAAAGTATTTTGATAAATTAAAAGATAAGTGCTAGTTTTAAGCCGACAGACAACTTAAAAAAGGAATAAAACCCACAATCCTTAAGCTAGTACCAGTACATGGAAGATTACAATAAAATTATTGAATCGCTGAAGGTGCGTTACATCAAGTCTAAAAACCTGGTGTTGCAGCAGCCTTTGACAGTGCGTAATTACTATGATGTAGGTAACAACTTAATTCTGGTGCACAACGGCATCGTGGCCTTCGGCGACGATAAGCAGGTAGTAGAAGAGGGGCAACTGCTCTTTATACCGGGCGGGCGCAGCACCAAAATTTACTACGGTGACACAGAAAGCCGTGTTATCTCCAATGATGACTACATCACCACAAAAGACAAGTTCTTCAAGAGCAACTCAGACCTGGACCTAATCGGTGAAGCCGATGACAGCCACAGTTTTGTGAGCTTTGAGGCCAAAGTGTTTGACTCTGTGAACTTTTTCACCTCGCTGGAAGTGCCGGCATTTGTGATTACCAGCAACAAACTGGCCACGCTGGTGATTAAAGTGGTGGAAGAAAGCATGCAGGAGCTGCCGGGCAAGGAGCGTATCATTAGCCTGTACACTGAGCAATTGGTGGTGGAACTGATTAGATACATTCTGCGGAACAAGATGTTTGTGGAGCAATTGGCTACCAACAGCACCTATTTCAAAGACCCGCGCCTCATAGACCTTTTCAACTACATCAAAGAGAACCTGGGCGGCGACTTGTCTAACAAAGTGCTCAGCAACGTAGCCAACGTGTCTGAAGACTATGTAGGACAGTACTTCAAAATGCTGACCGGCATTAACCCGCAGGACTACATTGAGTACCAGCGCATGGAGCGCGCCGTGTTCTTGCTGCGCACCACCAAGAAGAGCATCAGAGAGATTGGTAAAGACGTAGGCTATAAAGACACCGCCTATTTCTGCCGCCGTTTCAAGATGATGTTTGGTATACCCGCCGGTAAAATGCGCCGCCGTGAGTCATCTATGAACGTGTAGAAATTCTTACATACAACCTATCAAGAAAGCCCGCCAAAAGCGGGCTTTTCTGTTTTGGGGCTCGTTTCCGGAAATGAGCCCAAAAACGCATGGTGTTAAGTGCTTTGGAGCTGTGCCATGTTCTGCAGGAGACGCTGTTTCCGGAGCCAGGCCCGCGCGGTGGCCATGTCTGCGAAGATTTCGGCTTCAAACGCCGTCACATGCTCATAGAAGATGTCGGCGGCGGCCTCAGCGAAGGTTTCTGGTTTCACCACCAGGGCGTAATGTTGCAGTCCGGCGGCGGCGGCCTGCGGTACCCAGTGTTCCAGCACCCAGTCAAGAGAGTGGTTCCAGGAGCCAACCATGGCGCGGGTGTCTATAAGAATATCACTATACCCGGCATCTTGCAGCGCTTCTGTGTACGCCGAAATGCCTTTTTTAATGGCTTCCTGGGTGGAGTAGCCCTGCCAGGTGGCCAATACCCATTGGTTCTGAGAATCTGGGCTAATAGTTAAATATACATTCCCGAAGGCATTCACAAGTTCAGTAGTCATAACAAAGGTTTTAAAGGGTGAACGTCCAGCTGCCGGCACCCCTACCAATGTCAGGAGTGCTGTTGGGTGCTGGAGAAAATAGACCGGTGGCATCCAGAGGCGTTGCCCTGTTTTTGGCTTCGTTTACAGAAATGAGGCCAAAAACGGGCTTTTCCCTTTGGTGCCTGCCAGGCCAACTTTTGGCCAGACAGAAACGGTGTAATGCTCATAGGGCAAAATCGCCGGCGGCCTCTGGTTGGTAAATGACTTCCTCCACTTCATAGTTGAGGGTGCGTCCGGCTACCTCGCAGGTGATTTCCTCGGCTACCTTGTGGCCTAAAATGGCAGCGCCCACCGGGGCTAGTACAGAAATCTTGCCAGAAGCCAGATTCGCGTCTTTGGGGTACACCACAGAGAGTTCCAGGCGCGTACCGCTCTTCTTCTCGCGCAGGCGCACCAGGGAGTTCATAGTCACCACATCTATGGGCACTTGCTCAGCGGGAATAATGGAGGCTTGGCGCAGGCCGCGGCAGAGGTTGTCTACCAGGCCCACGTTGCCTTGTGAGCGCTGGGTCTGTACTAATTGGTGCAGGCGTTCATAGTCTTGCTCGGTTACAAAAATGGTGTTCATACAAGTATAAGGGTTAAATTGAAAAAAGGCTTCGGCAACCCCAACAGAACTTCCTGCCTGATTTGGAGACAGGCGAAGGATGATGGGATGCAGAAGCAACGGTTAGAAAATGCAGGAAAAGAAAAGCCCAGTCTCAGACATCAGCAGCACGCGCACGGCGGCCACTGCCTACCTGAGGCCAGATAAAATAGACGTGGCCGGAAGCTCCCGGCTTAGTTAATAAAAGCTTTGGGTGACGCGAAAAAGAAAAGGCAATACCCGTTCAGCACATCACGCTGGGAAGCATGTTGTGACGCAGCCACCAAACCCAGGAACGGGTTGGAGAGCAAGAAGCGCATCTGACGGAAACTTGGGTACATAAATTTCTGAGTAATCTACAAGGTAGTCAGAAACTGGCAGAAAAGCAAGAGAACAAGACGTTAATAGCTGGTTTCCTGGGGTAAAGCCACGTTGAAACGCGCTTTCACGGCGCTCACCTCTGAGATAAACTGTGGCTGTTTCTCAATGTGGTTGCCCACCACCAGTACATCGGCGCCGGCTTTCCAGGCGGCTTCCGCTTTGTCTGGGGTGTTTACGCCGCCACCCACCAGCAACGGCACAGATACCGCTTGCCGTACCGCCTGAATCATAGCAACGCTCACCGGGTACATGGCCCCGGACCCAGCGTCTAGATACATGTGCTGCAAGCCCAGCATTTGCCCGGCCAGCGCGGTGCAGGCGGCAATAGAAGGCTTGTCATTTGGGATAGGGGTGGTGCCGCTCATGTAAGAAGCCGTGGTCTGCCTGCCAGAGTCTACCAACATATAACCCGTGGAATATAAAGGCAAACCGCTTTTCTGGAGCAAAGGCGCGGCGGCCACGTGCTGCCCAATCAAAAAATCAGGATTCCGACCGGAAATAAGAGAAAGCAACAGAAGCCCGTCAGCGGCGGAGTCAATGTAGAGGCCGCTGCTGGGGAAAAGAATGACGGGAATGGCGCTGTGCTGCTTGATGTACTGCACAAACGAGGTCTGGTCTGGGTTAGAGATCAGACTGCCGCCCATGAAAAAGTAATCTACCTGGTGCTGGTGGCTCAGGGCCAGAATCTCCTGGCAACGGGCCACGGTTAAATGGTCTGGGTCCAGCAGCACCGCCAGTTGTTTTCTGTAGGTGGTGGTGCCGCTGGTGCCAGAGGTGAAAATGCTAGAACGAGGAAGCAGGGTCATCTAAGGTTTGGTCTGGCTGTAGGGCATAGGTCTGGCTGGAGGCGTCGTCCACCACCACCGCCGGTTCTGGTGCGGCTGGGGTGTGCAGGCGCTCCTCAATCATTTTGGTCAGGTACACCATTAAAATAGCGGCCAGCTGCTGCTCTACCAGTTTCATGAGGTCAGACTTGAAGAAGGCCATCAGCTTTGACTCTTCCTTGCGTTTTCCGCCGGCGGCCACGGTGCCCGTGCTGGGGTGGTACACGGCTGGGTAGGTGCGCTCAATGGCGCTGTACAAGGGCTCATCATCTTCTATGTCTGGAATGGTAGAGATCCAGGCACGGTCTTCGGCGACTTTGAACTTGGCGGCTTTGAGGCGCTTGGCTTTCTTGCGTTCGGTTTTGGCCTCACCGCCGCTGTGCAGGGCGCGGCTCAGCAGATAAATGCCGCCCAGCAGCCCGCCGGCAATCAGCAGGTTCTTGCCAATCTGGGTAGACTGTTCTTTGAGGTCGGCCACATCTGAGAGAAGGGCGTTTTTATATTCTTCTTTCTGGCGTTCCAGGAATTCGCGCTGGTCTTCAAAAAGCGGATTGGTTAGTTCACTCATGGTAACAGATGGAGGTTAGATAGTTTGCTCAGATTCATCAGATTTATAAATGGTGTTCTTGAAGGCTTTGTCTGCCATGCCTCTGAACACCTTCTTGTCAAGGCCCACCAGTAAAATGACGAGCAAGATAAGATAAAAAAGTGTGACAATCCCGAAGCCCCAGTAGGAACTGTCCAGCGCGTCATTGAGCAGCAGCGCAATAAACACGTTGAGGAACAGGAGCACCATCAAGGCCACCAGGCCCAGCAGCACGCCGTGGATGGTACTCACAAAAATTTCTTTCAGTTTGGTCTGGAGGTCCAGCTTGATCAGGTCCAGGCGGGTGTCAATGTACCCCATCAGGTTGCTGATGATGCTGTCGGTCTTGCTTTTGTCTTCGGTTGCCATAGTTTTATTGAGGTTGGAACAGGTGGCCATGCGCTGGCACAGCTGTATATTTTTTCTAAAATGGGTCGCCCACAAAATCCCTTACGCAAATGTGCCGCTTCTGGATAACCTGCTCTGGCGCGCGTTGTTCCTGTTTTTGGCCTCATTTCTGGAAATGAGGCCAAAAACAGCGCAGCTCATAGCCGGGCACCGCTAGTTTAACGTTATTTTTGCAGACCGGGGCTAACAGAACCTTAACAGATTGAGCAAGAATTACTACCATATCTTAGAAGTAAGCCCCACGGCCACTGCGCAAGAAATCAAGGCCGCGTACAAACGCCTGGCGCTCAGGTTTCATCCAGACAAGAACCCGGGCAGCCCCCACGCCGAGGAACGGTTCAAGCAAATCAATGACGCCTACCAGGTGCTTTCCAACCCCCGCCGACGCGCCGCCTTTGACCAGCAGCAGGACTATGAACGGCGCCAGCGGCAGGCGGCCGCCTACACCAATCCCCGCTACCACCACACGCGCCCACCTGCCGGGTTCAAAGAACGCCATTACCAGCAACGCGCGCAGCACCAGCGCCGCCTGTCTAAGAGAGACATTAAAATTGCGCTGGGCGTAGTGCTGTTGGTGGTGTTGCTGGTGCTGGGCCTGAAACTGGGATGGGACAGCATGGCCGAGGGCAGGGCGTTCAAGCAGGCCCAACAGGCCGCCGCCAACGGGGAGTGGTCCCAGGCCGAGGCCGCTTATTCTACGTATTTGATGTATCAGCCAGAGGCCGGGAAGGCACGTCTGCAGCGCGCCGCCATCAGGCAGCGCCATTTGCAGGACCCGCAGGGCGCCGCCATTGACTATAGTTACCTGATCAACAGCAGCCAAAACCCCAGCCCCGCTTGGTTTGTAGCCAGAGGCGATTGTTACCTGGATGAGAAAAAAATGCTGGATGCACTGCTTGATTTCGAGATGGCGTTGAAGCTGGATTCTACCTTGGTGACCGCATTTAGAGGGCGGGCCCTGGTGCACTTGCAAATGGAAGATGACTGGCCCGCGGCCATCCAGGACCTCACCGTTTTCCTCAAACACCCCACCGGAAAGGCAGCGGCCAAAGTAGAAGCCTATCTCTACCGCGCCTACGCTTTTTACCGAACCCAGGAATATGATCTGGCCTGGCAAGACACAGAAGCCGCCCTCGCCGCCGATGCCTTCAACGCCAAAGCATTTTACCTGCAGGCCGTCATCTCCCGTGCCCAAAATGGCGATAATTCCCTCACCTGCGACTTGTTAACCAAAGCCGCCCAACTAGGGTTTGCCATGGCCCAGGAAGAAAAAGCCAGGTATTGTCAGTAACCTGAAAGCGGATGCCCACCCCTAACTCATCATTCAACAGGAAGAAAGCTTTCTGCTGAAACTTGCGTTTTAGGGCTCTAAACTGGAAACGGAGGCCAAAACGCAGCTGAGAGTTTTCAATTTCTGGCTTTGTATTCGGCTTACAGGATAGGTGTTGTCCGGAGTCTTCCTTAAGTTGTTCGGAGTCTTCCGGAGGGTGACTCCGAACTGCTGGAGTGGAAGTCTCTGACTTTCTGGTGGCTAACTGAAAAAGGGACCTGCCTGAAAACAGCTTTTCAAATTCATATGCGACTTCTGCTGAAATGCGGTTCCTTCACTTGTCCGGACCAGAATTCCTGCTTTGTCATCATAAATTTCAACCAGCCTTGCGGAAGATTTTCACTAGCTGCTTTCTCTAAAGGCGAAGTGCGTTTTCGGGCTCTAAACTGGAAATGGGAGCGAAAACGCAAGTGGGTGCGTGATTAAAAATGTGCAAGAAGTGGAACGGCACAAGCGCTTCGGCTGTAGCCAGTGCTTTCCTGAAAGATACTTCGTTTCCAATAAGTGATTTGCAAGAAAGTGTTGCTTCAAATAGCTAAAGTTCAACGAATTAAATTGTTTGTAGCAATAATGGCAAAGAAGGTTTCCTGAATGATAGCGTAGGGGTAGCGTGAATATAACATGTCAGTAATATTGTACAGGTACTTTTGTGCAAGATCATCTGAGTAAAATGAAACGCGTCTCCTTCCTGCTTTTGCTATTCCTGCTTTTTTCTGCCATTGGCTGCGAAGAGCTATTTGAATACCACCCCAACCAAGTCAGGCTCACTGCCAGCGAGCGGAACCTCACCCAGAAAAACCTCAATCGTCTACAAACCCAGACGCCCAAAGACACCCTTCGGTTACTGGTCATGGGCGACACGCAGCGGTTTTATGATGCCACCGTAGACTTCGTGGAAAAGGCCAACTCCATCCCAGACATTGATTTGGTGGTGCATTTGGGTGACATCTCAGACTTTGGGCTATCACAGGAATTCAAATGGGTGCATGACATCATGAAGCGCCTGAAATACCCGTACCTCACCGTGATTGGCAACCATGACATGCTGGGCAACGCCCGCACCGTGTACCAGCAGATGTACGGCAACTTCAACTATTCTGTGGTCTACGGGCACACTAAGCTGGTTTTTATAGACACCAACGGCCGCGAGTACGGGTTCAACGGGCAGGTGCCTGACCTTACCTGGCTGCAGCAGGAACTCCAGCCCGCGCCAGAGGCAACGTGGTCGCAGGCCGTGGTGCTGTCGCATGTGCCCCCGTTTGACGGCGATTTTGACCAGCAATTGGAGCTGCCGTACCACCGCACCTTGGCAGAAAGCAAGGTAGTGCCCTTAAGTCTGCACGGCCACCGCCACGGCTGGATGACCGAGACCAAATATGATGACCCTTCCATTCTCTACCACGTGACCACCACCGTTAAGAAAAGGGGGTTTACCCTGCTCAAACTCTGGAAAGGCGGCTACCAACTAGAAAGAATAGACTACTGATATGAACGTGCATCGTAACTTACTGCTGCTGGTGGTCGGTCTGTTTTGGAGCGCCGCCGCCCACGGCCAAGACGTGGCAGATTCTGTGGCAACACCAGAGAAACCACTAAGTTCTTTTTACCTCAAAACCCAGTTTGCGGGCAGCATTGGGTTGGTCTCGGTGGGTGTAGGCAAGCAATCTTTCAACCGAAGGCTGGAAACCGATCTGTCGTTCGGCTACCTGCCCAAGCGCTTCGGCGGCGACCGGCTGTACACGGCGGCGTTCAAGTCTACCTTTTTCCCCATCAAACCTGTTCCGGTACGTACCCTTGACTGGCAGCCGCTGAGCCTGGGCATGCAGATCAGTTATACCTTTGGTGATGATTTTTTTGCCTCTGAGCGTTTTCTGGCCCGGTACCCCAACCGGTACTACCGCTTTTCCACGGCCATTCACTACTACCTCTTTGCGGGTGGCCAGGTAAACCTTACGCGCGTGTCCAGGCTGCGCCGGTTTAGCGGCTATTATGAAGTGGGCACCATGGGCGAATATCTGATTTCCTACATCCAGAACCCAGCATACCTGAGTCCGGCCAAAATCTTCAACCTGGCACTGGGCGTGAAAATGCGCCTCTGACAACCAACTGCGTTTTCGGCCTCCATTTTCAAAATGAAGCCAAAACCAGGAACGTAAAAGCCTCCCTGGCCCAATCCAAGGAGGCTTTTACGTAGCCAGCCAGCCAGATCCTAAACGGGCTGCCCAAACGCTGTTATTATTTGCCGAACACCTTTTTGAGCAATTCTGTGGTGCGGGCCGCCGGGTTCTGGCGAATGTTCTGCTCCTCCTGGGCCACCACCGTGAACAGGCCGTCCATGGCTTTCTGGGTGGCGTAATCCTCCAGGTTGGGGTTCACTTTCTGCACCAGCGGTATCTTGTTGTACGCCGTGATAAGCGTATTGTAATACTGGGTGGCGTTCACCTTGTTCAAAGAATTCTGAATGATAGGCTGGAATGCTTCCTGTAATTGGGCAGACGTGGTGCGGCGAAGGTATTGCGTGGCGGCATCTGGCTGACCTTTGAGAATAGCGGCCGCGTCTTGTATGGTCATCTGCTTGATGGCGTTCAGGAAAATGGGCTTGGCCTGGGTGGCAGCGTCTTCGGCGGCGCGGTTGAGGGCCATCACAAACTTGTCTACCTCACTGCCCATGCCCAGCTGCCGCAACCGGTCCTCCACGCGCTTCACGTCTGGCGGAAACGGGATCTTAACGTTGGGATTTTTATAGAAACCATCGGCTAATGAAAGCGCGTCTGACCCTTTGCTCACGCCAATTGACAAGGCTTCTTTGAGCGCGGCGCCAATGTCAGTTGGGTTGGTGGCCGAAGGGTTGTTGACAATCTGCTTGAGTTTGCCCAGGTCTTTGAGGTTTACTTGGGCAAAGGCGGTCTGGGCCAGGAAAAACACGCCTAGCAAAAGGAAAAATCTAGAAGCGGAAGAAGGTAACATCATGGGTGTACAAGTAAGAGAAAGGCCTTTAAGAGAGCCTGTTGCCAGTAATAACCCAAAGTAAGCATTTATATTGTGGGCAGGCCGCACTTTGGTCCGGGAGAAATAAATTCACCGGCGCAGACACTAAAAAACCAGAGAAAAGCGTAAAATAGGGGTGTCAACAGGCCGAAGCAGGATGATGGAAGTGAAGGAGTTTAGCCAAATGCCGCTCTGCGAGCAACTTGAGTATGTGCAAAGCACCGGGCGGTACCTGCACGCCCGCTTAAAAGGCTGGTGCCACATCAGTCTGTATTTTGTGGGCTCGTTTTACGTGGAAGTCTGGCTTCTGGAACACTGCGGCAGCATTGCCCTGGTTCGTACGTTCACGTCACAGCAGCAACTGGAGCCCTACCTGCACACCACGTCCATGGAGAACCTTTTGAAAGAACTGGTCTAGCCCAAATACCGCACGTATTCCTCAGGTTTCAACCAGCGTAGTCTTCAGACCCAGCCATTGGTCATTTTCTGCTTTTCCCACCACATAGGCCTGCACCTGTACATTTCCCAATCTATAGACCGTGAGTTCCTGCAAGTTGCTTTCCAGCCATTGCACCAGTGCGGTAAACCCTTGCGCCAATTCTGCGCCAGCCACGTCTTCGCGCACCATATTCCTGAAAAAGTAAGGCACGGTGACCTGCTCCACGGGTTGGTCAGAAGTCAGGCCTTGGGCCGACAGAAAATCAGAAGGCGTTTGGGCCGAAGTGCCCATTGGCAATTCAAAGGGTTCAAGCAGAGATTCGCTCTCGCTTATAAAAAGCAGGCCTTGCACCTGTTGGCGTAACTCAGAAAGTAGACCTGACATAGTATCTGAAGATTAGAGCATGTTTAAATTTGTCTTTTGCGCTGCAATATGGCATCAAAAGAACCTGACTTCACCATTTTCTCGCACCATAGCGCTGCTATGCTGCTCAAAAATGGCTTCGCCAGAACCTTTCGCTCCCATCTTTCGCCTGCAAAATCAAAATTTAAATAAGCTCTAAGATAAAACCGATGGCAGACCCACCATCGGTTTTAAGAAAAGAGAATTATTGGGTGGGGCCGTTGTCTACGCGGGCCTCAATGGTGCTCTGCACGGTGGCAGACACGTTAGACAGCAAGTTGTATCCGGTGGCGGACTCAATGGCGTCTACGGTAGTGCGGTAGGTGCCCCAGGTGCTGCTGATGCTGGTAGAGTTGGGTGTGTTCACGGCAATCACGCGGGTGCTGCTGGTGATGCGGCTCACGTCGCCGGTGCCGTTGGGCAACACTACTATCACTTTCCAGATGCGGTTGGGCACGGTGACTTTGCCGGCGGCCAGGGTTTCTTTGTAGCCGTTCAGCCCGGTGCCTCCTTTGCCATAGCTACCCATGATGATGTAGAGTTCGTTGCCTGCATTGATCAAGGTGCGGCAGTAGTTCTCAAGACCGGCCCAGGTCTGCTGGTTGTTGGTGCCCGCCTGCGGAATCATGTTAGACATCAGGAACGTGGCTGAGTTGTCTGCCACCGTGAGCGTGCGGTCGGCTGAGGGGCAGTTGTGGCCCCGGTCAAACCCGCTGCCGGTGTAATCTGCCGACGTAACGCGGTAGAAGCTGCTGGGCAACGAAGTGTCTGCCCTGAAATCATCCTGGCGCGGCGTGCTGCCCACCCAGGCGCTGCTCAAATGCCAGCTCACCCAGTTGGGCGTGCCCCGGTAGCTGTTATACGACATCACAAACTGCGGCTTACTCACCAGGTAATTGCTGTAGCTGGTGCCCGCGCCGCTGGGATTGCCCAGGGCCAGGTGGCTGTCTTTGGTGGCGGTGGCGTCAGAAGCCGTGGTCTGGCTGATGCCTTGGTTGGGTTCTACGTACTCCGTGGAACAAGAAGCGCCGAAGCCCAGTACCAAGGCAGCCAGCAAAGATCTGTACAAGTGTTTCATAAGGGGAAGGGTTGGTTAGTTGGTGAAAGAAAGATAGCAAGGGCGCCCGCATAAATAATGCACACGCAGTAGAATTATATCCGGCTTTTTAGTGGCTCAGTTTGATGGGGGTTTGGCCGATGTTTTTCGCGGGTATAGCAGGTTTCCCCAGGCATATCAAACGCCCAATTTAAGGCTTCTGTGCGGTGTGGTTGGCTAAAAAGGACGTCAGCAGAGGCAGGCGCTGGCAAGCAATGGAGGTAAACTCAAAATTTTAACAGGCTCTGAATTCAAATGTGAGTAAGTTAGGGCTGCCGTTCTAAGAAAGGGAATCGCCCATGGGTTTGCCGGGCGCAGAGAGACACCACCATGCAACAAGAGTCAACGTACCAGGCGGCCCGTTCCGTGGCCAAGGCTGTAGAGGCCCATTTCACGCAACACCATGCGCTGGAGGTCCAGAGCGGCATGGCCGGCGCGGCACCCACGCCCTCGGCACACATCATTGAAGCTATCTTAGATGCCGCCTTCTGGGCCAGCCTGCGCAAAGAAGAAGGGCATTCGCCTAAAATATCCCTGGCGTTTCTGCCACCTGAGCTGGCCGGCAAGCCGTTGGTGTTTGAGCACCGGTTTCCGCTCACGCCCACCATTCTGGCCAAGCTGGCACCGGGGGTGGAACGGGCGGGCATTCACCTGGGCGTGTGGTATGAGGGCGAACACCTCTATCTCTGGGGCACCACCCAAACGGTCATGAGTTATTGCTTTGTGTTGGATGTGTCTGAGCCGGGCCTGCTGGTGGTCAAGCACCGTCGCGACGACGGGCTGGGCAAATTCGCGAACGTGGCCGTGCTCAAAGGCGACCAAATCAAACTCATTGACGAACACAGCGCCAGCCTACCCGACTGCCCCGGTCTCATGAAGCCGCTTCTGCATATCACCACGCCCTTCGCCGGTGATAATTCTGTGAACGTGCTGGTACAGTTGGCGGTGTCTATGCGGGCGCACGGGCGCGGGGGCACGCTGCTGGTGGTGCCCAGTGACTCCCTGGCCTGGCGCGAATCTATTGTGCAACCTATACTGTACTCCATTTCCCCGGCGTTCTCGGGCCTGGCTGAACTCATGAAAGGCGCCGAGGTAGAGCAAACGCAGACTCCGTGGCTCACCGCGCTCACCCAGGAAGTGAAAAGCCTGGCGGGCCTCACCGCCATAGACGGCGCCACCGTGGTCAATGACCGCCACGAACTCCTGGCCTTCGGGGCGAAGATCACGCGCCGCGACGGCTATGCGCCCCTGGAAAAGATCATGACCACTGAGCCCATTCTGGGCAACGAGCCCGTCATTATTCACCCCACCCAGAACGGCGGCACCCGCCATTTCTCCGCGGCCCAGTTTGTGCACGACCAACGCGACGCCCTGGCCCTGGTAGCCTCCCAAGACGGCCGCTTCACGGTCTTCAGCTGGTCGCCCTGCGAGCACATGGTGCACGCGCATAGAATTGACAGTTTGCTGTTGTAGGGGGAGAGTAAGATGAAAAGGGGGATTCTTTCAATATCAGCTGGTGCTAAATATTTTAGCAGATTAGACTTTTTAGCAAGTGTTTAACTGGTAAGATATCCCCCTGATTTCTTACCTTTGGTATATAGCAGAATCACCTTTTTTATACACGAATGATAAGCGAGCAAGAGCTACGTATCAAATACTCTTTTTCAGGCCATGAGTCCTTTCAATGTAGACAGCTTTGGTTGAAGAAGGGATTTGACTATATAAAAGCAGGAGGGTCCTTCCACAGCGAAAGTGCGGTGGTTGATTTGGGCGTTGGTAAGAACATGGTAGCCTCTATCCGTTATTGGTTGAAAGCTTTCAACATAGTAGACAGCAAAGATGAGGTTACTGAATTTGGAGAGTCTCTTTTTAGTGATAAAGGTTTTGACCCGTTTTTGGAAGACAGTGCAAGCCTGTGGCTGTTGCATTACCAACTAGTAAGCAAAGGATTAGCGTCTTCTTATTTTCTGATTTTTAATGAGTTCAGAAAAGAAAAGATGCATTTCAACAAAGACACTTTTGTCAATTACGTAAAACGAAAAGCAGAAACAGAAAAAGGATTGAGTTTCAATCCTAAGACAGTTGGCGATGATTTTGATGTTTTCCGTAAATTGTATCTATCTGGCAACGAGGATTCAAAGAATGGAATAGAAGATAGCTTTTCTGGGATATTAACGGAGTTGGGCTTGTTGAAGTCAATGATGCAAGTAAAAGAGGAAAATGGC
Source organism: Rufibacter sp. LB8 (assembly GCF_014876185.1). Taxonomy (NCBI): domain Bacteria; kingdom Pseudomonadati; phylum Bacteroidota; class Cytophagia; order Cytophagales; family Hymenobacteraceae; genus Rufibacter; species Rufibacter sp. LB8. The sequence continues at coordinate 3,082,096 of NZ_JADALJ010000001.1, read as the reverse complement.
AAGAAGATAAGGTATGATCTATTTTATATAGAGAATACAGAGAGGTTGGCTCTTCCGGCGGAAGTACTCCTTTATGCCATCTGCTCAAATCCTGCCTATGGTGCTTCCATAAGTTTACACAGTTTAGAGAATGATATTAATAGCCCAGGAAACATCTTTGCGCTAAATAGATCAGGCTTAGTAAGTAAAATTGAAGAAGCTGTTGAAGCATATTCTTTTATCACATACACAGACCAAGCAGGTATTAAAGAATTGCAGTTTAAAAAGGAAATAGCGCCTTTAGAAATTCTCAAATTGTACTATGCAAAATAATTTTACGCCTTCTATAAATATCATAAGAGATACTGAGAAGGACTTTTTCTATATACCTACTCCTAACGCAAAGCGTGTGGTTGGGCAAATGGTAGATGATTTTAGAAAAGGTACCCGGGCTTTTAACCTGATTGGGTCTTACGGTACAGGTAAGTCTTCCTTTCTACTTGCACTGGAGCAAAGCTTAAAAGGTGTCAAGCCTTATTTTAATGCTAAGTTCATGCAAGAGCCTAATTTTGAGGTTATCAAAGTTGTAGGTTCTTTCAACAGCATTATTGAGATACTAGCTTCTACTTTGGAAATTAAAGCGGAGCAAAATCTGCCAGAGAATGTTTTGTCTGAAATTTACAACAGATACCATGACCTAGGCGAAAATGGATTGTTGTTCATTGAGATAGATGAATTTGGTAAGCTGTTAGAATATGCGGCTCAGAACAATCCTGAGCAAGAGCTATATTTTGTGCAGCAGTTAGCAGAGTTTGCCAATAACCCTGAATACAACATTGTCTTAGTAACTACAATACACCAGGGGTTTGAAAGCTATGCCTATGGCCTTACACCTGCTCAGCGGCAGGAATGGACAAAAGTAAAAGGCCGCTTCAGAGAAATTACGTTTAATGAGCCGGTAGAACAGCTGCTTTTTCTTGCAGCAGAGCACATAGATGCAGCCACTAAATTCAAAGCTCCAAAGGAGAGCGTTGAAGATGCACATGAAATATTTGCAAACTCTAAAGCATTCCAAAATACTGCATGCAGCAATGAAATTAGTGAGAAGGTATTCCCGCTAGATCTCTTTGCTGCCAATATTTTGACATTATCTTTACAGCGGTATGGGCAGAATGAGCGGTCATTGTTTTCGTTTTTGGAAGCAACAGACTATACGAGTATTGCAAGGTTCAGAAAAACAGAAGCCCCTTTCTATAATTTGGCAAATGTTTATGATTATCTAAGCTTTAACTTCTATTCATTCCTTACTTCGAAATATAATCCTGATTTAACAGCTTGGGGATCTATTAGAACTGCGCTAGAGCAAGTAGAAAATAGCTTTGAGAATAATTTAGAAGCATATTCCAGAATAGTAAAATCAATTGGGTTATTAAGCATCTATGCAGCTGCGGGTTCAAATCTAAACAAGAGCTTCTTAGTTGCATACTCTACTCTCTGTTTAGGAATTCCAGAGGCAGAGGTTTTGATAAATGATTTAGAATCTAAGTCAAAGCAAATTATTAGGTACCGTAATCATAGTAAGCGGTACATTTTGTTTGAGGGAACAGATGTAGACATAGAAGGAGAGTTAATTAAAGCGGCAGACACTGTCAATGAAATCACAGATGTTAAAACTGTCCTTGAAAAATACTTGGAGCAAGAGCCAGTATTAGCTAAATCATATTTTTACTGGACAGGCACTCCGCGGTACTTCAGTTACCAGATTAAAGAAAATCTTGAAGCAGACATTCCACAAGGAGAAATGGATGGTTTCATTAACCTTATCTTCAATGAGAAATTAAGCATAGAAGAAGTTCAAGAGGCATCTAAGGAGCAAAAGGAAGCAGTACTCTATGGGTATTTTAAAAACTCAAAAGAGATAAAAACTCTTCTGTATGAGATTGAAAAAACCGAGAAAGTCTTACAAGGGAACCGGGATGACAAGACAGCTAAAAGAGAATTAGAGAATATTATTCTCCATCAAAAGAAGTTGCTTCAGCATTACATTGATAGAAATCTTTTTGGTGAGAAAAGCGCAGTTGCTTGGTTTTGGGGTGGTAAAGAATGGAAGCTTGAAGATAAGAAAGCCTTTGTTGTACTACTCTCTACCATTTGTGTTGATGTATATCCAAGCACGCCAAAATTCAATAATGAATTAGTCAACAAACATCGTATTTCAGGGGCTATACATAGTGCAAAAAGGAATTACTTTAAAGCACTGGCTAACCACTGGATGCAAGTAGATCTTGGTTTTCCAGCAGATAAATTTCCTGCAGAGAAAACCATTTACATTACCTTGCTTAAGCAGAATGGACTTTCTCCTTACATAGATGTAGCAGGGCAAGATATAGCTGTTACAGAAAAGTCCTCTTTCAAAGCCTTATGGGATTGCTCACTTAACTTCTTAGGAAAAGCAAAGCAGGAGAAGACTAACCTTACTGAATTTATAGAGGAGTTGAATAAACGGCCTTTAAAACTAAAACAAGGGTTGATAGGCTTTTGGGTACCTACTTTTCTTTTCTTGAAAAGGAACGATTTGGCACTCTTTGGTGAGAATGGTTACATCCCTGTTTTAAATGATGAGATCCTAGAACTTATTTCTAAAGAGCCTAAGGCTTTTTGGGTTAAGGCGTTTGACATTGAAGGAGTTAAACTTGATATCTTCAATAGCTACCGCTTGTTTTTAAACCAGGAAATAAAAGAGAAAGTTGACAACCAGACGTTCATCCAGACCATTAAGCCTTTTTTAACCTTTTACAGAGACTTACCCGCATATTCCAAAAACACCAAGCGCTTAAGCAGAGAGGCATTGGCTATACGCGCAGCCATTACTAAATCAGAAGATCCTGAGAAAACCTTCTTTGAAGATTTTCCTAGTGCATTGGGTATTTCTTTTAGCCAATTAAAGACTGATTCTATTAGTTTAAATGACTATATCAGTACCTTGCAAAATGCTATAAGAGAGGTGAGAACCAGCTATGAAGGTTTAGTAAATAGAGTAGAGGACTTCATTCAAGATGAACTACTATATGAACGCTACTCTTTTGAAGAGTATAAAAATAAATTACAGCTGCGTTATAAAAAGCTGAAGAAGCATTTGCTCTTGCCTTATCAAAAGACATTTATCCAGCGCTTAGACTCAGCTTTAGATGACCGTAAGGCGTGGCTGAACTCAATAGTTCAGGCAGTAGTAGGCAAATCATTAGAGAACTTGAAAGATGAGGAAGAAATTCTGCTGTATGAAAAGTTCAAGACCTTAATCTTAGATTTAGATAGCCTAACTGTACTCTCTCAATCTGAGATTAATGAAGAGAAAGAAGAAGTGCTAGGTCTTCAGTTTGATTCCTTTGCAGAAGGTGTTACCCGCAGTACCCTTAGACTACCAAAGACCAAAAGTGAGGAGATAGAAGTTATCAAGAGATCTATAGCAGAAGCGCTTTCAAAAGACAATAGCTTAAACATAGCTGCATTAGCCAAGCTTTTAAAAGAAATAATATCCAAATGAGTAATGTACGGCATGTATTAGGCATTTCAGGGGGCAAAGACAGTGCCGCTTTAGCTATTTATCTAAAACAGAACTATCCAACTTTAAATATTGATTACTACACTACAGATACAGGTAAGGAGTTAGATGAAACTTATCAGTTAATTGAGAACCTAGAAGTCTATTTAGGGAAAAGGATTACATTATTGAAAGCTGCCGAAGGAAGCCACGTGGACTCTTTTGATCATTTTTTGAAAATGTATGGTGGCTTTTTACCTTCTTCTAACTCTCGTTGGTGTACCAAAAAGCTTAAACTAGAACCTTTTGAGAAGTACGTTGGCAATGACTTGGTAGTCTCTTATGTAGGCATTAGAGGAGATGAAGATAGGGAAGGATATATATCAAAGAAAACTAATATCCAGTCTATCTTCCCCTTTAGAAAGAATATCTTTAGTGAAGATGTGATTAACAAGTTTGTTAATAATAACAATATTGGAAAACTTATTGCTTTAACTGATTGTGTAGATCTTGGGAGTAGAAGAGACAAAATTATTGACATACTAGCTAAGCCGATTGCTTTGAACTTCAATCAGCAAAGCAAAATAGATCAACTTTTTAATCAAGGAATCAAAGAGACCAATAGACTCATCTTTGAGTTTCTTAAATCCACAGAATATCCTTTAGCGCAGGAAGAAGATTTTCCGCTCCTAGATAATGAAGAGATTCTATTAAGAAATGATATCTTTAGGATTCTTGAAGAGAGCGGAGTAGGCGTCCCAGCCTATTATAAGAAAATTGATTTTGAGGTAGGTGATAAGAAAGGGCAATATGCTAGAAGTCGTTCTGGTTGTTATTTCTGCTTCTTTCAACAAAAAATAGAATGGGTATGGTTATATGAGCAGCATCCAGAGTTATTTCAGCAAGCTTTAGAGTATGAAAAAGCAGGTTATAACTGGAGCCAGGAAGAAACCTTGTCAGAATTAATTCAGCCTGAAAGAGTAAAGCAAATCAAAGAAGACTATATTAAACGGCAGGAACATAATCAATCTAATTTAAAGTCCTCATTTCTTTTAGATATTCTAGACGATTCTGAAGCAGAAGGGTGCGCTGCTTGCTTTATATAAGCATAAAACAACAATTCTATTAAAATACAAGATTAGTTCTGTAGTTAATTGGGATTTGTTTTATCAAAATGAATTTAGCATAAATTAAATATAATATAAAGTAAATTTAAATATGATGGTTCAAACAAACCAAAATGAATCTAAACTAATTATAAAGCTAAAAACTTCTTTTTCAGAAACTTTTAGATTAAGTCGATCTGGGTTAAATCAAATTTTGAATGCCTTAGTTTCTGCTAATAATAAAAACAACATTAAACCTACTGATAAAGTACTACAAGAAAATACTACTCTTGGACCTAATCAAATAACTTCTAATGTAAACTATGCTCGTGGTTGCGGTTTAATTAAAAGGGACGGCACTATCACTGATTTTGGAAAACTTGTTATTGAAAATGACTTAAACTTAAGTCTAGTCGAAACTCAATGGCTTTTACACTACTTTATTTCAGTAGAACATGGTTTTGGCCCCAAATTCTGGGGTAGTATAGTAACAACTAGATTCCTTTTAGGTAACTCATTAAATAAAAATGAAATCAGCGAATCAATCAAAGCTGAAAGCATAGGGTCAGAAGAAAAGGAGCTTGCATCCGGAACATATGAAGCAGCAGCCACTGCTATACTAGGGAGTTATTCTGCTGAAGACGGATTAAATAAATTAGGACTCCTTGTAGGACCAGAAAAAAACCAATATTTTGTTAGAATGCCTCAATCAATTCCTACTAATGTTTTCGCCTGCATTTTAGCGGATTACTGGCAGGCTCATTTTCCTACTTCAGCTTCCCTAGACGAAGAGGTTCTAACTAGAAGTGAATTGCCTAAAATACTATTATTAGGGGTAGATGGCTTTAATGCAAAGCTAGCAGAGTTAGCGGCACCACATATTGGTTTAATACAGAGACAGCGGCGTTTTGACCCTCCCCAAATTTTGCGTAGGTGGTCAGACACAGCCTCCCTATGGGAATCGCTTTATGCCTAATCATATTATTTTCTTACATGTCAACAACCGCCACTTCTGCCCCAAATAAATTAATTAAGCTTGCGAACTCTCTTCGGGGCCATACGGCTCCTAGGGTACGCACGGCTTTAATTGCTTTAAATAAAGATGAATATTTTACTGCCCCTGAGACTTGGGCTTCCAGCCTATTTTTAGAGCCAATTCATTTAAGTTTACACGTTGCGGAGAAATGCCAGACCTATGGCCATGTAGGCTTAAGTCCCACTCAATTATTAGAGTATATACTGAATTTATTACCAAATAATGACAACCCAGACCCTATGGAACCTGGAGTTTGGATTTGGGGAATTGATATTCTTTTAGCCAAGCTATCAGAAAATGAACGCACTATATTTTGGAGTAAGCTACACGGTATGGCTTCTTACCGCCCACCCATTGTTGTAGCCATACCATCTAACTTATTATCTCGTTTTGGTCCACCTGAGCCAGAATCTACTTGGGGCACTCAACGTTTTCTGTCTTTGACATAGTTTTAATAAAATATTAAGCAGTCCTATTCAACAATTTTATGAACTATTTAATAGGTAATATCACAAGAGAAAATCCTCAAGCTGCTTTTGTCAGCGATGTACAGCTAGCCTGGTATCCTTCTCACCCAAACAATGCCAAATTAGCTGGCTCTTATTCTTGGACCCGCCAGCAGATTGGCGAAGAGCTCCCTTCCTTAGAAGCCTTAAATAAATTACGCGATGGGTTTGAGTCAGACGAAATAGCCAAGCAAGGTAATCGCCATTTGTGGGAGGCTATCTACGGCCACGGCAAATCTCACTTGGCTTTAGCTATAGCTAATTTTTTCGGAAAGACTGCTGGGTCGCCAGAGGTAAACACGGTACTAGAGGCCATAAAACATGCTAAAGGGGATTTTGAAGGACTAAAGAATTTCAAAGAAAGCCGCCAACCATATTTAGTATTAACTCTTTTTGGGAATGACACCCTTACTATTGCCCAAAGTATTACTAGGGGTATTGAAAAAGCCTTTGCTCTCAATCCGGCTACTGCAAATGAAGATATAGGTTTATGGTTTAAGCCCGCTGAAGAAGGTCTGGCAGCACTTTCTGCTAAAGAAACGGATGTAGAAAAAGCATCTGAGTTTTTGCAGTCTCTTACCCCCTCTTTAACCCTACAAGACCTACGAGAGGACCTTAGCTCTCGGCGAGGGCAGTACCGGGAGCAGTTAAGTCAAATGGTGCACTATGTAACGGGTTTCCCTCCTGCCTTTGGCGATATGTTAGGCCCAAAACAGGTTATAGAAAGTGTTGTAGAAAGGTATTGTGGAGAAGGGAAGCCCTTTGCTGGCTTACTTATTCTTTATGATGAATTTGGCCGGTTTGTGCAAGATTATGCAACTGAGTATGATTTATTAAGCAGGAACCAACCTTTACAAAACCTCTTAGAGGCCGTTGCTGGTTTACAAAGCAAAGCCGCCATAGTAGCTTTTACGCAAGCGAATCCTGAAGGCATAGCCAAGCGTGCTATGGGCGCAAATTCTTCTAGACTGGATGAAGTAAATAGAGAGCTCACTCGTTTTCCAGATCCTGGACGCAAAGTACTAGTATCACCCCTGGAAGCTGTCTTGGGGGATTTCCTTCAGCAAGATAAAGATCTTTTGGGCACTATATTGGATGAAAATCAGACTGCCGAAGCCAACTTAGATGCTGCAGTAGACATGACAAAGTTGCTTTTTCAAGCAAGATATTCTACATGGTCATCACAGCAATTGCAGAATCAGCTGGGTTATGAGTGCTTTCCACTACACCCGCTTACTACTGCTTTGCTTTGCACGCTAGGTATTCGGGAAACTGTATCAGCTCGGCCCAGTTTAGGTTTTGTCAAGGAGACCTTCCAACGCTTTGCTGACTATCCTGTTCTTAATGCTAATGGTACACTTCAATTTATTCCAGCCATTCAACTAGTCGCCTATTTCAAAGAGTCATTGGCTAAAAATGATGAAGATTGGAATAGGTACCAAAATGCGCTTAGATTAGCTGGGGCTGATTTACCCCAGTTAAAATTAGCTGAATTATCTAGGTTAAAAGATGACGTATTAGCAGCAATGTTTGTGCGTGAAACAGCAAATTTAACTGTAGGAGATGGCATAACTAATTTTGAAAATATTATTGCTGCTCTAAGTGGACACTCACCTGAAGATGCGGCAAAAGCACTTGAAGAGTTAGCGGCTGATAGCCGTATCCAGCACGATCCGGCTGGAGCAAAATATTTATTTTGGAGTTTGGGCCAAGATGGCATGAAAGCAAGCAAAACACTTGCTACTGAAACAGATCTATTAGTACAAGACCAAGAAGACCTTAAGAAGGCACTTAGAAAACAACTAACTACCTTAAATCATGCTGAGGAAGTTTCTCTAGGTAATCCAATAGACTGGGCTGCACACGTATTTGTAGTGCCACGTATTTTATGGTCGCAAGATTACCTTCGCCAAGTAATTCGTCGTTACCAGCTTACCAGTGACAGCTCCTCTCTTGACGTAGCTGCACGTCGGGGTTATGCAATAAGGCCAGTTGGATTTACTGATGGAGAGGTTGCTTGGTTAAGAGCCAACGCCCAAGCTGACTTTGATGCAGTAATACAAGAACTGGATGCAACTTATCCACCACCTGTAGTTCTTGTATTACCTCAACAGCCACATACAGGATTACTACGGGCTTTAGCGCAGCAGTATGTATTAGATGGTTGGGGTTCGCAAACCCGTGCTGACTTAGGAGTAAAAGCTATTGAGCAAATTCAAGCGCAGATAAATACGCAAAAACAAGCAGAACTAACTAAGCTTCGAAAAGAAGAAAATAAAGTTATTGATTACAAGGTGCCAACAGTATACGCTTCTGCTGTGAATGCCTTATTATCTACCATCCCAACTCCTTCTTTAAGAGTTTTACTCAAAGCCTGCTATGATTACTCCTATGGCTGGCGAGCTCCTTATCTTGACGATGCCTCTTCTGGCACTAATTATAGAAGAGGGGTATGGACAGCCTGTGACTATTTAAGACGTGATAAGTTTATAGATTGGGAAAATAACACAAGGAGTGCCGCTGGAGCCCCAGCAAGAAAAGTATATGACAAAGTTCTTCGCGACTCCTCTACTACTTGGGGAGTTGTTGACGCAAGCTTACGTGTGGTAGACCCTCGTCTTGAGGTAGTACAACGTGGTTGGCAAGTTTTAGAAGCAGCAGTGCCTGTTGGCACTAGCCCTGATGACCGTGTATCGCTTAGAGGTCCTCTATTGCAGTTGTTAAATGCCCCTTACGGGTATGATTATTACGCATTAGGACTTCTTTTTTGCGCTTGGGCAGGCAGATATCGCCGTTCACTCAATTTTTATCACGGCCCAACTGGGCAAAAACTAAAAGGGGAAGACTGGTTCACCACAGAAAACAACTTTGAAAAGGTTATCTCCACCCTTCTTGGCCCCCTTAATCTCCATGCTACACGTGAAGACCAAGAAACGGCTAAAGTTTATCTTGAGCAAATACTGAATGATTGGGAAAATCAAGGGGTGCTCGAATTTTCTGAAGCAGAAGCAAGGCTTACTGCCTTAGAAGAATTTATAGCTAGTGAAAGTGATGACCCTATCCTTAAAGAGCGGGCCAGAGAAACGGCACCTCAAATAAAAACTGCAATACAAAATATAGAAGCTTATTGCAATTGGCTAGGTGAAACAACTGAACGTTTTACATTGTCCTCAACCACCCACCCCGACACAATTCAAGCAATTGTCAAAGCAATCGTTCAGATCCAGAATGGCCCACCACAGGTTAGTGTGCTACCTCCAAATATAGATTTAGTAAAGAAAGCCGAAGCCCAACTTATAATAAAGCTCCGCTCACTTGTAAAACTGATATGCAGTATATACACCTCACAGCAACAATTAGGCACGACTACTAAATGTTCGGAAAACACAACCCGTTTATTTTCAATTAAGAATTATTTATCTCCTTTGACTGAGGAAGTTGGACTTTCTATGGTAGAAGAATCTATTTCAACTATCTTAAAACAAAAAGACAAACTACAAGGAGAGGAAAAAGATATTACCCTATTAGCAAGGCTAAAAGACTTCGAAAAACTTAAAAATCTAAATGAATTACGAGAAGCTTTAGAAGAACTAACAACTTTAAATCCTCATTCTGAAAAAGGAGAAACTGCTCTTAATTCTACTATCACAACTGTTAAAGGTCGTATTGTAGAGCTTGAGAGTAGCGTGATCAATAATAAAACTAAAGCAAGGGATCTACCCGGGAAAGAAGGTAAATCCTTAAAATTTTTAGAGAAGGAGATTAAAACACTTTCCAGTACACTTGAGCGGCAGTACGATAACTATCAGGATGCAAATCCTGAAAGTGAAATGCATTCTCAAGCACTAAAATGGTGTAGGATATGGAATAAGATCTTAGATGATATTTCTGATTTACGTGAGGATAACCCAGAAAATACTACTGAACTACAAAAACTACTAAAGAAGTATGATAAACTAACGCTTCTTGAAGGGATTTCTGAATCACAACAATCTTACGTTTTAGAAGCAAAGCAGACGGTGGTAGACGCTTTTGCAGAGCATGTAAATGAGGCAGAAGAAATTTTATCTAATTTAATTACTCGCAATGAGTTAAATGACCCCAATGATCCACCTGCCAAAATTTATCAAGAGCTTCAGAATGCTATAAATAAGGAATTTCACTTTTTACCTAAAGAGGAAAAGTCACGAAAAGAAAAGCTTGAAAAAGCACTTCAAAAACGCTTCGATGCTGACCAAGTTGAAGATATTACTGTGCGTTTTAGCCAGATAAAGGATGCTCAACAAAGGAAGAAATGTGTTGAGCGATTAAAACTTTTATTAGAACGTGAGTCGTTTGCAGCTGCCAACTAATATGTCAAAGAGTTCTTCTTTACCAATTAAGGCACTATTATTAGACCCCTCTGGTGACGCTCCTGCACCAGAGGGGTATAGTGTTATAGATACCGATGTAGCATGGCTTAAAGCTGCTGCTAAAGTTAAGACCACTGATAATGTTCCTAAAGTAGTGGTACGTGGAGTAGAACGGTGCAATTGGGCTTATATTTGGTGGCAAGCACTTGGTGGACAAACAGCAACGCTTATATCTCCTTCCGTTCAATTAAGAGAGCGTTGCCCTTCACTTACAGAGCAACAAGCCCGTAAAGTGCTTTCTGATTTACCAATACCTTTCACCACTAAGCTGCCTCCTTTGTGGGAAATTCTAAAGAACCTTTATCCAAGTTTCTCTCACTGGAATGGTTTGCTTGCTCAAACAGATGTGACGTTAGTGCGTAACCAGGCTAGTTATTGGTTATCTTGGTTATCAACCCAGTCTACTCAATTTCCTGAACAACATTTACCAGTTATAAAAAAGGTGGTGGCTGATTGGCATGAAAGCTTTCCAGATGCCGCAGCGTTTTTCCCCACCAACTCTGCCCAAGCTAAAGCTGCTCTTACTGCTTGGATAGGTTATGAAAACCCTATGACGTCTTCACCTGCGTTAAAATCAGCTATATCTTGGGCTACACAATTTCCATTACCTGTAACAAATTGGATAACTGCTGCAAGAAACGCCTTCCTGCAGCAACTAGTTACAACTTTAAGCGGGGTTACTAAAGACAAACAAGACGAGGCAGCTCTTGCTTGGTGGCAATTACAAATTAGCAAAGCCCATCATCCTGAAATAAGGCAAACGGCTCTACAGGCTTTAGTACAACAATTACACTCCCCAATATTTTCTCATGCAGCTACTGAGCTTTTAATATCACAGCTAGAAAGAAGCCATGTAGCAACTCCCGCTTTGGTTGCAACATTACGGCAACTTGTTCCGCCACCTGTGCCTCCACCTGTACCTAGCGAGCCCTCTGGCGCCTTACAATGGGTTACACAACAATATCTCCCTTATCGTCTTTGGCAGGCTAGCCAGAAAAACAATGATAAAGCAAGAGCTGAGGTTCAGCGATTATCTGAAGCTTTTAGTGATTGGTTTTTAGAAACATATCCAATAAAGCTGGTGGGTACCCCTGCTCCCTATCAACAGCAATTTTGGGCTGCGCGTGCCCTAAAAAAGCCCGCGTCAAATGAAATAGTGCTTTGGGTGATTGCAGATGGATTGGGGTGGGATGATGCGCTCACCCTTCAAAAGCTTGTTTTATCTCAAGCAGCGGGTAGATTGAGCTTAATTGCGGCAACCCCTTGCTTTGGTTTAGTCCCTACTATCACATCCCATACAAAGAGGGCTGTACGCTGGGGAGTGCCTTTAGAATATACCCAAAAAGCTAAAGAAGATTATTTTAATCAACTGCCTATGCCCCCAGTAGATGTTAGGGGCATAGATAATCTAGCAGAAGCTGTGCATGTAGCTCAGGCTGGGCAGCTGTTAGTTTGGTTACCTCCTGAGCCTGATAGTATTTACCATAATCCAGGAAATGCGCAAACCATACGAAATAATGCAGTAGCTTCTTTAACAGGGATTGCACTTAGTATTTGTGAAGCAGTAGCTGCAGTTCCAATTCATACGGAGGTCCGAGTAATTATTACAACTGACCATGGTCGTCTTTTAAGTGAAAGCCCAAGGACCTTAGACCCCATATCTGGTTTTACGGGGCATGGGAGAGCAGCCTATAGAGCTTCTCCTCCACATAAAAAGCCTATACCTAGGCCAGATAAAGCTATTGATACAGATACAGTGCGTTGGCTTGATCCTGACCGTTTTAAGTTGCCTGATTGGGTTGCTATTGCTCGTTCAGATGCTTCCTTTAAAATTGTTAGTCATACTGGCTCTATGCGAGGAGGAACTGATATATTTCCACACGGCGGTGCTTGGCCCGAAGAAGTAGTTGTACCTTGGATAGAATTACAAAGCAATTTAGAGCCATTAATGATTGGCGGTTTTTTGTCTGGAGAATCTCGTTCCTATAGACAAGGGAAAGCTGAACTACATCTTAATAACAGTAGTTCTAGACCTGCCCGCCTTCGGAAAGTTAAAGTCCAAATTCCACGTGTTGATGACCTGGAAATTGAATTTGATGAACTGCTACCTGGAACCATAGGAATAAGTAAATCTATTGAGATACCCCGTTGGCCTGACACTGCTCAAGCGGAGAAAACAGTGGCACAAGTTACCTTAGAAACACCTGATGGAGAACTACATACTTTTAATCTCAATACTAACTTACGAAACACAGATTTGAGGCAATCAAGTACAAACCCACTTGATGATTTATTTTAAGTTAGTGGTGTATCACTTTTGCCAAATTATTTGATTATGGAATTTGAAAACTTAGAAGCTAAAATAGATCGTGTCTTTACTAATGCTGCCATAGATAAGCGCCGTTTAGCAGCATCTGGACTGAAAAACCGTGGAGTACCTGGCTATGTAGCTGAATGGGTACTTGAAACGGTTGTACCAGGCCACGGGGAACTCAGCTCTGCTGATGCGAATAAAGTTCAAGAATGGGCCTCTCGTGTTATTCCTAAGGCTGACGAAGGAAACGCTATTCGGAACCGGCTATTGGCTGGCGAGCGAGTAAAAATTCTCACTCGGGTACAAATTGATGTAACTTTAGGTCAGACCAAAGCAGTCCGCAATGCTCGTCTTGCCTTGATTGGCATTTTTGATGGACGCATTGGCGAAGACATTATTAAACAAAACCCTCAACTACTAAACCATGGAATGTGGGGGGTTGTAGAACTTGTTTATTTAACTGGTCAAGGGGTAGTCATAACTAATTTTAGACCCATGCAGGCCGATGCCAATCTAGATGACTGGAATGAGGCAAGAGCTCATTTTACAATTGAAGAGTGGCGCGCAGTCCTTCTCAGATCTATGGGTTACAATCCAGATTTTTATAGCCCTGAGCAGCAAATGTTAGTTCTTGCAAGGCTTTTACCATTAGTTCAAAAGCATACTCATCTAATAGAACTAGCGCCACGTGGTACTGGAAAGAGCTATGTATATGAAAATATATCACCACAGGTGCGCCTGATTAGTGGTGGTAATGTATCTCCAGCGGTTTTATTTGTAAATAACACAAATGGACAAGGTGGTTTGCTTACCCGTTATGCTGTTGTTGTATTAGACGAAGTACAAACCCTTAAATTTGAAAGCCCAGCTGAAATAGTTGGGGGGCTGAAGGGATACATGGCAAACGGTCGTATCACCCGTGGAGGGCTTCACGAGTTTGCCTCAGATTGTAGTTTTGTTTTATTAGCAAACATAACGCTTGATTCACAGTCAAAGCCTGTAAATGACCCTATTACACAAGAATTACCATCATTTCTACAAGAGACAGCCTTCATTGAACGTATTAAAGGCCTAATCCCAGGTTGGGAGATCCCTAAATTAGAGCAGAATAGCTTTGCACTAGGCTTTGGATTAAAAGCTGATTATTTCGGTGATATCTTAGTAGCACTTCGTAGCCACCATTCAGCTTCAGATACTTTCTGCGCCCGTAATATTGACCTAGGGGAGCGTGCCTATCATAGAAACAAAGAAGCTGTTACAACACTAGCTAGTGGGTACATGAAGCTTCTTTTTCCTCACGTTCAACCTACTCTTGCTGAATTTTATACTCACTGCTTAAAACCAGCCATAAAATTACGCCAGGGAGTATGGAACTTGCTTTATAGCCAAGGTGGAGAATATCGGAAATTTGACCGTGCCATTGTTCCTATTTTGTCTGAGTAAAAATTTACTTCCCTATTTAATTAGCTTATGCTACTTAAAATCTAAAATGGCTAAGTAAAGCTATAAAGCTGTAGTTAGAAAAATTTGCAGATACACTTCTTTCAACTCAGAGATGCTGGTTCAAATATGCCTCCGTTTTCGGGTTCATTTCCAGAAATGAGGGCGAAAACAGCATCCTTTGCGTTCAATCCTGAAATAAAAAGTGTCACTCTTTACCTCTTCAGTAGGAGCAGTGGGTAGATAAGTCTTCTGCCAGCTTGGTATTACCCTCAGAAAGTAAGCTTTACTCCTGAAAAATACCTAGAAGTAGGCATTTTTTGGAGATAAACTATTCCTTAACCTTGCCTTTTGGGAAATTAGTATCCACCAAATCAAGGCTATGACGCAACGCCTGCCGCCTTCTATTGATGTATTCCAGCAAATCTGGCAGAACCAGCCGTTTGATGTGGGTTTCCAGGATTTCAAACTGCGCAAATCTAGCCCAGAGGAGGCGGTGTCTGTCTTTACCCTGGGCTCGCAGTTCATGTACCTGCATGACTGCCAGACACTACAGGTACTGTACATTAGCCCCAGCTATGAAGATATTACCGGGTTTATAGAGAAGCCCACGGTGGAATTTCTGTATGACATCATCCACCCCGAAGATCGCGAGGCCGTCATCAAGGCCACCTGGCTGGCCATTGACTTCGCGGTGCTGTACAAACACCTGCGGCCCCTGCATGACGTGTTTTCCATAGACTACCGCCTGCGCGTGGCCAACGGCGACTACATACGCGTGCAGCGCCAGGACGCCATCTGGGAAACCGACCGCCTAGGCAACATCACCAAGACCGTGTCTTTGTTCACCAACATCACCGGCAACAAAAAGTCCACTGACATTCAGTACGGCTACAATCACCCTGCCTTCCAGGAGTATCTGCTCAGCAACAAGGAGATTCTGCAGGTAGTGACCCTGAGCCAGCGCGAAAAGGAGATCCTTCGCCTCTTGGTCAAAGGCAAGAACAGCCGCGAGATAGCCGACCTGCTCCACATCAGTGACCTCACTGTGAACACCCACCGCCGCAACATGAAAACCAAGCTCAAGGCCAAAAGCACCGCCAAACTGCTGCTCTACGCCCTGGAGCAAGGCCTGCAGTAAGTAATTCTACTTTCCGTTTTCGGGCTCATTTCCAGAAACGGGGCCGAAAACGGATTTTTTTTATTCTTTAATCGAAGTTCATTCCTGTGCCTGGCAGCGGCGGCTTTGTCTTCTTACTGGGACAAAAAGGATGAAAATAGTGCAGGAAGAAGTAAGAAACCATCCGCCGTTTTCGCCTTCATTTCCAGAAACAAGCCCGAAAACAGAAACACGGTGCCTGTATTTTTTTGCAGTGATGGTTCAATGAAACGTCAAGCAGCAAGTTGCCTTTTGTTTCTCATAGGTAAAAAATCAAGAATTTTACCCATGATACGTTTCTCATAGGTAAGAAATGGCAAAATTTACCCATGATGGAAAACGATGGTTTTTCGTTGATTTTATTCATCCTATTGCAAATCGCGAAGCATTTGCCAGCAAATTAGACTTGGCTGTTATGCACAATCACCTGAACCAAGCTTGGATTCAGATAAAAGTTAGATTTGCCTATCCTTTCTTTGTGCAGAATGTCTATACCTACTTATTGATCTAAGTATTTGGCGACCGTTTTTCTGGTAAAAAGTAAATCATGTTCCAGAAACTCTATTTTAGTAGAAGGGTGCCAGAAAGGATTGTTCTATATGTCTTGTGAATCTATGGTAGGCAACTATGTCCTGATTTGGGGTTTTTGTTGTTGCATTCCTTCTTTTATTCCTTTAATCAAGGCAATAATTTACTCCTCCAGCCATTCTGCAGCAAGTTCAATCTCTGTGAAGCTTTTAAACTGAATGCGGCGTGCATTTTCTCTGAACGCCTTAGAGACGTGGGTCTCCCTTAAGAAACTTGATGATTCAACACGCGCGATCTTTCTGATACGGGTGGAAGCCAGGGATTGTATGAATTCAGAGATAATTGGTGCGACTACTTCCTCCTGCATATCAACCTTTGTTGTCCTTGCATCAAACAGGAGCCTCCGTGCGTCATAGTTCCTTACATGCTCGGTGATGACCTCAAACGTCTTGCTAATCTCAGAGACGTGAATATCACTCACAGGAGGTAAACTAACTAATATAGTATCTATTCTGGGTTCGAATTCCAGCAATAAGAACCCGCTTTTGTAGACTAGCATGGATGTACATTTTGAGTCATCTCACAAACGTCACCTGAATGATATTCGTTACGAGTTGCTGTAAACAAAAGGCAGATCAGATGGTCTTTTAGTATAGCAGGGAGATTTCCGCTCGCACTTCAGCTGCCAGGGCTAGTTATATCTCTGGGAGGCGACTTTCATGATACCCCTTCCATAATGGGAGGTGGGTCTGTCCACCGTTTGCATGATACTATTGTGTTGCACGCTATCCAACAAGTCAAACTGTAGTAGACGGTAGGGTAGGATTTCAGTGAGCATGGTACCCGTCTTCTTGTAATTATATCATGGTATAAAGATGTACTACATAACGAGTAACGCGTAGTGGTTCAACTCCAGATCTGAGTTGTTAGCAACCAGTAGGATTATAAGTAGAGGAGAAACAAAAAATCCCGCTCCTTGTTATGGAAGCGGGATTCTTATTTTATGCTGGTGGTGATGATTGGAATCGAACCAACGACACAAGGATTTTCAGTCCTTTGCTCTACCAACTGAGCTACATCACCAGCACTTACTTTTTGCCGTTCTGGTTAAAAAGTATGCAAAGGTAAGCAGCCTGCGCAGATTTGCAAAACTTACTGCAAAAAAATCTTTTGCACCCGTTTCAGAATACTTTGTTAAATTCGTTCGTAATAGAAGCAGTTTTCACCGCTAAATTCCTGTCTGTGATCCACCAAATCATCTTTCTTCTTGTAGCTGCGCTGGGTATTGGTCTGTTTGTCTGGCAGATGCGTAAAATCACCGCCAACATTAACCTGGGCCGCGACAAAGACATTTCGGGCAACGTGTCTGAGCGCCTCAACGCCGTTTTGCTGGTCGCGTTCGGCCAACAAAAAATGTTCAAGCGTCCGTGGCCAGCCTTTTTACACCTGTTTGTGTACGTGGGGTTCCTGGTCATCAACATTGAAGTCATCGAAATCCTGATCGACGGCATCTTCGGGACGCACCGCGTGCTGGGCTTTCTGGGGCCGGTGTACAGCGCATTGATGGCTACCAATGAAATTCTGGGGCTGCTGGTAGTAGTGGCCTGTATTATTTTCATTGCAAGAAGAACATTGACCAAAGTGCCCCGCCTCACCCGTGGCCCTGAGATGCGCGCCTGGCCCAAGATGGATGCCAATGTAATTCTTATCACAGAAATAGTATTGATGGCCGCTTTGTTCGCGTTCAACATTGCTGACCAGAAGCTGGCTCAATTGCGCGGGCATGACCTGCCGGGCTATTTTCCGGTGACCGCTGGGTTGGTAGATCTATTCGGGAGCAATGAAAGCACGTTGAGCCTGATTGCCGGTATTGGCTGGTGGGTGCACATTGTGGGCATTCTGCTGTTCATGAATTACCTGCCGTCTAGCAAGCACTTCCACATTATCATGGCGTTCCCCAACGTGTACTACAGCAAGCTGGAGCCGAAGGGCCAGTTCAGCAACGTGGAGAGCATTACGCATGAAATCAAAGCCATGCTGGACCCCAGCTACGTGGTGCCGCCCGCCCCCGAAGGCATTGATCCGCAGAAATTTGGCGCGAAGGACGTGGAAGACCTCACCTGGAAACAGCTTATGGATTCCTATACCTGTACCGAGTGCGGCCGCTGTACCAGCGTTTGCCCGGCTAACCTTACCGGCAAATTATTGTCGCCCCGTAAGATTGTGATGGATACCCGTGACCGGATGGAGGAAGTAGGCCATGCGCCCATCATCTTCGCGCCCGCACACTACAAAGAAGAGTCTGAGCGCGTGAAAGTCTCTGACGAGCGCACTTTGCTACGTGGCTACATTACTCCGGAGGAACTGTGGGCCTGTACCACCTGCAACGCCTGCGTGGAGTCCTGCCCTGTGAACATCAACCAGCTGTCTACCATCATTGACCTGCGTAGGTTCTTGGTGCTTGAAGAATCTGCGGCACCAGCAGCGTTGAACACCATGTTCAGCAACATTGAGAACAACGGTGCCCCGTGGGCTTTCTCGCCCAGTGACCGCTTCAATTGGGCTGATGATTTGTTTACAGCTTCAAAAAATTAAGTTCTAGCGGGGAGCAGAACCGAACTTTCTGGAATTCTTGTAACCCACCCCTGCCCCTCCGAGGAGGGGAGGATCACCAAAGAGGGAAGGTGGGGAAGAACGAGTTGAGTTGGAAGTTGCAAAACAGCTTTTGGCGTGTTCAAGTTCTCCAGCTCTTTCGGAGTTCTACTTCGAAAGTAGTCTGCCGGGGAGTTCTACTCCCTTCACATGCCTCGGTTCCCGGCGGAGTGGAACTCCGCAGCAGGCAAATTCGGGAGTAGAATTCCCGAACAGCGAGGATTACATAAGTAGATAATTCCCCTCCTCGGAGGGGTAGGGGTGGGTCCCTCTTTCCAGAGTAACGCAAGCCCCACCTAACACCCATTAGTATTTGTGCGGCATGCCGAGTAAATTAGCACATCAGCACATTACCCCATTAGCACATTACCACAGATGTCAGAGAAAAAACAGATACAAGTACCCGTTATGGCAGACATGGCCGCCCGCGGTGAAACCCCTGAAGTTTTATTTTGGGTAGGCTGCGCCGGCGCCTTTGATGACCGTTACAAAGCCGTGACCCGCGCCTTCGTGCGTATTCTGGAGCACGTGGGCACCAGTTACGCCGTTTTGG
Organism: Rufibacter sp. LB8; assembly: GCF_014876185.1. Classification (NCBI taxonomy): domain Bacteria; kingdom Pseudomonadati; phylum Bacteroidota; class Cytophagia; order Cytophagales; family Hymenobacteraceae; genus Rufibacter; species Rufibacter sp. LB8. The sequence goes on along the minus strand of NZ_JADALJ010000001.1, from coordinate 3,062,870 downwards.
GCATGGAGGAAACCTGCACCGGTGACCCCGCCAAGCGCGCGGGTAACGAATTCCTGTTCCAAATGCAGGCCATGACCAACATCGCTACGCTAGACGGTTACGGCATCAAAACCATTGTCACCGCCTGTCCGCATTGCTTCAACACCATTAAGAACGAATACCCAGCCCTGGGCGGCAACTACGAAGTCATTCACCACAGCACGTTTTTGCAGAACCTGATCAACGAGGGCAAAGTGAAAATTGCCGGCGGCGGCGAATTCAAAGGCAAACGCATCACGTTCCATGATTCTTGTTATCTGGGCCGTTCCAACAGCATCTATGAAGCCCCCCGCGAAGTTCTGGCTGCTTTAGACGCTGACTTGGTTGAGATGAAACGAAGCCGCGCCAACGGACTTTGCTGCGGTGCCGGTGGTGCCCAAATGTGGAAAGAACCAGAACCCGGCAGTAAAGACATCAACGTGGAGCGCGCCGAGGAAGCCATTGGCACCGGGGCCACCATCATTGCCAGCGCCTGTCCGTTCTGCATGACCATGATGGCCGACGGTGTGAAAAGCCACAACAAAGAAGACAGCGTGCAAGTCTTTGACATCGCAGAGTTGATAGCCCAGGCCGAAGGCTTGAATGCGTAGCATTTAGTAGCAGGTATCAGGTATCAAGAGGCTGAGTGCGTTTTCGGGCTCATTTCTGGAAACGGAGCCAAAAACGCCTTTTCTGCTTCAAGTTTAGCGGTAGCGTAACTTGGAGCTTTACACGCCGCAAGTTTATCAACTTGCGTACTTACAGATAAAGGGAATAAGGAAGTTTATAAACTTCCAACATATCTAGCCACAAGTTACGCTATCGCTAAACTTGCGACAGGAGGCAGAAGGCGACTGCGCTGCTTCACATTTGCTGTTCGGGATTTCTAATCCTGAACCACTCTGTCGGGGATTTCCTAATCCCCGTTGCTGGTCAATTGGGAAAAAGCAGGCACGGGGATTGATAAATCCCCGACAGACAACTTCCGGATTGATAAATCCGGAAGAGCAAATTAAAGCAAATCTGAACAGCAAAGCGGATGTACTCCAATCGCTTGTTGTAAATGAAAAATATGGAAGTTGATAAACTTCCATCATGGATGGCTCCAAGTTGAAAACTTGAAGCAGGGAAAGATTAAACAACCAGAACCAAATTTCCGTTTTCGGCCTCATTTCCAGAAACGAGGCCAAAAACGGAAAACAGAAATCATGTGTATTGCTACCTGGTACTTGCTACATGATACTCAAAACCAAAACCAGCACATTAACCAATGTACGTTCCCTTTCACCAGTTACCGCCCCAGAGCCGCGTGTGGGTCTACCAACTCAGCCGGCCGCTCACCTCTGAAGAAGAAGCGCAGATGAACCAGCAACTGCTGGCGTTTGTGACCGAGTGGAGCAGCCACGGGCGTGATTTGCAGGCTTCGTTTGCCATACGGGAGCGGCATTTCCTGTTTCTGGCCACCAATGAACAAGTGGCCAGCGCCAGCGGCTGCTCCATTGACAAGTCCGTCAACTATTTAAGGCAATTAGAACAGGATTTCAACGTTGGATTCTTTGACCGTACCCGCCTGGCGTTCAAGACGGCAGACGGCGTGCAGACCGTTTCCTTGCCCGAGGTGAAAAAGAAAGTGGCCGATGGTTCTTTATCCCCAGATACCTTATATTTTGACACCTTGGTGGAGACCGTGGGCGGCGTGCAAGACCACTGGCCCAAACCAGCCAAAGAAACCTGGCTGGCCCGTTACTTTTAGAGCTTTTACGCGTAGTACTGCATGATGCTGAAACATAGAATTTTGGTCCTGGGCACTGCCCTAACGTTGCTAGCTTCGGGTTGTGGCCCGTTCCGGAGCGCCGTGCAGAAAGGCGACAAAGACTTTGCCCAAGGCGAATACCAGCTGGCGATAGAAAATTACCAGGCCGCGCTGGCGAAAGGCAAGAATCCGGGCCCGGTCAACTTCAAGCTCGCTGAGGCCTACCGCCTCTCTAACCGCCTCGCACAAACCGACCAATACTACAAAGCCGCCCTTGACGCCGGGGTGAAAAACGACGAAACCCTTTTCCGCTACGGCAAGGCCCTCAAAGCCGCCGGCAAATATGAAGAAGCCGCCGCGCAACTCCAGAGTTATCTGGCCGTGGCCACCAACCGCACCTTCATTAAAGAAGCCCAGCGCGAAGTTGAGAACCTCAAGGTATTGCCTTCCATTCTCAATAAACCCTCTTACCAATTGGTACGCCCGGTGCCCGGCACTAACACCGCCGCCTCTGAGTTTGCGCCCGTGGTGCGCGAAGGCCAGCTTTTTTTCTCGGCTAGCCGAGAGGAAACCAAATACCTGGGCAACGGCGAAGGCTTCCAGAATATCTATTTCGTGGCCGTAGCAGATACGGGTTCTGCCGCGCCAGCCTCTTTGAGACCGCTGGAAGGCCCCGGCACCGCGCCCGGTATTCATGATGCCACGCCAGCCTTCACCAACCAGGGCCGAACCATGGTCTTTGCCAGAAGCAACAGCGGTAAGAAGTCTGGTCGGCAAGACGTGGATTTGTATGTATCACAGTTTAAAACCGGCACTTGGTCAGAAGCCACTTTGTTGAGCTTCAACGAAAACTCCGCCTGGGACGCCACGCCTGCTTTCTCGCCCGATGGCAAAACGCTTTATTTCTCCTCAGACCGCCGCGGCGGCCAAGGCGGGAATGACATCTGGAAGACAACTTTAGATGCCGGTGGAAGATTTTCTCGTCCTGAAAATTTAGGACCCACCATCAACACGCCCGGCAACGAGGCATTTCCGCACGTGGCGCCAGATGGTACTCTGTACATCGCCTCAGACGGACACAGCGGTCTGGGCGGACTGGATTTGTTTAGAATCAATGGCGATTCGGTGATTAATCTCGGTACGCCTATCAATTCCATAGGTGATGATTTCTCCATCTTCTTCACCGAGACCGAGAAAGGCTTCTTCGCCTCTAACCGCGCCGGAGGGCAGGGCGGCGATGATATCTACGCCTTCGAGAAACGTCAACCCAAACTGGTCAATTTCTTTGTAGACGGCCGCGTGCTGGAGCGAAACACAACTACTAACACCACCACGCCCATGGCCAACGCCCGCGTGACGCTGCAGAACGCCCAAGGCGTAAAAGTCACCGAAGTACTTTCAGATGCCACCGGCGCTTTCACCTTTAAGTTAGACAGCGCCAGCGTGTATTCTGTGTTAGGCGAGCGGGAAGGCTATTTCGCGGCGCGGCAGTCTGTGGTGACGCAGGGCAAAACACCGCCGCAGAGTGAACTCACAAACCCATTGACCGAAATCAGACTTAGCACCACGCTCACGCTCAGCAAGATTGTGCGCAACAGAGCCATTGTGGTAGAGAATATTTTCTATGACTATGACAAGTCTGATATCAGGCCAGACGCCGCCGTGGAACTAGACAAACTGGTGCAGACGCTGGTAGACAACCCTAAAATCACCATTGAACTGAGTTCGCACACAGATAGCCGCGGCAATGACAAGTACAACCAAGACCTGTCGCAACGCCGGGCGCAGAGTGCCGTGGATTACATCATTTCCAAAGGCATTGACCCAGCCCGCATCACGGCCCGCGGTTACGGTGAGGCCCAACCGGTGGTGCGCAACGCCAAAACCGAGGAAGAGCACCAGCGGAACCGCCGCACCGAGTTCAAGGTGACCCGTATTGACGAGTAATCCTTGCAGCAGATGGCCAATTTTCTTTTACTGATTTTCGGGATTCTGTTCACGGGCATCGGCATTTTCTCCATTTTCAGTGCGGTGAATGTCTTTACGTATATCATTCCAGGTGGCGCTGCTGATTTCCTGGATGGTTTCAGTGTGAGTTTCGGGATGATGCTGCTGTTGGCGTATTATGTGCGGCGCTATAAAGAGCAAAACACGTCCAGATAAGAAATAGAGAAAGAAAAGCCTCCCATAACCGGGAGGCTTTCTTATTTTTGCCCCGCAACCGGTTTCCGTTTTCGGGCTCCATTTGCCAAACACAGGCCAAAACGGCTTTACTCAACCTTGCCCACCCATGGAAAACCGGTATTTGCAGCGCGGCGTTTCGGCCTCCAAAGAAGACGTACACAACGCCATCAAGAACATTGACAAAGGCTTGTTTCCCCAGGCATTCTGCAAAATCATTCCAGACCTGCTGGTGGGCGACCCCGATTATTGCAACATTATGCACGCCGACGGCGCCGGTACCAAATCTGCCTTAGCGTATCTTTACTGGCGTGAAACCGGTGACTTATCTGTCTGGAAAGGGATTGCGCAAGATGCCATCATCATGAATACTGATGACCTTTTGTGCGTGGGCGCCACCGATAATATTCTGCTGTCTTCCACCATTGGCCGCAACAAGAACCTGGTGCCTGGCGAAGTGATTGCCGCCATCATCAACGGCACCGAGGAAGTCCTGCAGATGCTCAGAGACAACGGCATCGGCATTTACAGCACCGGCGGCGAAACCGCTGATGTGGGCGATTTGGTGCGTACCATCATTGTGGACAGCACCGTGACCGCCCGCATGAAACGCTCTGAGGTTATCTCCAACCACACTATCCAGCCCGGCGATGTGATTGTCGGCTTTTCGTCTTACGGCCAGACCACTTATGAAACCGAGTACAACGGTGGCATGGGCAGCAATGGACTCACCAGCGCCCGCCATGATATGTTCGGTAATTACCTGGCCAAGCAGTACCCAGAAAGCTTTGACCCGGCCGTACCCGCAGATTTGGTGTATTCCGGCAACTGCAGCCTCACAGACATCAATGAAGAAACCGGCCTTACCGTGGGGAAATTGGTGTTGTCGCCAACCAGAACCTACGCGCCTTTGGTGCAGGCTATTTTAAAAGATTATAGAAGCCAATTACACGGCATGGTGCATTGCAGCGGCGGGGCGCAGACCAAAGTGCTGCATTTCACCAAAAACGTGCACATCATCAAAGACAATTTGTTGTCCGTTCCGCCGCTGTTCAGGCTAATTCAGGAGCAGAGCAACACCAGCTGGCAGGAAATGTACAAGGTTTTCAACATGGGCCATCGTTTGGAGATTTATGTGCCTGAAAATATTGCCCAGGATTTGATTTCTATTGCGAAGTCGTTCAACCTGGACGCCCAGATTATTGGCCGCGTAGAAGCCAGCCAACAAAACGAACTCACCATCACCAGCCCCTACGGCGAGTTCAAGTACCAAGGATAATTGGTTACAGCCAGTTTGGTCTTGCATCTTTTCTGTCATCCTGAAAGGATCTCGGTGGCAAGCTAGACAAGCAATTATTAAACGCTTCCACAGTTTGCCCACAAGCTCTTTCCAGGCTGACAGCGCACTCCCGTTTTCGGCTCCGTTTTCAGAAACGAGCCCGAAAACGGGATTTCTTTTTCCCTTCGGAATATAGATTTGGCATAATATTTGGATTTGGCCACGCATTGCTTACGTGCTAATTGTTACGGCCATGACCAGATTCTACTTCTCCGTTTTCTTCCTATTTCTATTCACCAGCCTGGCGCAAGCCCAGGCACCACGGGAAGCTGCTATCTTAGTGGAAAGCCAGCGCGGCGAACGGTTTTACGTAGTCCTGGGTGGAAAAGTGATCAACACCGTGGCCTCTAACCGCGTGGCCGTGGCTGATCTGCCCGCCGGTAACTATTGGCTCGATTTGAAAGTAGTCCGGCGCGGACGGCCGCTCAACATCAGGGCGCAGGTTTTCCTGAAGGCCGGGTTTGAGGCAATCTATGTGCTGGAGCCCGCCCGGCGCGCAGGGTTTGTGCTCCGGAAGGTGGAGGAAATTCCTTTGCAGCCGCAAGCGCCGCTTCCCAACCCAGATGCACCCAACAACGCAGAATGCCGTGGGGCCATGGATGAACGGCAGATAGAGCGCACCCTTAGGTTTATGAAAGAAGAAGGTTTTGACGACCGTCGCCTGGAAATTGCCAAAGGCGAACTCAAACTGGCCGGCAGCCTCTACACCGATGACCTTTTGCTGCTGATGCAGGCCATCAATTTTGAAGACCGCCGCGTAGCCCTCGCCAAATTCGCCTATGCCTATATCTGCGACCTCAGAGAGTTTCCCCGGGTTATAGACGCCGTGGATCTCCCCAGCAGCAAACACCAACTCCAGGATTTTATCTATAAGCGGTAACATAGGATAATGAACACCTCCAGCCCCTCCTAGAATAGGAGGGGAGTTTTTGGGAATATGTGTTGTGGAAGAAAAGGTCTTTGGCGGAGACACTCGTAGGAGCTGCGCACACTACGAGGTCTTTTGAGCAGGCGTTCGTCGGGTCCTCGACCGTTGGAGACAAGGCAGTGCCTAGTCTCTACAAAAACCTCTGCCGCAAGTTACGCTGTCGCTAAACTTGCGGTAGAGAATGATATGCTTGTTTTCTCCTCCATTTCCAGTTTAGAGCCCGAAAACGCAATTGGCGCAGACCTCACAGGTTTCCAAAACCTGTGAAGTCTTTTGAGCAGGCAGCACTGCTGATGCCCAAAACGCAGACTGCCTTTCAAACTGTACCTTTTCCAGCCTTTCCATCGAGCGCCTCGCGGGTTGGCCTTGAACGACGGGAACTACAGGCAGATAACAGTCATGGCCAAGACGGGCAGTGCGAGAGGGGAAGGCGGGGCCTCGCGGCCGTGAGCGCTCGGAGCCCGGCAATGGAAAAGGCCGTCTTGTAGAACTCGGGATGCAGCGGTCATTTGGAAGGAAAGCAAACTGCATGCACAATGGCAGCTGGGAACGCAGTTTCCTTCGCCGTTGGTGATAATACCACCAACGGCGAAGGAAACTGCTTGTACACCTCTGAAAGTCAAGAAGAGGAAAGCAATAATCTTCGTTAGATCCTTCGACAAGCTCAGGATGACGTTCAATTTCTATCTGCGAGAGCTTCCCTTCGCTTCGTTCGCTACTTTTGGCTACCGCCTCAGGAATGCTCAGGATGACGTGAAAAAAGAAAAAACCGTTTTGGGGCTCATTTCCGGAAATGAGCCCCAAAACGGGTTGAAAAGAAAAATCAAATATCGCCTAGCGCAGCCTATCCATAGACCTCACCAAATCCTCGTCACGCTTGATGAAACGGTTGGCCAGTACGTTCATTAACAGACCAACTGCCGGAAGATAGAAGCCTGAGAGGTAGTCGCCTTGCGTAGTAGTTTTTACCAGGTCTTCGCCTACGTAAGAAGAATAGTAGAACACCAAGCCCATCAAACCTGCCATTACCAGGGAATTAAGCATGCCCAGTTTCATTTGCGTAAGACGGTTCTTGTACTGGAAAATCTCGTAAAGGGCAATTAGTCCGGCCAGGCCGGCGAGCACGGCAATGAAGATGGTGCTGGTAGTGGCGGCACCGTTCACGGGGCCTAACTGATAAGCGGTGAGCACATATTCCTGGTTGTCAGCGGGGTTGGTTTTCGCCCAGATGGGCAAAAAGAACAGAGATACCATGGCCACCACTAAAAGGAAGAGAAACACGCTTTGAATTCTTTGTATCATAACAGGGTTAGTTAACTTGCAGATAGTTTACAAAGCTACATAAAACTTGGCAATCCATGGCGCAAGACGCATATATCCTAGACATAGTACGTACCCCGGTGGGGAAATTCGGGGGGTCGCTCAGCACGGTTCGGCCCGATGACCTGGCCGCGCACGTGATCAAAGCCCTGATGGCCCGCAACCCCGGCGTGAACCCCGAAGACGTGGAAGACATTATCTTGGGCGCGGCCAACCAAGCCGGCGAAGACAACCGCAACGTGGCCCGCATGGCCGGGCTGCTGGCGGGTCTGCCCAAGGAGATTGGCGGCGTGACCGTGAACCGACTGTGCGCTTCGGGTCTGCAGTCTATCATGGATGCCAGCCGCGCTATCAAAGCCGGGGAGGGCGAGGTCTACATTGCCGGTGGCGTGGAGAGCATGACGCGCGCGCCGTTTGTGATGGCGAAAGCAGATGCGGCCTGGTCGCGCAGCCCTGAGATTCATGACACCACCATTGGCTGGCGCTTCATCAACCCGGCTTTGTCAAAACTGTACCACCCGTTTTCCATGGGCGAAACCGCCGAGAACGTAGCCCGCGACTGGAACGTGACGCGTGAGGCGCAGGATAATTTCGCGCTTCAATCACAGGAACGCTACCAGGCTGCGGCCCAGGCCGGCAAGTTCAAAGACGAAATTGTGCCCGTCACGCTTCCGCAGAAAAAAGGCGACCCCTTGGTATTTGACACCGATGAACACCCGCGCCTCTCGCCGTTGGCGAAATTGGCCGAGTTGAAACCTGCCTTTATTAAGGAGAATGGCTCGGTAACCGCCGGGAATTCTTCGGGCATTAATGACGGTGCCGCCGCTGCTTTAATTGTAAGCGGAGATTACGTGCGCAAACATAACCTCAAACCCATGGCCAAGATTGTGGGCGCCGCCGTAGCGGGTGTAGACCCGGCGCACATGGGCATTGGGCCGGTGCCCGCCACCAGAAAAGTATTGGAGCGTGCTGGGTTAGAAGTCAAAGATTTAGATTTGGTGGAGTTGAATGAGGCATTTGCGGCGCAGGCCGTGGCCTGTATGCAGGAGTTGGGTTTAGATGAAAGCAAAGTGAACGTGAACGGTGGTTCCATTGCCATAGGTCACCCACTGGGTGCCAGCGGTACCCGCGTTTCAGCTACGTTGCTGCATGAAATGCAACGAAGGTCAGATGCCAAATACGGTTTAGCTACCATGTGCATTGGTGTAGGGCAGGGCCTGGCCATTCTTTATGAAAAATGTGACGGCTCTGAAGGATAAGAGTAGAGCTGAAAATATAAATCCCGTCTGTGAAAAGCAGGCGGGATTTTTTTATACCTGATTGGCAGATAGTTGACGAAAGAGGTAGGCCTTAATTTCTTTAGAAGCTCAATCTGGCACAAACGTTGCGAGGAAGTTGTCATATTAAATCCTTAGAAAAATGAAACAGTTTGTCTTTGTCTTGTCTTTTATAGCACTTCTTTTGATTGGACAAAATGTCGCTGCTCAGAGTTATACTAGAGTTGGCGTGCAGCAGAAGGCGCAATTGTCTAAAACTGAAAAGCAACGCGCTAAAACCTTAGCTAAAGCAGCTAAGAAAGATGAAAAATATCAACAGCAACTGGCGCAGGCTAAGGATAAATACGAGCGCGACCAGCTTAAATTGAAAGAAGATTATAACCGTCGGCAGCATAAACTCAATGACCGGTTTTCCAAGTCTAACAACGGAGATAGAGCTGCCTTTGAGCAGGACCTAGCCCGTCTGAAAGCTGATTATGAGCAAGACCGTCAGAAACTACAGGAGAAGTATGAACGCAAGCGTGATCAGCGTCAAGCGAAATGGCAGGGTGAAAGAGGGCAATTGTCTTTGGTGAAATTGTAGGGTTTGCTTTAAAATTCTTATGATAGTAGTTCTCTGCCTTTGCTTGCTGAAGTATTTTTTGAACTGAAGTAATACCCTTTTGCCAAACGCGTATTCTCTCTTTGAAGGGGATGAAGGGAGATGTTTACACTAGCTGATTCCTACCGTTGCTGGTATTCCTAGGAGCCAACAACTAAGTCTGCCTCTCGCCGTTGTCGGTGTTCTCACCAACGACTGAGACTGCCTTGCCACTAACATTATGGCCAATACTCCAACCACCTACCTTGCCTAATTCTTTCTTACATTTTGCCAAGGTTTGTCACTTTTCTCCTTGATGCTCAACCTAACCAAAAGAATCAAGAACCCCCGAACTCGCTGCCGCTCAGACAGGCGGGAGTTCATTTCTTTGCACTTGGCTAATGCTATTTCTTTCATAGCTCACTTACGCCACTGCCATTCATAGGCTTCTACTTGCTCCCTCCCATGCTTCGGGCGCACAGCCAAGGCTGCCCTACGCATGGTCGGGAGGAAACGCTGCTACTATTTGAGAAGCTGCAATGCCTTGTTCGCCCTCCGTGCTGAGGCTTTATAAATTGTTTTGCCTTGAATAGACCCGCCCTTCAGGGCGGGTCTATTAATCTCCCCTCTCCGTTGGGGAGGGGCCGGGGGTGGGGCTAATTTCCTTATCTTTGCGCCATGCGGTATTTTCTAGAGGTGGCGTATGACGGAACGCGGTTTCATGGCTGGCAAACGCAGCCCAACGCGGTCACGGTGCAGCAGGTGCTGGACGATTGCCTGAAAAAAGTCTTCCGATTATCAATAGTAGAGACCATAGGCAGCGGCCGAACAGATACCGGCGTGCATGCCTCCCAACAATGGGTGCACGTGGACTTGCCACAGGTTATGGCCGCAGAAGAAATCCAGCACAAACTCAACCGAATCTTGCCACCAGACATTGCCATTGGGCAGGTGTTTCAAGTGGGGCCAGAAGCGCATACCCGGTTTGATGCCGTGCAGCGCACCTATGAATACCGAATCTCTTTAGGCCGAAATCCGTTTCTGGTGCGGCATGCCGCCATGCTTTCCAGAAAGCCAGACGTAGAAGCCATGAACCAGGCGGCGCAGGCGCTGCTGGAACTGGAAGATTTCACCACGTTCTCCAAAGTAAAAGGCGATACCAAGCACTACCGCTGTACCATTTCCCAGGTTTTTTGGCGCGAGGAGGGAAACTTGCTGATTTTCACTATTTCGGCTAATCGGTTTTTGCGCGGCATGGTGCGGTTAATTGTGGGCACGCTGCTGGATGTGGGCAAAGGCAAATTGACACCGGCGCAGTTCCGGGAAATCATTGAACGCCAGGATAGAAGCCTGGCCAGCGGGGCAGCGCCCGCCCAAGGTCTGTTTCTGCACCGTGTGGAGTATCCTGAAAATTATTTCCAGAAGCAGCAGATGTTGTTTGACCAGGAAGCTGCCGCCCAGGCGATTATGAAGCCAGAACAGACTGCGGAGTGATCCTCGTTTTTGGCTTCCATTTCAGAAATGAGACTGAAAACAGTTACCATGCTCTTGTAGAGACAAGGCACTGCCTTGTCTCCGATGACTGCTTGGGTACACTGAGACGCTGGCCCCAGCAACTTTTAATAGTCTGTAAAATCAGCAAGAGCCTAGAATTACTAATGTTATTACTCCCTCACCCTAACCCTCTCCCAGAGGGAGAGGGGATTACACTCTTGTTTTTTGGGATGTAGACAATGATAAATAAGGGTAACTAATCTCTGGGTTGTCGGTTTACTTTTGATGCGTCAAGGGATATCAGATTAAAGGCGCAATTGTGTACTTTTGCCGGGAGGGCACGGGCGTTTTCGGGCTCATTTTCAGAAATGAGGGCAAAAACGGAATGGACGCGTGGTAAACTCCTTGGGTTGAGCCAAAAATAAAGATCCAATCGTCTGCCTTCCAATATATTAGCGAAACAAACTACATGAGTGAAATAGGCGGTAACAAAACCGGGAGTGCCTTTGACTGGGACGTGCTGCGGAAGATTTTCCGGTTTGTCACGCCCTACAAGAAGGTGTTCTACCTGGTGATTTTCCTGACGGTGGCCTCGGCGTTTCTGGCCACGGTGCGCCCCTTCCTGATTCAGGAAATGGTGGACAAGGAGATTCTGCAGTATGACTGGCAAGGCGTGAACCAAATGTTCATCTGGCTGATAGTTTTGCTGGTGGCGCACACGGCGGTGTCTTATTTCCATACGTATTTTGCCGGTTGGCTGGGCCAGTACGTGGTGCGCGACATACGCGTGAAACTCTACGAGCACATCTTAAAGCTACGACTTAAGTTCTATGACCGCACGCCCATTGGTACGCTGGTGACCCGCAACGTGAGCGACGTGGAAACCCTTTCTGACGTGTTTTCTGAAGGTCTGGCCGCTATGATTGGCGATGTGCTGCAACTGGTCTTCATCTTGGGCTACATGTTCTGGATTGATTGGAAACTCACTTTGGTGAGCCTTTCCATGTTCCCGTTGTTGATCATCAGCACGTACATTTTTAAGGAGAAGGTGAAGGCCTCTTTCCAGGAAGTGCGGGGCGCGGTGGCCAAGCTCAACGCTTTTGTGCAGGAGCACATAACAGGCATGATGGTTGTGCAAATCTTCAACAACGAGGAGCGCGAGATGAAGAAGTTTGAGGCCATCAACAAAGAACACACGCGCGCCAACATCAAATCGGTGCTATATTACTCGGTGTATTTTCCGGTGGCCGAGGTGATTGGCGCGGCTGGTACGGGCCTCCTGGTCTGGTACGGCGCGAAGGGCGTGATTCAGGACACCGTCACGCTGGGTTCTCTGATTGCGTTTATCATGTACATTGCCATGTTCTTCCGCCCAATTCGGCAGATTGCCGATAGGTTCAACACGCTGCAACTGGGCGTGGTGAGTTCTGAGCGGATTATGAAACTGCTGGAAAGCCAGGAAATGATTTCTGATTCCGGCGAACATCGACCTGAAAACGTGCGTGGCGATGTTTCTTTTGAGAACGTGTGGTTTGCCTATAATGACGAGGATTGGGTTTTGCGCGGCATTTCGTTCAACGTGCACGCCGGGCAGACCGTGGCCTTGGTGGGCGCGACGGGCGCGGGCAAAACCTCCATCATCAACTTACTCAGCCGTTTCTACGAAATCAACAAAGGCACCATTAAAGTAGACGGCGTAGACATCAAAGAATACGACCTCGATTTGCTCCGCCGGCAGATTGGCGTGGTGTTGCAAGACGTGTTCTTGTTCTCCGGCACCATCGCCGATAACATTAGCCTGGGCAACAAAGACATCACCGAAGAACAGATGTGGCACGCCGCCAAACTGGTAGGCGCCGACCGGTTTATTGAGCGCTTGCCCGGCGGTCTGCAGTACAACGTGATGGAACGCGGTGCTACCTTATCAGTGGGCCAGCGGCAGTTGATCTCCTTTGTGCGCGCCATGGTGTACAACCCTAAAATCATCATTCTGGATGAAGCCACTTCCAGCGTTGACTCAGAGACCGAGGAACTGATTCAGTTCGCCATTTCTCAGTTAATGCAGGGCCGAACGTCTATTGTGATTGCGCACCGGCTCTCTACCATTCAGAAAGCAGACAACATCATTGTCTTAGACCGCGGCGAAATCAAGGAAAGCGGAAGACACGAGGAACTGCTGCAGACTGGTGGTTACTACGCGCAACTCCACGAGATGCAGTACAAGAATTTCGTGTAGGTGATAATTCCGTTTTCGGCTTCATTTTCAGAAACGAGCCCGAAAACGGAAATTTCTACGGACTTTCTTTGTCATGCTGAAAGGATTTCAGTGGCAAGCTAAGAAAACGTTTCGTAAAAGCCTGTCTAGTTCGCAACCGAGATCCTTTCAGGATTACAAAAGAAGAGTAATTCGTTCTTGCGGTTAGTTTCACCGTGCTTACTAGCCACAGAACAATCAGCAATTAACAAGCAGCAATTTCATAAATGAATAAGAAGTTTTTTATCTACATGGCGGTGGTGTTGGCCATCACCCTCGGGATTTACGCGTACGTAGGCGGTTTTTCAAGCGTTGACATCACCAAGGCAACCTCTGAGCAGACCTTTGTGGTGGGCCGCTATTACCAGGGCAACCCAGAATCCAAAGAGCTGGGCGAGCGCTTCACCGAGGTGGGCCAGCTGGTGGAGAAAAAACAACTGACCGGCGATTTTGCCGGCATCTATTACAATAAACCCACCAAAGAAACCAAGTTGCTCAAGGCATTTATTGGCGTGGCCGTGGCAGATTCTACGGTGGCGGTGCCCCAAGGCTTTGAGTTGCGGGTGGTGCCCGCCGGCCAACCGGTGCTGCTGGGGAAATCTGAGGCAAGCGTGATGCTGGCGCCCAAATTAATCTATGAAGCCCTGTTTGATTACGCTGAGGAGCACAAGCTTGCCCTGCAGGAATTCTACGTGGAACGTTTCCCAGAAGGCAAGCCCGCCCAGATTCAGGTGTTTTTGAAGTAAGAATTCCAAAGAGTTGGTAGCTGAAAGCTTCTTCTGCTAGCTTAGGAACTCAAATCATTTCACGCATTTCGTCTTCTTTACAGAGAATTCTATTCTTGACCGAATACATGATATAAGAAGTGCTTTTGAACTGATTTCCTTCCGAAGTTTCTCCCTGTAAAATTCCTGTTTTCGGGCTCATTTCCAGAAATGAGCCCGAAAACAGGAATTTTTGTTTGAACAAAGAAGCAGATTTAGGTGCTCGGTTTCTAGAATTCCTTCGGGTTTACGGCGGTAAGGGCGGGCACGTCATATTCGGCTTTTATGCGTTGCACCAGGCGGTTGCTTTTGCCTCTTATCTGAAACTCCACCACCACGGGGTTCTGGTCCCAATGTATTTTGAGAAGCCCAAAGTTCAGGCGGTCTTGTATGGCGCCTACGCGGTGGCGGTTGGGCTCAATGAAAAAGCCGTCTCGCCAGTTATGGGTCAGGCCGCTGCTGGTAAGATCATAAAGCGGATAGGGCACGCCGGGCCAGTCTATCTTAGACAGTTCGGCAAAGTGGCGGTCTCCGGAAAGCAAGATCACATTGGCGGCTTTGGTACGGGCAATGAGGTCAAACAGCCGCTTTCTGGAAGCCGGAAAGTTGCCCCAGCGCTCATACCGGTGGTCATCTGCAATAAACTGCAGGCCGCTGCCAATGAGGTGGAACTGAGCCGTGCTGTTGGTGAGTTCGCGTTCCAGCCACTGCCATTGGGCCTCGCCCAGCATGTCACCGGTGGGGTTGGGTTTGTATTTGGGTTCTTCGCCTATTAAAGGATCACGGTGGTAGCGGCCGTCCAGCAGCAAGACTTTCACCTGCTGCCCCGGCGGGCCGTAGGTATGGGCACTGTACACGCCTTCCTGCTTTCTGCGGGGGCTGTTGGCGGGTTCGTCTACAAAATCCCAGAACAGCTGTTGGCTCTCGGCCTTGTGTGCGTATTCTTTGCCTGCGTTGTTCTGCCCGTAATCATGGTCGTCCCAAATGCCAACCACGGGCACGGTGGCAAGCAGTTTCTGGTAGCCGGGCTGTTGCCGCTGTTTCTCATATTTGACTTTGAGCAGCGCCATGTCCTCGGTGTCGCCGTAGATGTTGTCGCCTAGCCAGATCCAGAGTTGCGGGTTGTTTTTGAGAATCTCTTCCCAAAGCGGCTGCTTGCGGTCCTGGGAGTTGCAGGAGCCCAGGGCAATCACCGACAAGGGGGCGGAGGCCGAAGCCAGCGGCAACGTCTCCAGCCGGGCAGTGTCTGTGGACGTGCAGGCCGTTAGCAGCAGAAGCAGCAATAAGGTGTAAATGGAGGCTTGTTGAAAAGAGCGCATAGGCAGGCGTACGGCACTTTTCGGGTATAAGATACAGGCGTACCTAAAACCTTTTGCTAGTGAAAGAAGGCTGTATGGAGTAGCCCACAACAAGAAGGACCAGCCATGGTAGGCTAGTCCTTTCGTTTGTGGTGTTGGCTTGCGCCGGGTATATAAAAAGCCCCAAAGGTGGGGTACAATTTTGAGTTAGCGGGTGTTCATAATCCTGAACGCCTCTTCGCGTGAAATCTCCCTTTCTGCTAGAAGCAAGTCATTGTGGCCCACTATCAGCAACTGAAAGTTTTTCTTGAAGTCATGGTAATATATCAGCATGGTGAGGTCTTCATACCCCCGCATGAAAATCTTCCGTGCTTTGGTTTTTAAGTTATATAATTCAAGCTTTATTCTTCTCAGTTGCTTCATCATGACCTTTCTGGCATCACTTTTCTAAGACGCTGCAATAGTACTTATACCATAAACCGTGCCTAATTGTTTCAGTATTTATAAATGAAGGTTGTTGTATTATTAATGTATTGTGGTTGGTGATGATATAGCAAATAAGGAGATGGCACTACCGGAAAGGCCTTCAATATAGATTTTCGCGCATATTTTACGCACTTTGGATAGACTTAATTAAATAAGGGGTTAGTAAAATTTTAAGAAATAGCCCTATCCAAAAATGCCTTCCGCCGTATAGAGTGATAGAGACTGCACACTCAGAGTACTATTTAAAAGCGATTGGTATGAAAAAGTATTATTCATTTTTGAGAAGCGTAGCCGCCGTTCTGGCATTGGCAGTATTGGGCCTGCAAGGGGCTCAGGCGCAAAAATTACAGGTGAACGAACTCTTAAGCCTGCAGACAAAGTCAGTAGAGGAAATAAGAGCATCTTTAGAAAGCAAAGGCTGGCTCTATGACGGCAACTGCGGCGGTGATGAAACACCAAGGCACTGTTTCAAGATAGGCGACGGCGGTACCAGCCTGGCAGCGGTGCTGTACGTGGAAGGTGACGGGGTAGGCGAGCAGGCTATTGAATACACCGTCTTCCGGAAGGGCCTGATCAGTCAGTTACAGAGTAGCTTGCGTGCTGCCGCCATGAAACTTACCCGCCAAGACCCTATTGCCCCCAACGTGAAACTCAGAATCTATGAGAAAAACGGGAAAGTAGCCGTGGCCCGCGGCGGACTGGAGCAAAACTACTACAGCCTCAAGATTCAACCAAAGCCCGCGTTTGAGCGCATGCAGGCTTCCAGATAATTTTCTGTTTTGGGGCTCTTTTTCAGAAATGAGCCCCAAAACAGAATCCACCTAAAAAAGCCGAAGGGCAGGAAAGCAATATCTTTCCTGCCCTTCGGCTTTTTTAGGTCTTTAGTTATCTGAGAATGTATAACCGCAAAAGTTATAGATCTCAGCCAGTGGTGCTACTGGCGGCAGTGTCTGCTGCAACACCAGCGGGGGGTTGTCTGGTGAGACAAAACCCCAACGGTTTCGGTTGCTGTACTGCAACTCCTCCGGTAATTTCAGCTTTCGGTGTTTCATATGGTAACCTCCCTCCTGTACTAGTTAGACTGAAATTCCATAGCGCTACCCCTACGTGAGCGCCCAACAATTAACAAAAACTTAGCAATGCCTCCCAGACACGCGGTACTAATCTGCTGTGATCTGCTGCTGTGGCACTTTTGCTGTAAAAGAAGAATAAGCTGGCACAGACTGGTTTTGTTTGTCACCAACACTGGCCAGAACGCCAATGACCTTGTGAAATCTGTGTCCGGCTCTGGCAAATGGCCCCGTTCCGCAGAGAAAGAAACCTATATAGAAAGAGCCTTCTCGTTGGTTGGCCACAGCAATTATACTACTGGTGAAAGAAGCCTTTAGTTGCCCTTCATGCGTAGCCAAGTGCCCAAGAGTCAATGGAAAAACCAGCTTGAAGGCACCAAATAGTTTGCAACTGAAAAAGAATCAGATCGTTGCCAAAATTAAATGTGGCGCGTTAAATCCCGTATTTTATGCCGAAGCTGGTCTAAATGGTTCTGCTCCTGTTTCTGCTTCTCCACTTCCTCCAGTTGCTGCAAAAGGGTCTGCATCTCCGCCAGGTAGGCAGAGCGGTCTTTCTTGAGCATGGGGTCAAGAGAGGAAGCATTGGGTTGGTCCTCAGATTTGAACACGTTGCCTTCGCCGTAAATAACCCAGCGGGAATTAAGGTCTGGCAATTGCTTGAGAAAAGCCAGTAATTCATCCATGCTGTATTCTTCGCCTTGCAGAATGCAGCCCACCAGTGCCGGCTGGGTTTGGGTAAGCACAGACAGCTGGTACTTGTCCAGCTCCTTAATGCGCATGTAGAACGTGAGGCGGGCGCTTATCTGTTGTAGATTAATGGCCATAGCGGTAGTGGTTAGTGGTAAGGGTAAGGCCAGAATCTGTTCCGCCAAAAAAGAACGAACAGAAACCAGGCGCACTCCTTGGGGTATCATACGCAACAGCGGTGCCCAGTGTTGGAATTGCCCGCCTGCCGCCGGGGAACCATGCGCCCAAGCAGACGTGTTGCAGATGGGGACCACCGGCAGTAAACGGGCGGTCTTTGCCGCAATGGCCATAAAAAAGTAACTTGCCCCTATGTACCTAGACCTTCTGTGGCAGTCCTTCAAAGAATATGCGTGGTACCTGGGCGCCGAACTGCTCCACCCGCACTGGGGGAACTACGTGTACTGGCTGCTAGGGCTTTCTGTGGCGGTCTACCTGCTGGAGCTGGCCTTGCCCTGGCGCAAAGACCAACCCAGAATTCGGCAAGATTTCTGGCTAGACGGGTTCTACCTTTTCTTCAATTTCTTTTTGTTCTCGCTGATTGGGTTCTATGCCATCTCCAACGTGGCGGTGCATGCCTTTCAGGATTTTCTGGCCTGGCTGGGGCTGAAGAATCTGGTGGCCCTGGAGATTGGTACCTGGCCCGCTTGGGCGCAACTGCTCACCCTGTTTGTGCTCCGCGACTTTATTCACTGGAACGTGCACCGTCTGCTGCACCGCGTGCCCTGGCTCTGGGAATTTCACAAGGTGCATCACTCTGTGCACCAAATGGGGTTTGCCGCGCACCTGCGGTTTCACTGGATGGAAAACGTGGTGTATAGAACCCTGGAGTACATTCCGTTGGCTATGGTGGGTTTTGGCTTGCAGGATTTTTTTCTGGTACACATTGTGGCCTTGAGCATTGGGCATCTAAACCACGCCAACGTGCGGCTGCCACTGGGGCCGTTCAAGTATATTTTCAACAACCCGCAGATGCACATCTGGCACCACGCCAAACAGTTGCCCCAGCGCCACGGTGCCAACTTTGGCATAAGCCTGAGCCTCTGGGATTACCTGTTCAAAACCGCGTATGTGCCCCAAGATGGGCGTGACATAGAACTGGGCTTTGACGAGAGCCAGGCCTTTCCCCGACGCTGGCATGAACAAATGCGCTACGGCTTTGGCCGAAACCAACCACAAAATAGTGCGCAGGAGGGGCCCATGCCCCAGGCAAAGACCAGGCCAGCACCTGAACCTGAAAAAATAAGCCAACAGTTTTAGCTTATTTACGTTTGGTGGGCTTGTACATTTGTCTTTCTCTATGTGTAGGGCCAGACACTTAAGAACGTTAGCCGCAACTGGGTGTGAAAGCACAGATTTGGGTTACGTTGGAATTGCTATCTTTGCACGTAAGTTACAGTTTACGGGTTGTACGTTGCCCGCCTAAGAATATTTGTCTATGGAGACTCAGTTTGAGCCGTTGGAAATGGTCATGTTGGTTGATGATGATGATACCACCAATTTTGTGAACAAGCGCCTGTTGGCCAAGATGGGGGTGGCTAAGCAAATAGTCATCAAGAAAAACGGGGCAGAGGCGTTGGAGTACCTGCAAAGCGTAGGCAAAGCCGAAGGTGACAACAAATTCCCCGACCTTATTTTCCTGGATATTAAAATGCCGGTGATGGATGGGTTCACGTTCCTGGACGAGTACCACGCCAGCAACCTGGGTGAGAGCGAAAGCATGATTATCCTGATGCTCACTTCTTCGGCCAGTTTCTATGACTTGGAAAGGCTTAAGACTTACCAGCGCGTGAAGCAGCACTTCTCCAAAGCCTTAACCGAGACAGACGTAAAGGAAATCATGGCCCAATACAACCAGAAAAAACAAAAATAGCCACCAACAGAAAGACCCGCCTTGGCGGGTCTTTCTGTTCGTATCTATTTTTGAACCTTACGCTTCCTTAGGAACCGGCCACGTAAAATGCATGGCTGTTCCGCGCCCGGTAGAATCTACCCAAATCTTTCCGCCTTTCTCTTCTACAATTCTGCGTACTAAGGCCAGGCCAATGCCAGTGCTGTCTGGGTGGTTTACGTCACTGGTGGTCTCAAAGAGCTCAAAAATTTTCTCCTGGTCTTCTGCGGGAATGCCGGGCCCGTCATCTTCTACGGTAAACTCCCAATGGCTATCTGTTGCGTTGGCTTTCACCCAGATGTGGCCGTTTGGCAGGTCATGGTACTTAATGGCGTTGCTCAACAGATTGCTGAAAATCTGCTGCAGGTAAATTTCCTCGGCCTCTAATACAGGCAGGTTGTCTGCCACCACAATCTGTAGCTGCTCTGGTATGGAGATGGCGGCCAGCACGTGGTTAAGCAAGTCTGGCAAAGACACCTGGGTCTGCTGTATCTGCTGGCGCCCGGTGAGCGAATACGCCAACACATCCCTTATGAGGTGGTCCATGCGTTTCACCTGCAATATGATCATGGGCATGACCGCCTGCGCTTCCTCCGTGGATTCCTCGTTCAAGAAATCAGTCACGGCCTCTGCCAGGCCCCGTATGTTGTGGAGCGGGGCCTTTAAGTCATGGGTAACGGTGTGGGCAAATTCATCCAGGGTTTTGTTCACCTGCTCCAGTTGTTGGGTTTTCTCCTCACGTTCCTGCAGCAGCAGATTGATCTCCTGGTTAAAGGTCTGAAGTTCCTGGTTCAGGTGCTGGATTTCCTGCAGTTGGTACTCGGCTTCAATGGTGCGTACGCGCAGCTGCTCCATCACTTCAATGAGCTGCATGTTCTGCCGCTTAATCTCCGCATAGGGCGAAATCTCAGACTCGTGGGTGAAAAAATCGGCCCAGCCTTGAATAATGGCTTTGTTAATGGGCGGGTGGTTGCCCGGAATGCGTTTCTGCAGCCGCACGCGCGTGCCGGTGGCCGCGTCGCTCTCCAGTTTGAAATGGTCTACCAGCTTGCGCGAACTGTGTATGCCCTGGCCCTTGCCGCCCGTGGGCATGTACTTGCGGTCCAGGAGTTGTTCCAGGTTGGCAATGCCGCGGCCTCTGTCGGTAACCAGGGCCTCCAGCAGCAGCACGCCCCGGTTGTCAATCATGTTGAACCTGATGGTGCCTTCGCCTACATGCTCCAATACATTTCGGCAAATCTCAGATACCGCCGTCGCGAATTTGGTTTGGGAAGCCACGGGCAAGCCAGAAAACTCAGACAACTGCATGGCGCGCTTGTAGGCCAGTACTACGTCTAGTTCATTCTGCAGCTTGATGGTGGTGATGGGTTGGTCCATAGCGGTATTACTCAGTGGCCCGCACTACGGCCACTAACGTGTCATCTGTGGTTCTGGTGTTGTCTTTGTACAGTACTGCCGCAATCAACGTAGCATCATGGCGGGTCAGTTCCGGATATTTCTGAAAATCCCAGCGGTTTTTAAGGCCGTCTGAGTGCAGCACTACCAGGTTGCCGCGCTCCCAGGTATGGAGTTGGTCATTGACGGTGTTGGGCATGCTCATGCCAAGGGTGCCATTATAGGAAAGCAGGTTTTTTGCCTTGTCCGGTGCAATGAGCCTTCCGCTGATGTTGCCAATGCCACAGAAGCGCAAGGCGCCGGTCTCCGCGTTCCAATGGGCAATGGCGCCCACGGCTCCACGGGTTCGTTTTATGTCGGCGTGAACGCCGCGCAGAATGTCGGCGGGGGTGGTTTTGGGCTGCTGTTGGAAAGATTTCAAAGCAGATTGGCTGGCCTCATGGGCGTTGGGGCCGTGGCCCAGACCGTCCAGCACCAACAGGTAGGCGCCTTCGTAAGACAACCGTATACCCAGGCCATCGCCGCTCACCGTTTCCCCGGCCTTGGGTACCAGCACAAAGCCCATCTCAAATTTCTGTTCACTGCGGGCGGCCGGTTTGGGGGCTTTGCCTTTGCGGTACACTCGGGAGAGAATGACCGTGCCCAGGCCGCGCTGCGAATAAAGGTCAAAAAAATCTGACTGCCGCTGAATGGCGCCCAAGCCCTGGCCCATGCTCCCAAACGTGGAGACGCCGTCTTCCATCATGCGGGCGGGGTCACTCATGCCGGGGCCGTTGTCAAGGCAAAGCAGCTCCAGGCCACAGGTTTTGCCGTTGGCCAGGCAAAGGGGTTTCACCAGCAGTTCGCCACCGTTAACGCCCGCGTGTTTGAGCAGGTTGGTGGCCATCTCTGTGACAATGATGTTCACCCGGCCCACCTCGGCCTCAGAGAAACCGGCAGTTTCAGCCAGCTTGCCTATGTCACGGCGTACCACGTTCAGGAAACTCCTGTCGGTGAGCGGGAACTGGCGGTGCGCGTCAAAGTTAAAGTCCATTCTTCCACCGGATAACTGTGACGGTAGTGCCCTGGCCAGGTTCGCTCTTCAAGTCAAACTCATTGACCAGCCGCTTGGCACCGGGCAGGCCCAGCCCCAGGCTTTTGCCCGTGGAGTAGCCGTCTTTCATAGCCAACGTAATATCTGAAATGCCAGGGCCTTTGTCTGTGAAAATGAGCCGCACGCCGGGCATGCTGTTGCGGCTCACAATCTCCAGCTGGGTTACGCCGCCGCCGCCGTAGCGCAGCATGTTGCGCACCAACTCACTGGCCGCCGTGATCAGTTTGGTTTGGTTGACCAGGCTCATGCCTATCTTGGTGGCCAGTTCCTTGATTCGGTTCCGGAACAAAACCACATCCTGTTCTTTCTGTATGGGAAGCTTCTCTTTAGATAAAACTATCATAGAGGCCTTCCTCGTCTTTTTCTAAGTGGCCTATTTTGTCCCGCAATAATTCCATGCCTTGCTCCACGTCCAGGGCGGTGTACACCCCAGACAAGGTGAGGCCCAGTTCCACCAGTGTAATGGCTACCGCCGGCTGCATGCCCACCACCACGGTGGTGGCGTCCATGATTTTAGACATGGAGGCAATGTTGCCCAAGATGCGGCCCATGAAGGAGTCTACAATGCTCACCGCTGAAATGTCAATGAGCACGCCTTTGGCTTCGGTCTTGCTCACCATGTTGATGAGGTCGTTTTCCAGGGTAAGGGCCAGCCGGTCATACAGATCCACTTGAATGGTGACCAGCAGGAAGGGGCCCATCTTTAAAATAGGAATTCTTTCCATGGCTGCAGAGAATTAAAAGCCGAAGGTTTGTTTGGAACCCTCCTGGCTCTGGGCCGCCCGTGATACCTGAATGCCCAGCATGGCGAAGGACATTTTGAGCGCGCTGGCCAATGAGGCCTTGGTGTGGATGTTGGTGAGGTCAATGCCCAGGTGCACAATGGTCTGCGCAATCTCGGCGCGTATGCCACTGATGATGCACTCAGCCCCCATTAATCTGGCGGCACTCACGGTCTTGATCAAATGCTGGGCCACCAAGGAATCTACGGTAGGCACGCCCGAAATGTCTAAGATGGCAATACGGCTGCCGGTGGCCACAATCTCCTGCAGCAAGGCTTCCATCACCACCTGGGTGCGGGCGCTATCTAAGGTGCCAATGATGGGCAGGGCCAGAATGCCTTCCCACACCCTGATCACGGGCGTGGAGATCTCGCTCATTTCATTGGTTTGCCGAAGGATTACCTCCTCACGGCCTTTGATATAGGTTTCCATGGTCACCAGGCTCAGGCTGTCCATGATTTTGTGCATGGAGAGAATCTCTTTGTAGAGCACGGCGGGCTCCTCTCTGAAACGGTCTTCCAGCACATTGCTCAGTACTTCTTTCAGGCTCAGCACATAAGAGCTGGTCTCGCGCGGCGAGAAGCCCTGGCGGGCGCGGGTGATGGAGATTTCATTCAGAATGTCCTGAATGGCCTCATACCCTTCAGACTCTGTGTCAGTGGCTTGGTTGGAGCTGAACGCTTTCAACAAGGTGGTCAAAAATTCCTCAGACTGCTGCTGTAGTTCTGCCACGCTCATGAGGTCATCGCGCAGGGCGGCGTCTTTCAGCTGGTTTTCCATCCAGTTCTGCAGAATGAGCTTTTTCTTTCCTTTTAAGGCAGCGGCGCTTTCTTTGTTCATAAAGGAGGGGTGTAGGAGTTTATGTTTTGGGCCTTCCTTTTAGTGAATAAAACAACCAATGCCAGAAGCAGTGATGAAAGGCTTTGGTAAAAGTAGGAAATAAAGTTGCCATCCCATTACATTCGGCATTCGTTTTGGGGCTCATTTCTGAAAACGAAGCCAAAAACGGAAAATCAGGCGCGCAAACCCCAGCTAGAAAACCATAGAAACCCACGCCCACCAAAAAGCCGGAAAATTCCAGGGCTGGGGCAGGTGAAGGAACTCCCAGGCTTTGCGTTTTAGGGCTCATTTCTGGAAATGAGCCCCAAAACGGAATTGACCAGGCAGCGATTATTCTGACTTGAGCGCGGTAACCGGGTTAGAGAAAGCGGCGCGCAGGGCCTGCACACTCACGGTGGTGAGGGCTATGACCAAGGTAAGGGCCCCGGCAGCCAGAAACGCCCAGTAACTCAGGTCAATGCGGTACGTGAAATCCTGCAGCCACTTCTCCATGAAGTAGTAAGAAATGGGCGCCGCAATAAGAAACGCCACCAGCACCAGCACCGCGAAGTCCTTGGAAAACAGCGCCACAATGCTACCCGCACTGGCACCCAAGACCTTGCGCACGCCTATTTCCTTGGTGCGCTGCGAGACCATGAAGGCCACCAGGCCATACAAGCCCAGACACCCAATCAAGATAGCCAGCACAGAGAAGATTTTGAACAGGTGCGCCTGGCGCTGTTCCTCCACGTAGAACTGGGCAATGGTATCATCTACAAACTCATAGTAAAACACGTCATTAGGGTAGGCGCTGGACCAGAGTTTCTGTAGGTGCGCAATGGCGGCCTGGGTGTTTTTCATCTCAATCTTGGCGTTGAGGCTGTAGTAGAAATAGTTCCAGGTAGACAGCACCACCGGGTCAATTTCTTCGCGCAGGGAACCCACGTGGAAATCCTTCACCACGCCCACAATCCGGCCTTCGTTCCGCCCGCCGTTCACCAGCAGTTTCTTGCCAATGGCGGCCTGCGCATTTTTCTCGCCTACTTGTTTTAAGAAGGTTTCATTCACCAGAAACTCGCGCATGGTGTCGCTTTTGGCATACATGCGCCCGGCCACAAGCGGAATGTTGAAGGTGGTGAGGTAATGCTCATCGGCAAACCTAAAGCTCACGTTGAAATCACGCTCTATGGAAAAGTCATCATAGTTAAAAGACATGTTCAGGTTCACGTTGGCCGCCGGCGGGCACAGCGCGAAAGAAACCGATTTTATAGCCGGGTTATTTTCCAGTTCCTGGCGCAACGGCAGCAGATCTGCGGCCTTGGAGGCGGGAATGGGAATGGTCACCACCGCTTCCTGGTCAAAACCCAGGGGCGCCGTCCTGAAATACTCCATCTGGTTGTGCACAATAATGGTGCAGATGATAAGCACCTGGCAAATGGTGAACTGCAGCACCACCAGCGCGCGTCGCATAGACAGCCCCGCGGTCTGGGCGGTGGCCACTTTACTTTTTAAGGCCGAAATAGGTTTGAAACCGGACAAAATCAAGGCTGGGTACAAACCCGCAAAGAACGTGACCAATACAAGAATAAGCAGCAAGAACAAGCCTACCTCGGGGTTCTGTACAATGGAGAACGTGATCTCTAACTCCAGCAGTTGGTTGAGCCAGGGCAATAGCAGCTCAGTAAGCACCATGGAGAACAGCAAGGCCACCAGCGTGATCAAACCGGTCTCACTCAGGAACTGGAACATAAGCTGGCCCCGGCTGGCGCCCAGCACCTTGCGCATGCCCACCTCTTTGGCGCGGCGCAGGGCTTGGGCCGTGGCCATGTTCACAAAGTTGATGCACGCAATCAAGACCAGAAAGCCGCCAATAATGCCCAGCGCCCACAGGGTTTTCTTGCTTACGGTGCGGTCTGCGTAATTGGAGTACCCCTCATTGTAATGCAGGTCAGAGAGCGGTTGCAGCGTGAACCGTTCACGTTCGCCGGGACTGCGTTGACGGTATTTGTTCGCCACGGCATTGATTTGGGCTTCGGCCTGCTGGGCAGAGGCACCCGGTGCCAGGGCAAAGTACACTTGCTGGCTGCTGGTGGTGCTGTTCCAGTTGTCTGACATAAAGAAGATATTGAGCTCTTTAGACGACTCATAGGCTACCAGCATGATGAACGGAATGTCTGAGTTGCTGGGCGCGTCTGGGATCACCCCCTTCACCTGCAGGTTAATCTTGTTGTTCATGCGCACTACCTTGCCCACAGCATCTCCCCGGGGGAAATATTTTTGGGCGATGCTTTCGGTGAGCAGCACAGAGTTGGGGTCTTTGAGGGCTTCGCGCACGGGTACGCCATTGGTCTCAAAGTCAAACAGGTCAAAGAAGGCCGGCTCCACAAACATGATAGAACCTTCTTCCCTGAACTTCTTTTCCACCTGCGTGGTGTCTTGTGACAGCAGCGCGAAGGTGCCGCCTTCTTCCTCATGCAGGTGCGTGGCCGGGGTGAGCTCCGGCAGAGACGCTTTTAAAGCCGCCAGCAGGGGTGCCGGCGTGCCAGAAGACTGGTGCTTGCCGTTCTGGTCCTCAGAGTCAATGTTGACGCGGTAGATGCGGTCTGCCTTGCTGTGGAACGTGTTGAAACTCATTTCATACCTGATTATCAGAAACAACAGCAGGCTACAGGTAATGCCCAGGCTCAGGCCCACCACGTTGAGCGTAGTGTAGCCCATGTTACGGCGAAGGGTGCGCAACGCCACCAGAAAGTAATTTTTGATCATGGCCGTAGGTTAAAGAATAGCGAGTTCCTTCACGTTCTCAGAGATAATCTGCCCGTCAAAGAGGTTCACAATGCGGTGCGCGAAATCTGCGTCTGTGGGGGAGTGGGTGACCATGACAATGGTAGTGCCTTGCTCATTCAGATGGCTCAGCAACTGCATCACCTCATGCCCGTGGGCCGAGTCCAGGTTACCGGTAGGTTCATCTGCCAGTAATAGTTTAGGTTTGCTCACCACGGCTCTGGCAATGGCCACGCGCTGCTGCTGCCCACCCGACAACTGCTGCGGGAAGTGGTTGCGGCGGTGTGCAATCTGCATCTGCTCCAGCACTTGCTCCACGCGCTGCTTGCGCTCGGCGCTGCCCACTTTCAGGTAAATCAAGGGCAGTTCCACGTTCTCGTACACCGTCAGTTCATCTATCAAATTGAAGCTCTGGAACACAAACCCCAGGTGCTCTTTGCGCAGGTTGGCCCGTTGCCGCTCACTGTATTTGGAGATTTCCTGGTCCAGAAAGAAGAACTCGCCGCCGCTGGGGTTGTCCAGCAAGCCAATGATGTTCAGCAGCGTGGATTTTCCGCAGCCCGACGGTCCCATAATGGCCAAAAATTCGCCCTTTTTCACGTGCAGGTTCACATTGACCAACGCCGTGGTCTCCACCTCGTCTGTGGTGTATTTTTTCTGAAGGTTAACGGTCTTTAGCATATCTTTTTACTAGGTAATTGCTGGTTATTGATTGTTCTTTTATCAAAATTAATTAGCACGCGTTTCGTCCCCCTTTGAAGGGGGTTGGGGGATGATTGCTCCTGCTGATTATTCATTCCCGAGAATCCATTGTACTCGTTTTATTTCTATAGTTGATGGTTTCTCGGCGGGCCGTTGTCATCCCCCTACCCCCTTCAAAGGGGGACGAAATACGTGTTTGGTTTACTTCGGAGGACTTTCCGTTTTAGGCCCTGTTTCCAGAAATGAGCCCCAAAACAGCAGGCATCATTCTTACTTCTTGAGCTCCAGTTTATCCTTGTCATTGAAAGCGTCATAAGACGAAGTGATGACTTGCTCGCCGGGTTTAAGGCCTTCCAATACTTCATAGTATTCTGGGTTCTGACGGCCTAATCTGATGCTGCGTTTGGTGGCCACTTTGCCGGTTTCATCTAACACGTAGGCCCAGGCGCCGCCGGTGCTTTGATAGAAGCCGCCGCGCGGCAACAGAACCGCCGGGGAGGGGTCAGAGAGCTGCAATCTGATCTGGAGCGTCTGGCCGCGTCTGATGCCTTCGGGTACTTTGCCTATGAATTTCATGTCCACGGGGAAGCGGTCATTGTTTACCTCAGAATACACCAGGGAAATTTCCAGCGGATAAGATTGCCCATTGTAGGTGAAATTGCCACGCTGCCCGGCAAAAATGCGGCTCACGTAGTGTTGGTCCAGTTCGGCTTTTACCTTGAAACCGCTCAAGTCATCTATCTGCCCAATGACCTGACCGGCCTGCACCGGCGTACCCAACTCCACCTGTATAGAAGACAGCTGGCCCGAGATAGGGGCTTTAATGTACAGGTTTTTGAGGTTGTCTTCCATCATGCGCAGGTTTCGGCTGGTGCGGGCAATGGTAGTCTCCAGTTGGGCAATCTGCGTGCGGGCGTTGCTTTCCTCAAACTTCTGCGACTCCAGTTCAATAGTGCGTTCGGCTTTCAGGCGTTCATAGTCGCGTTTAAAGCCAAAGAATTCCTGCTGAGAAACGGCCTTAGATTCATAGAGGGCAATGTTGCGGTCGTACACGTCTTTGGCGGCATCTACCTGCGCGTTGAGCGTGGCCAAACGGCGTCTGAGGTTGAATTTATTTTGCTGTAATGTTAGTTTGGAGTTCTGCAGGTTGTTGATCAGGTCGTTCATGAGCGTTTCCTGGTTCATGAAATCCAGCACCAGGCGGTTGTTGGTGAGTTTTAGAATGGGGTCGCCTTTCTGCACGGGTTTGCCACCTTCCAGGAATTTCTGGTCTACCGTGCCGCCTTCCACCGCCGGAATTACAATGGTTTTAATGGGATGCACCGTGCCGTCAACGGGAATAAATTCCTGGAAAGTGCCCTGGCTCACGGTGGCCATGGTCAGCTTCTGACTTTCCACGTTCAGCCTGGAGCTGTTATCGGCGAAGCCGATGAAGTAGGTCAACAGTCCAAGGCCAGCGACAATGCCCAAAATGAGGGCTATTTTCTGCGGTGTCCAGCGTTTCTTCTCTATAAGGCGGTCCATAATTTGGGTCAAATGGCAATAATGGTAGCTGCAATGCCAATAGCTGTGCCAGGTTTATAACGTGTTGATTTACAGTGGTTATGAAAGATGAAGTTTAGCGAAGTGTGCGCCAGCGGACACTTTTATGTCCGGGCCCGAACGATGGACTGAACGGCGGTCATATTTCCGTTTTCGGCCTCGTTTCTGGAAATGAGCCCGAAAACGGAAAGTCAATTCATAGAATAAGTACCTTAAGTTGCGGTCTAATAACTCCAAATGCGATTAACCCACCCCTACCCCTCCCAAGAGGGGAATTCTTCCTTCTACTTTTGCAGATAATTCCCCTCTTGGGAGGGGTAGGGGTGGGTATGTGTATAAAAGCGTAAAATTCCAGCTCCTTGCCTTTGTTGGTGTTATCACCAACAAAGGCAGAGATCATGCGCCTTTGAATAACAGATTTGGAGAAGAGGTTGAGGGTTTGACGAATGACGTAAAACGAAGCCAAGAAAAATTATTTTGAAACTTTTGTTTCCAAACAAATGTATATACAATAAATGTACATACATTTGTTTGTTGCTTCGGCAGTAAATCAGAAACCGAAATCAATTTAAGAACTTAAAAACAGAAAATCATGGCCACTACCCAATGGATTGTAGACCCCACCCACTCAGAAGTGCAGTTCAAAGTGAAACACCTCATGATCACCACCGTGACCGGGTATTTCCAGACGTTCCACGTGACCGCTGAGACCGAAGACGAAACCTTCACCAGCGCCCGCAAGGTAACCTTTACCGCCGACGTGGACTCCATCAACACCAACAACGAGCAGCGCGACACGCACCTGAAATCAGGCGATTTCTTTGACGCCAGCGCGCACAGCCAACTCACCTTTGAGGGCACCAACTATGAGCAGAAAAGCGGCAGTGACTACCTGCTGCACGGCAACCTCACCATAAAAGGCGTGACCAAACCCGTGACCGTGAACGTGGAGTTCGGCGGAATTGTGGTGGACCCGTACGGCCAGACCAAAGCCGGTTTCACTGTGACCGGAAAAATCAGCCGTAAGGAATTTGGCCTGACTTGGAATGCCGTTACTGAAGCCGGTAGCGTAGTAGTAAGTGACGAGATAAAACTGCAGGCTGAAATTCAGTTAGTAAAGCAAGCCTAAGTTAGGCTACGTTTTGGGGCTCGTTTTCAGAAATGAGCCCCAAAACGGCAAAAGCTTCTCACGCTAGGTAAACTTACACTTCGTTCACTCTTCAATACTAACCGCATGCAAACAGAACGCTTCAACCCCGCAGAAAGAGGCCTGAAAGATTTGGGCTGGCTCAAAAGCAATTTCGTGTTCAGTTTCTCGAGCTACCAGAATCCGGTGCGGGCGGGGTTTGGCTTGCTGCGGGCGTTCAATGATGATGTGGTGCAACCAGATAACGGCTTCGGGCTGCATCCGCACGCCAACATGGAGATAATTTCTGTGATGCTGGCCGGATCCATGAGCCACATTGATTCCTTGGGCTTCAATGAAACGGTGCACAAAGACTGGGTGCAAATCATGAGCGCGGGCAGCGGCCTTCGGCACGAAGAACACAATGTAGGCCCAGACGAGGTTAATTTCCTGCAGATCTGGATTGAGCCGAAGCTGCAGAACATTTCGCCGCGTTACCAGCGCCGCCATTTCCCAGAGGAGCATCGCAAAAACCAATTGGTCACCATTGTAAGCCAGGAAGAAGGCACCGCGCATTGCTGGATCAACCAAAACGCGAAGCTGTCATTGGGTTATTTTGAGGCCGGACAAACGCTGCGTTATTCTTTTAACCCCGTGAACAAAGCGGTCTTTCTCTTTAACATCAGCGGCACGCTGCACGTGAACGGCGAAGAATTCAAAGACCGCGAGGCGCTGGGCATCTGGGAAACGGGCCAGCTAGATTTTACCTTTCCGCAAGAGAGCCGGTTCCTGGTCATTGAAACCCCTATCAACCATTAAGTTACATCGTCATGGAAAACAGAATTTTAGGCTTGCACCACATCACGGCCATTGCCGGGCCGGCCAAGAAAAACCTTGATTTCTACACCAAGATTCTGGGCCTGCGCCTGCTCAAGAAAACCGTGAATTTTGATGACCCCGGCACCTACCATTTGTATTACGGCGATGAAAAAGGCAGCGCAGGCACCATTCTTACGTTCTTCCCCTATGAAGGCGCCCGCCGCGGAAGCGCCGGTACCGGCATGGCCACCAACATCGGCTACTCGGTGCCCGACGGCAGCTTTGATTTCTGGATGAAACGCTTTGAAGAGCACAACGTGATTTACAACAAACCGTCAGAGAAGTTCGGGGAGAAGTACCTGACTTTTCTGGACCCAGACGGACTGAAGTTGGAATTGGTGATCACTAAAAACCCAGATTCCCGCACGCCCTGGACTACCGCAGAAGTGCCCGCCGAAGCAGCCACTAAAGGTTTCCACAGCGTGACGCTCACTTTACAAAACGTGCAGGCCACCGCCGCCATTTTAACCAATGTCTTCGGTTACACACTGCAGGAGAAAAGCGGCAACCGCTACCGTTATGTGACCGATGCCGTGGACCACGCCGCCATTATTGACCTGGTGGAATTGCCTAATGAAGCCAGAGGAATAGGCGGAGCCGGCACCAACCACCACATCGCGTTCCGGGTGAAAGACGAAGCCACGTTGATGGAATTTAGAACGAAAGTTATCGCCGCCGGTCACCACATCACCGAGAAAATCGACCGTAATTATTTCTATTCGCTTTATTTCAGAGAACCGGGCGGCGTGCTGTTTGAGATTGCCACTGACAACCCTGGCTTCGGGATTGACGAGGAGTGGGATCAGTTAGGCTCCAGTTTGCTCTTGCCGCCCCAGTATGAACCGCGCCGCGCCGCCATTGAAGCCGTGTTGCCGAAGCTGGATTAAAAAGTGCACGTCAGACGCAACGTATTGCGTCTCTACATCTGCTGATTCATACATTCTGTAGTACCATTAGAAAAGAACATGTACACGCATCAGAAAAACATTCTTAGTGCCGGTCGGCCCATTTCGCCAGAGAGCAAGGTGCTGGTAATGGTGCACGGCCGAGGCGCATCGGCGCAAAGCATTCTGGAGTTGTCCAACTATTTGCCGGTGCAGGAATTCGCCTTGGTAGCGCCGCAGGCCACGCAGCACAGCTGGTACCCGTACAGCTTTATGGCCCCTGCCGCCCAGAACCAACCCGCTCTGGATTCAGCTTTAGAAGTGTTAGCCGAAATGGTGAACAGCCTGGTAAGCCAGGGCGTGAAAACCGAGAACATCTACCTGTTGGGTTTCTCACAAGGCGCTTGTCTCACGTCTGAATTCGCGGCACGGAACGCCCAGCGCTACGGCGGTCTGTTCCTGTTTACCGGCGGCCTGATTGGGCAAGAGTTGGAGGAAAGTAACTACCAGGGAGATTTCGGCGGCACGCCTATTGTCATCACCACCGGCAACCCCGACCCGCACGTGCCCGTGAGCAGGGTAGAGGAAACCACGGCTATTCTGGAAAAACTTGGCGCCACCGTGACCCAGAAAATCTACCCAGGCCGCCCGCACACCATTCTTCAGGAAGAACTGGAACTGGCGAAGGAGATTCTATCTCAAGAAAGATCATAGATTTACCCCATTTGTCATCCTGAAAGGATCTTGTGGGCAAGCTAAAAAAGCGCCTGCTAAAGGCTCCAAAAATAAAATCATAAATCCCGTTTTGGGGCTCATTTTTAGAAATGAGCCCCAAAACGGGATTTATGATTAAACGAGGTCTATCTAGTTTGCCACCAAGATCCTTTCAGGATGACAAAGTGGGGAGAAGCGCAGCGAGATGGTGAGAGAGGAAAGAGATTTAGTAAGGTTGCAGCGGATAGAATAGAAGGTAGCAAAGCTGGTTTCTGCTCCATTTCCAGAAATGAGCCCGAAAACAGGAATTCCAGAAAACTCCCCTCTCCGTGGGAGAGGGGCTGGGGGTGAGGTGTTCACCACCGGACACTTTTTGTTCAACCGTGAACACCGGCATGTCACTGGAATTTGTAAATTCACCTCGCCAGCGGCCCTACATGGGTTTTCCCCTCTCTGGCACAGTTTAGGCGTACCCGTTCCCCAAACCCACCCAGACCCTGACCGCCGTGCAAGAAAATTTAGGCAAGATTCTGATCATAGATGACAACGAGGACATTCTGTTCTCGGCCAAGATGCTGCTGAAAAAGTATTCTCAGCAAGTATTGATTGAGAAAGACCCGCGCAAGATTCCGTTTCTGCTCAACCATGACACCTATGATCTGATTTTGCTGGACATGAACTTCAGCCAAGACACCACCAGCGGCAATGAAGGCTTTCAGTGGCTGAAGGAAATTTTAGCGCGTGACCCCAGCGCGGTGGTGATTATGATTACGGCCTTCGGGGATGTGGAAATGGCAGTGCGCGCGCTCAAAGAAGGCGCCACCGATTTTGTGCTTAAGCCCTGGCAGAACGAGAAACTGATTGCCACGCTTTCGGCGGCGGCCAAGCTCAAGAATTCCTACAAAGAGATTTCCACGCTCAAGAAAACCAACACGGCGCTGGCCTCGCAATTGAACCAGAGCGTGAATTTGGTCACCGGCAAGAGCCCCGCCATGCAACAACTTTTGCACCTGATGAACCGCGTAGCCAAAACCGATGCGGATGTGTTGCTCCTTGGCGAAAACGGCACCGGCAAAGAGGTCATTGCCAGAAGCCTGCACCAGCAATCTAACCGCGCCGACAAAGTCTTCATCTCCGTGGACATGGGCTCACTCACCGAAAGTCTGTTTGAAAGCGAGTTATTTGGGCATAAGAAAGGCGCGTTCACAGATGCCAAGGAAGACCGAATTGGTAGGTTTGAGATGGCGAATGGCGGCACTTTGTTCTTAGATGAAATCGGGAACCTGTCCATGGCCATGCAAGCCAAACTGCTCACCGTATTGCAGCGTCGCGAAGTCATAAGAGTAGGCACCGGCCAGCCCATTCCTATCAATGTGCGGTTGATTTGCGCTACCAACATGCCGCTGGCGCAAATGGTGGCGCAGGGCAGGTTTCGGCAAGATTTACTGTACCGCATTAACACCATAGAACTGCATTTACCGCCGCTCCGCGACCGCCAAGAAGATTTACCGCTGCTGGTAGACCATTTCCTGAAACGTTACGCGGGCAAGTACAAGCAGCCCGCTAAATCCTTGGCTCCGGCCGCGCTGGACCGCCTAAAACGCTATGACTGGCCCGGCAATATCAGGGAACTGGAACACGTGCTGGAGCGCGCCACCATTATCTCAGAAAACCACGTGCTGCAGCCGCAGGACTTTTTCTTCTTGCAAATGCAACAGCATTCTCAGCAACTGGAACCAGCGCTTCAAAGCCATAACCTGGACGAAGTGGAGAAGTCAACCGTCATGAAAGCCATGGGCAAGCATGACGGCAACATCTCCAAAGCGGCCAAAGAACTGGGACTGTCGCGCGCGTCTTTGTACAGAAGACTGGAGAAGTATGGGCTTTAAGAACTTCCGGTTTCAGGTGGTGCTGCGGGTGATTCTGCTGGTGCTGTCAGTGTTTCTATTTTTCCATTTCGATTTTAAGGCGGCGTTTTTGGCCACGCAGATGGCCATTGGCGTGCTAGTAGCCGTGCAGACTGTTGCGCTTATTCTGTTTGTGGAACGGAGCACCGAGCGGCTCACCAAATTCCTGAACACCATTAAGTATGATGATTTCTCTGAGGTGTTCACCGCGCGCGGCGAAGGAAAAGCTTTTGACGAGCTCTACGAGCGTTATAATGAAGTCATCAGGAAATTCCGGGATATCAGGTCTGAGAAAGAGGCTACCGCGCAGTATTTCCAGACCGTGGTGCAGCACATTGGCATTGGCATTCTCACGTTCAAGAAATCCGGCGAAATACAATTAATCAACAACGCCGCCAAGCGCCTGCTGCAGGTGCCGCACCTTTCCCACGTGGAACACTTGCGTTCTGAGGCTGCCGGTTTGGTGGAAGCGTTGCTGCAATTACCCGCCGGCCAAAGCACCGTTTTGCGCCTCAAGCACGGCAAAGAGCGCGTGCCGGTCTCGGTGTTTGTGGTGGATTTGGTCTTGCGCGGCGAGGACTTCCGGTTGGCTTCTATCCAGAACATTCAGCGCGAACTGGAGGAGAAAGAGATGGAAGCCTGGCAGAACCTGATACGTGTGCTCACCCATGAAATCATGAATTCTGTGACGCCCATTTCGTCTTTAGCGGGCAGCGTGGCCGCTGATGTGCAGGATTACCTGGAAGCGCAACCCGGTGAACAAATCTTACTGGCCCGCGAGGAAACCGAAGACATGGGCATGGCGCTGCAGACCATTGAGCGTCGCAGCCAGGGTTTGGTCCGGTTTGTCCATGACTTTAGAAGCCTGGCCCGGGTGCCGGTGCCTAAGAAACAGTTCTTCTCTGTTGACCAAATGCTGCGGCAGTTGCAGACTTTGTTCCAGGAAGAATTCACCCAACAAAATATCCTGTTCCTGATTAATTGCCAGCCTGAAACCTTGCAAGTCTTGGCCGACCGTGAACTGCTGGAACAAGTATTGATTAATCTTTTAAGAAACGCCATCCACGCCTTGGCAGACCAGCAAAACAAAGTCCTGCAACTGGAGGCCTTCACAGATTCAGACAGCCGCGTGGTGTTGCAAGTCTCAGACAACGGCAGCGGCATTTCTGAGGAAGCGCTGGAGCAGATTTTCCTTCCGTTTTACACCACTAAGGCCACGGGCACCGGCATTGGGTTGAGTTTGTCAAGGCAGATTATGCGGTTGCACAAGGGCTCGTTGACGGTGAGTTCTGAGTTGGGTCAGGGCACCACGTTTACCTTGCGTTTTTAGCCTCGTTTCTGGAAATGAAGCCAAAAACGGAAACGAACTTGGCGAGTGTATCTTGGGCTAAACTTTTTTTCGAAATTGAAACTGTAAAGAGTTACCCAACCGCGCTGCCCTTGCAGTGTGTTTTCACCAACAAGCGGGGCGGTTCCTGCCCGTAGTTTCTAGGGCTAACTCTTATGCATTGGCAGTATTGCTTGCTGGCCCCTAGAAACACCAAAAAGGGCACAGGTACTTGTTTCTCTTTTAGGAGACAGGTTCTATCGTTTTCGGTTTACTATAATAGCTCTTACTAAAAACGTTCTTTTTTAAAGTCTGCCGCATTTCTTGGTTATGACGATTTCTTTTTTCCGTTTTTGGCTTCGTTTCCAGAAATGAGCCCGAAAACAGAAAAGACATTCCAGAGATTTCGTCAAAAATTTCCATTTACAGGTAATAACAACCCATTCCTTAACAAACTTTAACAAGTAGTTTTTCGGGCAGAAGTGTATCTTTCAGGGGAAAAGCTTTTGTCATGCCTGCTCGTCTTTCTGTTTGCCTTCTTTTTACTTTTTTGCTGCTGGCGTTTGGGTGGCCTACTTCAACGGTACAAGCACAGGCCAACGGCATTGGCAGCGTATCGGGCACGGTGATAGACGGGCAGACCAAGCAGCCTTTGGGCTTTGCCACGGTGTTTATTGCCCAGACCACGTACGGTACCAATTCAGCAGAGAACGGCACTTTTAAACTGATAGGTTTGCCGCCGGGCAGCCATGAGTTGGTGGTGTCTTTTCTGGGTTATGAAACGCTCACGCACCAAATCACGCTGCAGGCCGGCCAGCAACTGAGCTTCAGGTTTGAATTGATGCCCAAGGCCAACGCGCTGCAGGAAGTAGTGATCAGACCAGACCCCAACTGGCGTAACAACTACCAGGTGTTCTTCAAGAATTTCATTGGGCAGACGCCAAACGCCGCCAAGACCACCATTGTCAACGCAGAAGTCCTCAAGTTTAACTTTGATGCCAAAGCCAATGTCTTAACCGCCGATGCCTCCAAGCCGCTCATCATTGAAAGCAAGGCGCTGGGCTACCGGCTGCATTTTCTGCTGGAAGATTTCAAGGCAGACTTTAAGACGGGGCAGGTTTTTCATATGGGTTTTCCGCGGTTTGAGGAGATGAAACCCGGCAGCCAGGCGCAGCAGAAACGGTGGGCTTCGGCGCGGCTCAAGGCCTACAACGGCTCCATGATGCATTTCCTGCGGGCCTTGCACGCCCAGAATCTGGAGGCCGAAGGCTTTCAGGTGCGGCGCCTCCAGCGGCTCCCTAATCCGCACCGGCCCCCGCAAGAAGAGATTCAGGCAGGGTTGAAACGGTGGCGGAACAAAAGCAACGGTACTATCGTCCTCAATGCCAACGCCACCGGCCCCGAAGACAGCCTGCAGTACTGGTCCCGCATGGCGCGGCTTGACAAGACAGTGACGTATCTCTACAAAGAACCGGTGCCGTACACCAACATCCTTCGGCCAGACACTGCCGCCGGAAGAATGCGGGTGCAGTTCCCAGATTTCCTGAACGTGGTGTATGGGCGGGAGAAAGAGGAAATGAGCTTTGTGAACCAGGGGCCGTTGAGCCAGCGCCGGGCGCCTTCATTTCAAACCTCACTGCTCACGCTGGTGGAGCCCTTCACGTACCTTGACCCCGCCGGAATGCTGCTGAACCCTTACTCGCATTTGGTGGAAGGCTACTGGGCCTGGGAGAAACTGGCCGAGATGTTACCCTTAGACTATCAGCCTCTTACCCCAGTCAAGTAAAAGGAGTAGTTGGGCATGCCGGGCGCTGCCGAAATAATACAACTCTTTCAGAAGCAGCGGGCAAAAACCGGTTATATATTTTGAATTTTTTTAGGAAGAGGCAATTTTTTCTTTTTATATTCGGTAAACCAAGTTGAATCTGCGCAGGCGTAAGCTATCACCCTCTCTCACCTATCAGATAAAGCAAGGCTATTTTCTGTGTCATGTGCTCAAAGCCCCCCGTTTCAGCCACAAGACAGCCTTTTATATATAAAAATTAATATGTTTTGCCATGCTGCCTTTAAAAAAGGGCAACCCACTATAATACAAAATTCATAATTTATTTTCCATCTCTTACGCTCCCCACTTATGCGCATTTCTACCTCTTACAGAGCTTGGCCTCTCATGGCTTTGGCGTTCTTCTATTTCCAAACCGTGGCACGGGGTCAGGAAGCGCCCGTTAAGTTTGGGAAAGTGACCGAAGAAGAAGTCAAGATGACCGTCTATGACAAAGACACCAGCGCCGTGGCGGTGGTGCTGGCAGATTACGGCCGTTCCTATTTTAACTATGTGCAAGACTTTCAGGTGAATTTTGAGCGCGTAACCCGCATCAAAATCCTGAAGAAGGGTGGTTATGACTGGGCCAACTTTGTGGTGCCGTATTACCAGAAGGTGAACAGCGGCAAAGAAGTGGTGAGCAGCATTAAAGGCGTTACCTATAACATGGAGAACGGCAAAATGGTGAAAGTGAAAATGGACGACAAAGCCATTTTTGACGAAAAGGAAACCGCCAACTGGTCTAACAAGAAATTCACCCTGCCCGCTGTCAAAGAAGGTTCTGTGATTGAGATAACGTACACCATTGCCTCAGATTTCCTGTTCAACCTGCGTGACTGGCGCTTTCAATACCCCATTCCGGTAGTGCACAGTGAATACCGTGCCGCCATTCCAGAGTATTTTGAGTACAAGCAGATGCCCCAGGGCTATGAGTCGTTTGCGGTGAAAGAGGCTGTGCCAAGTACTATGAACTTCACGGTACGTTGGAGCGCTTCCTTTGATTTAGATTCTAAAAGCTATACAAATGGCCGTACCTCTGGTGGCGCCGAAAACATCACGGCCCGGTCTGTCAACCATCGCTGGGTCATGAAAGATGTGCCCGCCATCACGCCAGAGGCCCACATCACCACCATCCAGGACTATCTTTCTAAGATTGAGTTTGAGCTGGAGTGGGTGCGGTACCCAAATTCTATACCTAAGCGCTTTGCCGGTAACTGGAGCACCCTTTCTGAGGAACTCATGCGCGACGAGAGCTTTGGCTTGCAGCTGAACCGCACCGGTTTCTTCAAAAACGAAGTGGCCGCCTTGCAGACCATTCCAGACACCTTGGCCCGCCTGAACGCCATCTATGAGTTTGTGAAGAAATCTGTGAAATGGAACGGGCAGGGCGGCAAGTACGTGACCAATTCCCTGCGCAAAGCCTTTGACACCAAAACGGGAAACGTGGCAGACATCAACCTCATGCTGGTGGCCATGCTGCGCGATGCCGGGTTTGAGGCCCACCCGGTGATCATCAGTACCCGTGACAATGGCCGCGTGCCGTACACGCCGGTGCTGTCCAGGTTCAACTACGTGATTGCCTACGCGCAGGTGGGCAACCGCCGCATTCTCATGGATGCCACAGACCCGCTGGTGCCGCTGGGCTTGCTGCCCAAGCACTGCCTCAATGACAAAGGCTGGATCGTAGATCAAAAAGGCGGCGACTGGGTTTCGCTGAACATGAATGACAAAGCCACTGAGTTGGTGAATGCAGATTTGCAGGTGTCGGCTTCTGGGGTATTGAGCGGCAAAGTATCACAATCTTCCAGCGGGCTGTGGGGCGTGAACATGAGACGCAACGTGTTAGACGCCGGCGAGCAGAAATACCTGGAGAAACTGGTGAACAGCCAGAACCAAATGGAGCGCAAGAAGCCGGTATTACAGAACCTGAAAGAACTGCACAAGCCCATCAGTCTGGAGTATGAAGTGGCCAGCGCCGGTGACGCCCAGGCCAAAGACATCATCTACCTGAACCCCATGCTGCTGAAAGCCCAGCAAGACAACCCGTTCAAGCACGCGGGCCGCAAATACCCCGTTGATTT
Organism: Rufibacter sp. LB8; assembly: GCF_014876185.1. Classification (NCBI taxonomy): domain Bacteria; kingdom Pseudomonadati; phylum Bacteroidota; class Cytophagia; order Cytophagales; family Hymenobacteraceae; genus Rufibacter; species Rufibacter sp. LB8. Next base: position 3,023,616 of record NZ_JADALJ010000001.1, on the reverse strand, counting down.
CGCCCACGCCATGGAAGAAGTGTACCTGTGCAACTTCACCATACCAGAAGGCTACGCGGTAGAGGAGATGCCCAAAGGCATGATCCTGACCTTGCCTGAGAACGGCGGCAAGTTCACCTACATGCTGCAGGTGAACGGCAACAAAATTCAGGTCATGAGCAAATTAACCATCTCCAAGCCTGTGTTCTACGCCGAGGAATATGAGTTCCTGAAGCAGTTCTACACCCAGGTGGTGGCCAAGCACGCCGAGCAGATTGTGCTCAAGAAAAAAGGATAATCCCGTTTTTGACCTCCATTTCTGAAACGTATGAAAAACTGGATAGCAATTGTGTGCCTGGGCGCATTGACCCGACTGTCGGCGTGGGCCAATGAACCGGCCTATACCGCCTTAACCATCAAGTCTTCCCTTTCTAAAGGCGCAGACGCAGTGATCAGGGCAGAGGAAACCGTGTTTACGGTGCATTCCCCCAAATCTGCCTCTGAGAAAGTGCGCCGGGTGGTGGCTGTGATGAATGCAGACGGCAAACGGCACGCCAGGGCAGTAGTGTACTATGACAAATTGAGCAAAGTAGACTATATCAAAGCCACGGTCTATGACATGCTCGGGAAAAAGGTAAAGGCCCTAAAAAACTCAGATATCAAGGATGAAAGTGCCAACGGCGATGACATTGGCGACAACCGGGTGAAAGTGGCGGATTTGACCTATACCGCTTATCCGTACACGGTGGAGTATGAGTACCAGACTACCACCAGCAACATGCTGTTCTATCCTTTCTGGAGCCCCATTGACGCAGAGAAATTATCAGTGGAGGAAGCCTCATTCAAGGTAATCATGCCGGCGGGCCTGGCCCTGCGTTACAAAGAACAGCTCATGCCAGAGAAAGCCAGCGTTACCCAGGTAGGCAGCCAACAAGTGTACACCTGGCAGGTAAAAGATCTGGCTCCCTATGAGGAAGAACCCTTAGGGCCAGACCTCTGGGACATGGTGCCCGCCGTGAAAACCGCCCCCAGCAATTTTGAGGTGGAAGCCTACGCCGGTACTATGGATTCCTGGGAGTCTTTGGGGAAATTCTACAGCAAACTGAACATGGACCGCGGGCACCTGCCCGAGCAGACCAAGCAGCAGATTCTGGCGCTGACCAAGAACATCACAGACCCCAAAGAAAAAGTGAAGGCGGTGTACCAGTTCATGCAGAACAAAACGCGCTACGTGTCCATTCAGTTGGGTATAGGGGGCTGGCAGCCGTTTGAAGCCTCTTTGGTAGACAGCAAAGGCTACGGAGACTGCAAGGCCCTGAGTAATTATACCAAGTCCTTACTGGAGGTTATTGACATCCCAAGCCACTACGCTATTATCTACGGCGGGAAAGACAACCGGCCTATGATGAAAAACTTCCCTAGCAACCAGTTCAACCACGTGATTTTGTGTGTGCCCATGGCCAAAGACACCGTTTGGCTAGAGTGTACTAGCCAGACAGATGATGCCGGTTACACCGGTTCTTTCACCGGCGACCGCTATTCCTTGCTGGTAACCCCAGAGGGCGGTAAATTGGTGCCCACTCCCAGGTTTGCCGCCTTAGACAACAAACAACTTCGCTCTGTACAGGTGAAATTGAACGCCCAGGGCTCTGGTACCGGTGAAGCCTTCACTCAGTACCAAGGCATTCAGCACGAAGAGCACAACCAGGTAATCCTGAACTACAAACCCGAGGACCAGCTTAAATGGCTTTACAAAAACACCCAGATTCCGGCCTTTGAGATCAAGAAGTACTCCTTGGAGAAAGTGAAAGACCAACCCGAAGTTAAGGAAAAACTGCAGCTGGATTTGCCCCGCGTAGCCTCGGCCACGGGCAAGCGCCTGTTCATTACGCCCAACCTCATGAACCGCTGGGACCACGTGCCCGCCATGAAGGAAAATCGCACCCAAGATGTGATCTGGCCTTTGTCTTTCCATGACGTAGACTCCGTGGAATATGAGATTCCGGCGGGCTACAAGCCCGAGAGCGTGCCGCAGCCCTCTAAAATTGCCTCCGCCTTTGGCGAATACCAGGCCCAGGTGCAGATCAAAGGCAACAAACTGGTGTACGTGCGCCAGCTCACCATGCACAAAGGCCGCTATGAGCCCGCCACGTACAAAGCCCTGGTGGAATTCTTGAAGCAAGTTTCGCGCGCTGACCAGCAGCAGGTAGTATTGGCGGCCACCACCATCTAAGAAATTCCTCCGTTTTCGGGCTCATTTCCAGAAATGAGCCCGAAAACGGATTTTTTTATTTCTCCAGAAACCCCTTAAAGTAAACGCAATAGGCGCTGTTTTGCCTTTCGCTCAACGTGTGTTTTCCAGCCGGTTCCTTATTTTCAATATTACCTTTCCATGCTTTCCTTTTACCAACGCGCCTTTTTTTGCTGTCTAGTGTTTGCCTTGGCCTTGCCCCTGAGCGGTTGGGCCAAAGAAGACCCGTTTAAACTGGGCAAAGTCACAGAGGCCCAGCTGAAGATGACGGTCTATGACAAAGACACCAGCGCCGCCGCTGTGGTGCTGCATGACCAGGGCGAGTCCTCTTTTCTGTTCACGCGCGGGACCCAGGTGCTTTTCAAACGCATCATGCGCATCAAGATCCTGAAGAAAAGCGGGCTGGACCAGGCAGACATTGTGATTCCTTTTTACAAGAAAAGCTTTGAGAGCAAAGAGGAAGTCTTGAACCTGAAGGGCTTCACCTACAACCTGGAAGGCGGCAAGGTAGTGAAGGTGAAGCTGGAGGAGCAGGCCATTTTTGAGGAAAAGCAAGACGTGAACTGGTACGCCAAGAAACTGACCATGCCCAACGTGAAAGTGGGGTCGGTGATTGAGGTGGCCTATGAAATCAAATCAGATTTTATTGAGAACCTGCGCGAATGGGAGTTCCAGAGCACCATACCCGTGCTTTGGAGCGAATACCAGGTGAACATGGTGCCTTTCTTTGAGTACACACCCCTGACCACGGGCTTCAACCAGTTCCACATAAAAGACGCCAAAGTAGTGAATGTAACCACTGCCATAGCCTGGGAAGAGAAAGTAGGCTATCTCAATGAAGAGAAAAGAGGTAGTATGAGCATGCAGGTGGTGGAGTACCGTTGGGTCATGAAAGACTTGCCGGCCTTTGTGCAGGAACCCTACCTGGGCAGCATGGGCGACTACCTCTCCAAAATGGAGTTCATGCTCACCAAAATTCAGTACCCAGACCAGGAGCCCCGCTACATGGCCGGCAACTGGGAAGGCCTGGCCAGAGAACTTCAGAAAGAAGAACAGTTTGGCGGACAGCTTTTGAGCACGCCGTTCCTGCAGAAAACTGCCGCCACCCTGGTGGCCAATGCGCCAGACAACCTGACTAAGGTAAAGACAATTCTGGCGTACGTGCAGAAGCAGATGGACTGGGACGGCAAAAACCGGGTTTTCTCTGAGAACCTCAAAAAAGCGCATGACAAAGGCACGGGTTCTTCGGCAGATATTAACTTGCTGTTGACGGCGCTGCTGCGCGAAGGGGGCGTAGACGCCAAGCCCATGCTGGTCAGTACGCGGCAGCACGGCAAGCCGGTCACCCAATCTCCCATGCTCAGCAAGTTCAACTATGTCATCAGCCACGTAACGGTGGAAGGCACGTCTTATCTGCTGGATGCCACAGATGCCAGTCTGCCGTTTGGTATGCTGCCTTTCAGGTGCCTCAATGAGCAGGGGTGGGTGGTAGAGATGCCCGCCGGCAAATGGGTGCCCCTCAAAAACAGCGAGCGGAACGCCCAGGTGGTGGCCGCCCAGATAGAAATCAAACCCACCGGTGAACTGGCAGGCGCCTTTGAAGATTCTTACCACGGCATGGTTGCCCTGCAGATGCGCTCTGCCATTAATGAAAACGGGCAGGACAGCTACACCAAAAAGTTCACAGAGACCGGCCGTGACTACCAGCGCCAGGCGCTCAGCATCCAGAACCTGGAGAACCTGCAGGAACCGCTCAAAACCAAATACACCCTCAACAAGGCAGGTGATAGCCAGCCCGCGCAACTCATCTATCTGTCACCAATGCTGTCACACACGGTGGGAGACAACCCGTTTAAAATTGCCGAGCGCCTGTACCCGGTAGATTTCGCCACGCCGGTAGATGAAGTGTACACCTTTTCTTACAAGATTCCGGAAGGCTATGCGGTAGAGGAACTGCCCAAATCCACCACCTTGACGTTGGCGCAGAACTCGGCTAAGTTTACCTATGTGGTGCAGGAAACCAACGGGAAAATTGAAGTCTTGAGCCGGCTCAGCATCAACAAAGCCATGTTCTCGCCCCAGGAATACGCCAACCTCCGCGAACTCTACAGCCGCCTGGTGGCCAAGCACGCCGAGAAAATCGTCCTCAAGAAAAAATCCTAAGTCTCCGTTTTCGGGCCCGTTTCCAGAAATGAGCCCGAAAACGGATTTTTCCTTTCTCACCTCGTTATTAAATTCCCCCCGCATGAAGCAATGCCGTTCTTATTTCCTTTGGGTAGTACTGGTGCTGTGTATGGCCGCGCCGCGCATTGGTTGGGCCCAGACCGAGCCGTTCAAACTAGGCAAAGTCACAGAAGCCGAGCTGAAGATGACCGTCTATGACAAAGATACCAGCGCCGCCGCCGTGGTGCTGCATGACCAGGGCGAAACCTCTTTTCTGCTGGCGCACGGCACACAGGTGCAGTTCAAGCGAGTCATGCGCATAAAAATCTTGAAGAAGCAGGGCTTGGGAGAAGCAAACATGGAGATTCTGTTCCATAAGTTTCACGCCAAGCGCAAAGAAACCATAACAGACCTGCAGGCCTTCACCACCAACCTTGACAACGGGAAAATTGTACGCACCAAATTAGAGGACAAGGCAATCTTTGAGGAAAAGGTAAACCAAGTGCTCTACCGCAAGAAAATGACGCTGCCCAAGGTCAAGGTTGGCTCAGTGCTGGAAATTGCCTACACGCTCAAATCAGATTTTATCTACAGCCTGCCGGAGTGGCGGTTCCAGAGCCATATACCCGTGGCCTGGAGTGAGTACAAAGTGAAGATGATACCGTACCTGACCTACCGCCAGGTGTACACCGGTACTTTTCCTTTTCATATAAAAGAAGCCTCACAGGGGACCCAACGAACCATTTCTGGCACCATGCAGGATCCTTTGGGCACCGCCGTGTTCAACGTTACGCAGTACCGTTGGGTCATGACCCACGTGCCTGCCGTGGTAGAGGAGCCGTTTGTGGGCACCATGACAGATTATCTGGCTAAAATGGAGTTTGAGCTGGTCACCATTGAATACCCTAATGAGAAACCTGACTTCATTACCGCCAGTTGGGAAGATTTAACCAATACCCTTCTGAAGGATGAAACTATTGGCGGGCAAGTACAGGAAACCTCTTTTCTGAAGAAAACGGCAGATTCTTTGGCGGCGCATCTCCCGGACACCCTGCAGAAAATGCATGCCCTCTATACTTATGTGCAGCGGCACATAACCTGGGACCAGAGTTACCAAGTCATGGCCGATGGCATCAAGGAAGCCCTGAAAAGCCAGAAAGGGTCATCGGCGGACATTAACCTGCTGCTGGTGGCCTACCTGAAAGAAGCCGGCCTTAACGCCAGCCCCATGTTGGTAAGCACCCGCGACCACGGGCTGCCCGTGACCGTTTCGCCCATGTTCTCCAAGTTCAACTCGGTGCTGGCCTATGTAAAAATTGGCGGGAAGCAGTACGCCCTTGATGCCACTGACAAAACCCTGGCGCCGGGTGGGCTGGCTCTGCCGTATTTAAACGGGCAAGGGTGGGTTTTGAAAGCACCGGCCGGGGAGTGGGTGCCGCTGTTGGGGGTAGAGAAAAACCTGCAATTGGTCTCTGGCAAGTTAGAGATAAAGCCTACCGGCGAAATTACGGGGTCTCTGGTAGAGAATTTCCAGGGTCTGTCGGCGCACCGGCACCGCGCCGCCCTCCAGGAGTTAGGCAAAGAACCGTACCTGAAAAAGCTTGCGCTACAACAGGCTGGCTGGGAAACCAATGATTGGCAGGTGCTGAACCAAGACAGCCTGCAGGCTCCCTTTCAGACCAAATACACGCTTCACAAAGCCGGCGAGGCGCAGCCCGCAGACATTCTGTACCTCAACCCCATGCTTACCTTCGGCCTGGGCCAAAATCCCCTGAGGCAAGTCACCCGGCAACACCCCGTGGATCTGGCCAGCCCGGCCGAGGAGTCTCATGTCCTGATTTATACCTTGCCCGCCGGGTACCAGGTAGAGGCCCTGCCCGAGCCTGCTACCATCAGCTTGCCCGGCAACACCGCCAAATTCAGTTATCAGGTTCAAATGGTTGGGCTACAGTTGCAGGTCATGAGCCGCCTAAGCATCAACAAAGCCATGTTCTCGCCCCAGGAATACACCAACCTCCGCGAATTTTACAACCGCCTGGTAGCCAAGCATGCCGAGAAAATTGTCCTCAAAAAGAAATCCTAAGTTTCCGTTTTCGGGCTCATTTCCAGAATTGAGCCCGAAAACAGGAATGTGAACAAGAGAATTTCTGGGCTGCGTCTTTACTTTCAGAGACAAACTGCGTATGCCCGTAGGCCTGCCTCAGCCGCTCACTAACCTGGATGCGCGGGTTTCGCTTTCACGTCGTTTTTATGCATCTCAATTATTGGAAAGGTCTTTTGCTGTTGTTTGGTTTTCTGTGGGCCAACGCCGCCAGCTCCCAGCCAGACAACAGGAACTTTTGGTTTCAGTACACCGGCACGTACTGGGCCAGCCCCGCCTGGGCCGCCGCCGTCACGCTGCAGTACCGCACCTATGAACCGCTCAAGAACCCGCGGGTGGGCTTTGTGGGCGCCGAGCTGCAACACCATTTCAAAGACGCCCCGGTTTCTTTGGCAGGCGGCTACGCGCATTTGTTTAACCGAAATTTCGCTACGGCAGAGGAAACCACCCACAGCCAGGAAAAACGCCTGTACCAGCAAATTGCAGTTCGGCAGAACTTCTGGAAAATAGGCGTCATGCACCGCTATCAGGTAGAAGAGCGCTGGCTGGAGACAGAATACCACACCCGGCTCCGGTACTCCATAGCGCTACGCATGCCGCTTCGCTTTCACAAACTTCAGGAAAACGCGCCGCTCTACGGCATTCTCCGCAACGAAATACGCGTGATTGTGCGCGACCAACCCTTTGACAGCAACCGCATTGCCGCCGGCCTGGGCTACACCTTCCACAAACACCTCACCCTGGAAGGCATGTGGATGTCACAGCTGGCCAGCGCCGGCAATCGGCAGCACTTCGCCATGTTTGTGCTGCGGCATGACTTCGGGAAGATGGCAGAAGATTGAGTTTGGTGATGGGTTCGTTTTTGCCCTCGTTTCCGGAAATGAAGCCGAAAACGGAAAATTACCTCAAAGCAAAAGCCCGTCACCTGCAAAGGCAACGGGCTTTTTCTGATTTCGTCGGAATGGCAGGATTCGAACCTGCGACCTCCAGCACCCCATGCTGGCGCGATACCAGGCTACGCTACATCCCGATTATTGGTACCGCTGCAAAGTAAAGCAAAAATCAGGTTTCAGGAAAGTGCCCGGCACAAAAATCATGGCCAGAATTTCACCACCGCCTTTCTGTTTTCGGCTTCATTTCCGGAAACGAGGCCGAAAACGGAAATTACTCTGTTTCCTCGGTCTGCAGTTGGCGTTCATACAGGGCGCGGTACAGGCCGTCGTGGTCGCGCATCAATTCCGCATGGCTGCCGTTCTGTACCACCACGCCATCGTCTAAAACTAAAATACGGTTGGCCAGTTTCACAGAACTCACGCGGTGCGAAATGATGATAGACGTCCGGTTGGCCATCACGCGGTGCAGGCTGTTCAGAATGGCATTCTCCGTTTTGGTGTCTACCGCCGAAAGCGAATCATCCAGAATCAGAATCTTCGGTTCACGGGCCAAGGCGCGGGCGATGGAGACGCGCTGCTTCTGCCCGCCCGAAAGCGTGATGCCGCGCTCGCCCAACACGGTGTCAAACTTCTGCGGGAAGTGCATGATGTTCTCGTACACGTCGGCGTCTTTGGCGGCCTGCAGCATTTTCTCCTCGGGCAAAGCATCTACCCCAAACCCGATGTTGTTTCTAATGGAATCTGAGAACAGAAACACGTCCTGCGGCACGTACCCAATCTGGCTCCGTAGGTTGGTAATTTTGTAGTTGCGTATGTCTTCGCCATCCACTAGAATCTGGCCACCGGTGGCGTCATACAAACGGCAAATCAGCGCGGCAATGGTGCTTTTACCCGAGCCGGTGTTGCCAATCACCGCCAGCGTCTCGCCAGGATTAATGGTGAAAGAAAGTTTCTTCAAGGCATGGATGCCGGTGTCTGGGTAGGTGAAATCCACGTTGTCAAACACAATGGCGCCCTGAATGTCCTTCTCCAGGTTCTGCTGCGAAATAATATCCGTCTTCGTGTTCAGGAATTCATTGATGCGTTGCTGAGAGGCGGCGGCGCGTTGTACCAGAGAAGTGGTCCAGCCCAGCGCAGTCACGGGCCAGGTAAGCATGTTCACGTAAATCAAAAATTCGGCAATTACGCCGGGGGTAATGCTGCCGTTGATCACTTCCTTGCCGCCCAACCACACCGTGATAATAGTGCTCAAGCCAATCAAGAACAAAATCAACGGAAAGAACAGCGAGTTCACGAAGTTGAGCTCCAATGATTTGTCTTTGTAGGTGTCACTAGCTTTGGTGAAATTGGCGTGCGAATCCTGTTCCCGCACAAACGATTTCAGCACCCGTATCCCCGAAAACGCTTCCTGCACAAACGTGGTAATCCCGCTCAAACTCTTCTGAATCTGGTCACTTTTCCGCTCAATGATGTTGTTCACGTAGTAAATGCTCACGCTCAAGATAGGCAGCGGCAACAGCGTGTAAATGGTCAACTTCACGTTTACGCTCAGCATGTACGGAATCACCATCAGGAACAGCACCAGCAGGTTGACGCCGTACATAATGGCCGGCCCCAGGTACATGCGCACGCGGCTCACGTCTTCAGAAATGCGCGCCATCAGGTCACCGGTGTTGTTGCGGCGGTAGAAACTCAGCGGCAAGGTCTGGTAGTGCGCGTAGATTTCGTTTTTGAGGTCGTTCTCAATGTGGCGGCTCATGACAATGATGGTCTGCCGCATCAGGAACAGGAAAATGCCCCGCAGGAGCGCCATCAGCACAATCACGGCCCCGTAAAACAAGGTGCTGCGCGCGAAGGAATCATAGACGCGTTCCTGCTGCGTGAAGCCCTCGTGGAGTTGGTACATGGTGATGCCCTCGCGCACCAGGTCAAAGGCGTGCCGCACCACCTGCGCCGGAATAATGGCGAAGATGTTGGACACAATCACAAACACAATTCCCCAGAAAAACCGGAATTTATATTTGAGCAGGTATTTATTTAAGTATTTGAGCGATTTCACAGGCTGGCTTTAGAGGAAATACGTACTAACACTTGTTAGGATTTTCCTTGGCGATTGAAAAATATAACCTTATTTTTGAAACAAAATTACCAAATCGGCTCCCATTTCCACCGGAAATTACAGCTGGTTGTCAAATTAAAAAGCAAACATGGTTGAAGTAACTGAAATAACGAAAAATCCGGAGTCCACGGTGTTCGGACAGATAAGTGAATACCAGCACGAGCAAGTGGTGTTCTGCCATGACCACGAAACGGGTTTGAAAGCCATCATCGGTGTGCACAACACCGTTCTGGGCCCAGCCTTAGGCGGCACCCGCATGTGGACCTATGCCTCTGAGGCCGAAGCGCTGCGCGATGTGTTGCGGCTTTCGCGCGGTATGACCTTTAAATCTGCCATCTCCGGCTTGAACTTGGGCGGCGGAAAAGCGGTCATCATTGGCGATTCAAAGAAAGACAAGACCGAGGCCATGATGCGCAAGTTCGGGCGTTTTGTGAACAACCTCAACGGCAAGTACATCACCGCCGAAGACATGGGCATGACCACCCAGGATATGGCCTACATCGGGATGGAAACCAAATACGTCGCGGGCCTGCCAGAATCACAGGGCGGAAGCGGCGATCCTTCTCCGGTAACGGCCTACGGCACTTATATGGGCATGAAAGCCGCCGCCAAAAAAGCGTACGGCAATGACAGCCTGGCCGGAAAGAAAATATCGGTGCAAGGCACGGGTCACGTGGGCGGATATCTGATTGACTACCTGGCTAAAGAAAACGCCCAGCTGTTCATCACTGACATTGACCAGGAACGCCTGCAGCGTATTGCCGCTAATACTGGCGCTACCGTGGTTGGCCTGGATGAAATCTATGACTTGGACGTGGACATCTACTCGCCTTGCGCCATGGGTGCCACCATCAATGACAACACGCTCAACCGCCTGAAATGCCAGGTGATTGCCGGTTGCGCCAACAACCAATTGCAGGACGAGAACATTCATGGCCCAGCTTTGGTACAGAAAGGTATGGTCTACGCGCCAGATTTCTTGATTAACGCCGGCGGCATCATCAACGTGTATTCAGAAGTGAAGCACCTGAACCGCGAGTGGGCCATGCAGCAAACCGAGCAGATTTACACCACCACCGGCAACATCCTGGCCAAAGCAGAAGCCGACGGCACGCACCCACAGAAAGCCGCCACGCAACTGGCTCAGAAGCGCATTGATGACATGGCCAAGATTAAGCAGACGTATTAGACCTCACCCCCGGCCCCTCTCCCACGGAGAGGGGAGTGACTAGTAAGTGAATGCGTTTCCGGTTCGGTTTGCAAAGACTGGGCTGGAAGCGCATTTTTTTTTACCACCCCCAGCCCCTCCTAGAACAGGAGGGGAGTTCTCTGGAATGCGAGGTGGCAGGAGAGAGCAATGCGAGGGAGACAAGGCGGTGCCTGGTCTCTATATTATTTTCCGTTTTGGGCTTCATTTCTAGTTTAGAGCCTAAAAACAATAACCGCCCGCAGGGTGAGGAAGGAATTTATGCGGCTCAAGCAGCAAATGCAGCAACCGGCCGACCTTGTGCAGGGCAGCCTTGGCTGTTTCCCGGAGCATGGGAGGGAGCAGCAGTGGCTTTATGAAATGGTAGTGGCGTAAGTTAGCAATGAAACGGATCACCTTTGCCAGGTGCAAAACGTTGAAGCCTCACTGTCTGAGCGGCAGCGAGTTTGAGGCTTCTTGATTCTTTTGGTTACTTTTCTTATCAAGAAGAAAAGTGACAAACCTGGGAGGCGAAGTAGCAAAGAGGGAATTAAGGGAAAAGGTTTTGGGTGGTAGCTGCCATCTAACAATGTATCTTCGTTAGATCCTTCGACAGGTTCAGGATGACCGCCTTCACCGCCGTAAACCCCCGGCAAGGCAAATAAACCAAAACCCATTTGCTTCTTGGGTGCTAAGTTCGGACCTTTGCGGCAGAATTGGCAGCAAGCCCTGCAGCAGACACGCACCGCACGTAGAAGCCAACTTTTATCCGTATTTTTTCGTTCACCACGTTCTTTCCGTACGCCCATGCTCAACCGCAGAATTCTAAGAATCAAAGCCATGCAAGCCATTTACGCCTATGTGCAGGCCGAGGGCTCTGATTACCAGTTAGCCTTAGATTTGATCGCGGACCGGTTCGCGCCAGATTTGATGGCCGCAGAGGTGCAGGACCGCAAAAAACTGGAAGGGCAGAAGCAGATTGCCAGCCTCATGTTCAAGGAATGGTACAAAACCCGTCAGTTTGACACCGAGGAGAAAGACCGCGAAATCTTAGACGTGGCCCAGGCCGCCGTCAACTTCTACCAGAACTCACTCAAGAAAGACCTCAAATACTTCGGGGCGCAGATGATTTCTGCCGCCGAGGAAATCTATGACCGCTATTTGCTGACACTATTAGTGGCCCAGGAATTGGTGCACCAGATTGAAGGCGAGGAGCAGAAAGCCGCCACCCGGTTCACCGAGCGCAAAGACGTGAACTTGCGCAAGCTGCTGGATAACAAAGCTTTGCAGAAATTATTGGGCAACAAGTTCCTGGAGCAGCGCGTGATCAGGAGAAACCTGAGCTGGGCCGGTGAGCAGCAGGTCATCCAGAATATTTACAAAAACAACCTCAAGAAAGACGAGGAAGTGCAGGCCTACCTAGAGATTCTGGAGCCCAACTACGAGCAGGACCATGAACTGCTTCGCCATATCTTTAAAAACGTTATCTTTAAGGACGAGAACCTGCAGGCCCTGTTTGAGGAGAAAGACTTGAACTGGGTAGAGAACCGCTCCGTGGTGAAGAACCTGGTGAACAAATCCATCAAAATGCTGGAAGAAAGCACCGATGAAAACCTGGCGCTGCTGGACCTCTCGGCCAGCTGGGACGATGACAAGGCGTTCTTTGAAGAACTCTACCATGAAACCCTGCGGGAAGACGAAAAATACGAGGCCATGATCTCTGACAGCGTGCAGAACTGGGACGTGGAACGCGTGGCGCAACTAGACAAAATCATTTTGAAAATGGCGCTCTGCGAGATGCACACCTTTAGGAGCATACCCGTGAAAGTGTCTATCAACGAGTATATTGACATTTCTAAAGTGTACAGTACGCCCAAGAGCAAGCAGTTTGTAAATGGCGTGCTGGACAAGTTGAGCCAGGAATTAATGGCTAGCGGCGCCATCCGGAAATCTGGCCGAGGCTTGCTGGACAACAAATAATTGGCCCAAAATTTCGTTTAGAAGAAGAGGGAATTCCGTTTTTGGCCTCGTTTCCAGAAATGGAGCCAAAAACGGGAGCCGCGCCTGTAAAATATTTATATGCGCGGTTCAATATATTTTGCTTTCGCTACGTATTGAGAGAAGTGACGCGTCCGGCAACGGCCGTCCTGCTTTGAATGCACTTGTGTCATACCACCTAAACTACCTACTGCTATGGGCAAAAAAATCAATGCTATCCTTGCCTTTTCCACCGGTATCGCCACGGGCGCGGTACTGGGTATCTTGTTTGCGCCAGAGAAAGGCCGTGAAACCCGTGACAAACTGAGCTTCCAGCTGGAGAAATACCGTGCACGGTTGCTGGAACTGTCTAATGACCTGATTGCCGGCAAAGAAGAGCAGGGTTCGGCGGCCAAAACCGAAGGCCAACGCGTGATCAAAGACGCCCGCGACAAAGCCGAGCGCCTGTTAGTAGACGTAGATTCCCTTATCAATCAAATCAACAGTAAGAAAGAAATATAAGCCCCTTGCCCATGACAACCGTTACCCTAATTCCCGGCGACGGGATAGGTCCTGAGATCACGGAAGCCGTAAAGGCGATCTTTGCAGCCGCCCAAGTGCCCATTACCTGGGAGGAAGAAAACGCCGGACAAACCACCTTTGACAGCATGGGTGAGTTGATTCCGCAAAGCCTGATTGACTCCCTGGAGCGCAACAGAATCGCCCTCAAAGGCCCTATCACCACGCCGGTGGGCAAAGGCTTCAAGAGCATTAATGTGCAACTGCGCCAGAAGTTTGATTTGTATTCCAACGTGCGTCCGGCCAAAACCACGCCCGGTGTGAAAACCCGCTTTGAGAACGTAGACCTGGTGCTTTTCAGAGAAAATACTGAAGGGTTGTACGCTGGTCTGGAGATGTATGACGAGCGCCTGGGAATTTCTGATTCCATCGCCCGCGTGACCGTGGAAGGCTGCCGCAAGATTGTTCGCGCTGCGTTCGCTTATGCTGCCAAGAACAACCGCCCCAAAGTGACTGTGGCCCACAAAGCCAATATCTTGAAATCGGCGGGAAGATTAATGCTGGAGGCTGCCGCCGAAGTATCTAAAGAATTCCCCAGCGTGCCTTGGGACGAGAAAATCATTGACAACATGTGCATGCAGCTGGTGAGCAAGCCAGAGCAGTTTGAGGTGATTGTGACCACCAACTTGTTCGGGGATATATTATCTGACCTGTGTGCCGGTCTGGTAGGCGGTCTGGGCGTGGTGTCTGGTGCCAACGTAGGTGATGACATGGCTGTTTTTGAGGCCGTGCACGGCTCAGCGCCTGATATTGCTGGTCAAGGCTTGGCCAACCCAACGGCTCTGCTTCGCTCCGCGTTGATGATGCTGGAACACATGGAGTTGAAAGACCATTGCGCCAGAATTGAGAACGCCCTGGAGAAAACGCTATTGAACAAAGAGCAATGCACCAAAGATTTGGGCGGAAATGCCTCCACCTCAGAATTTGCGCAGCATATCATTTCTAATTTGTAACTTGTCCTGTTCTTTTAAATAGGTTAACCATTTATGAAAAAGCAATTTATAGTATTGATGCTGGCTGCCGGTTCTTTCATGACCGTGAGCTGCGAGAAGACAACCACTGAGGAAACCACTACTACCGTTACTGACCAAAACTCAGCGAATGGTTCAGCGGCGGCTCCGGCGGCCAATGACCCTGCCACCAACCCCAACGTTGCGGGACAGGAGGCAGTGAACCCCAACGGCCCCAAGCCGGTGATGACGTTCAAAGAGTCTGAGCATGACTTCGGGAATATCAAAGATAACCAGAAAGTACAGCACACGTTCTCATTCACCAACACGGGCCAGGCGCCGTTGATTATTGAAAGCGCCACCGCTACTTGCGGCTGTACCGTACCAGAATGGCCAAAAGAGCCAATTGCCCCAGGTGCCTCCGGGAATATTAAAGTAGAATTTGACCCAGCCGGCAAGTCTGGTCAGCAGTCTAAGCAAATCACCATCACGGCCAACACAGATCCGCAGATCAACCAGGTAACCATTAAAACCAACATTGTGGGCACCGTGCCCCAGGCTGGTGCCAGCGGTCCTGTTCGTTTATAAGTTACCCAATCTCTATGCAAACCCTTTTATTACAAGCCGCATCCGCTGAGGGCGCCAACCTTTACTCTAATTTCCTGTTCATCGGGTTAATCATTCTGGTGTTCTATTTCTTTATGGTGCGTCCGCAGCAGAAGAAGGCCAAAGACCAGAAGAAGTTCCGGGAAGAGCTGAAACGCGGCATGAACGTGGTGACCATTGGTGGTATGCACGGCCGCCTGTTGAGCGTAGACGATGATACCGTGTGGTTGGAAGTGGACAAAGGCCTGAAACTCAAGTTTGAGAAATCGGCCATTGCCGTGGAGCCCACCACCCGCGTAAATGCCAACACCGTCACAGAAACCACTTAATACGTACAAAACACTTTGCCGTTTAACAAGACAAAACAAGCCATCCTTTGGATACTGCAACCGTTTTCACCAAAACAGAAGCAGTACTGGAGGGTGGTTTTGTATTGTTTTCTGACCGCGGCCACGTTCTGGCTCCTCAACGCCCTGAACAAGAATTACACCACGGTCATCACGTACCCCATCACGTTTGTGTATGACCCACAGAAATTGGTACCGGTAAAACCGCTGCCCGAGGAAGTGACCATCAACGTGACCGGCAAAGGCTGGAAACTGCTTCGCAAGAGTGTCTTCTTCCAGGTACGGCCCGCCGAACTCACCATCAGGGGCTTGCCCAACCTAAAGCGCCTGCCAGGCTACGCGCTCCGGCCCGCCATTTCCAACGTGCTGGACGGCCTGGCGCTCAATTTTGTGGTCACAGACACCCTTTCCTTTGATTTTGACCGCTTGAGCTCCCGCAAAGTTCCGTTAACGGTAGATTCTACCAAACTGAGCTTAGATGCAGGCTATGCCTTTGTGGGGCCCATTGTGATCCGGCCAGATTCGGTAACGTTCAGAGGCCCTGAGCAGATGATCAATCAGTTTCCCAACCCTTATCCGCTGAACCTTCCTGGTCGTTCATTGAAAGCCCCGTTTGCCGAAGATTTGACTTTAACGCATGACTTCACCAATCTGGTGACCGCAGATGTGCGTGAAGCCGATGTGAAGTTCAAGGTGGTGGCCCTGGAAAAGCAGGAAGTGACGGTACAGCCGGTGTTGCAAAACTTCCCGCCGGGCCTGCTGCTGCGGTTGGTCAATGGCCCCGTGAAACTCCAGTACGCCTTTCTGCCCAGGCACCGTGACCAGATTCAGCCCGAACTGTTCCAGGTGGTGCTGGATTATCAGAAATTCAACATCCTGGATTCTACCATTGTGCCCACGGTGGTGCAGCGTGCGCCCATGACCAAACAGATTGCCGTTACGCCCGGCCGCGTGAAGATTTCCTTGACGGCTCAATAGATTCTTATGCTGAAGATTGGAATTACCGGCGGCATAGGATCTGGCAAAAGCATTGTCTGCCGCTGTTTCCAGCTGTTGGGCGTGCCGGTCTATGACTCAGACGCCCGCGCCAAATGGGTGATGCAGCATGACCCCGAGCTGCGGCAGGGCTTGATTGCCACCTTCGGGCCAGAAACGTTTGACGCTGCCCAGAACCTGAACCGCACCTATCTGGCCCAAGCCGTTTTCCATGATGCCACACAATTGGCCAAACTCAACGCCTTGGTACACCCGCAGGTCCGCAAAGATTTCCACCGGTGGCTAGAAGCGCAGGCCCACGCGCCCTACATCTTGAAAGAAGCCGCGCTCATGTTTGAGTCCAATGCCTACACCCAAGTAGACCACGTGCTCACCGTGTCCGCGCCCAAGGACCTCCGCATCTCCCGAACCTTGCTACGGGACACCCACCGCACCGCCGCCGACATTGACGCCATTATCGCCAAGCAATTGCCCGAGGAAGAGAAAGTCAGCCGCGCGCAGTTTGTCTTGTACAACGATGACCAACAACTGGTGCTTGAGCAGGTGCTGCGTTTGCATGAAGCGTTTTTAGGATTGGCCGGGAAGTAGACGCGGGTCTGTTTATTGGCTCTGTTTTGGAAATGAAGCCAAAACCAGGGTTTTTCATAGATCCCCAATATTTTTCAGATAAGGCTGTTGGCAGAGACTTTCGTAGGAGCTGCGCACGCTACGAGGTATTTGGAGCAGCAGCCTTTATCTTTTGACACAACCCACCCCTACCCCTCCGAGGAGGGGAATTATTGGATATGCGTGGGCAGAAGAGAGCAATGCGTGAGGTGCCTGGTCTCTACAATGTAATCTGCCGCAAGTTTAGGCGAAGCCGTAACTTGTGGCTGTACATGTTGTGAGCTTATAAACTCACGTCAGTTGATAAACTGACCAAGTGGGTTATCACAAGTCACGCTGCGCTAAACTTGCGGCAAGAAAAGATATTTTAACGTTTTCGGCTCCGTTTCCAATTCAGAGCCTCAAAACGGAAATCACCGGATGATAGGATAACGCGTGAACGGTTTGGACGGGTCGAAGATCTTGCGGTAGGTCACGTGGGTTTTGTAGATGACGGCACCCAGGGCACGGGTCACCATCATCATCTTCGGGTTGAAGTCACCTACCCAGTTCATCTCCATCTCGGGAGCGTAGTCAATCACGGTTTGGTGTGACTTTGTCATCATGTACGCATCTACGCCCTTTCCCTGAAATTCAGGTACCACGCCAAAAATAAGCCCGAAGAGCTTGCGTTCATTGCTTCGTAAGATGCGCCATTTGTAGTAGAGGAATTTCAGCTTGCCCCACCAATCCAGCTTGCCGTGCAGGTGCTTGAAAATCTGGTTCAGCTCGGGTAGCATGATGAAGAACGCGACGGGTTTTTCTTGGTAATACGTGAAGATAAGCAGCTTTTCATCCATGATGGGTTTCATGTTTTTCATAAGTTTGCGCACCTTCTCAATGGTCATGGAACTCACCCCAGAGTGCCCGCCCCAGGCTTTGTTGTAGACTTCCAGGAAGTCTTGGGCTAGTTTCTCCAAGTTCTTTTTGGAGGCGTGCGCCACGCGGTAATTGGGGTCTTGGGCTAAAAGGGCACCCCGCTCTATTATTTTGGGGTGCAACGGCGCACCGGTGGGCCTTTTATAGGTGTACTGCTTGAAATACACCTGAAAGCCATAAGCCTCAAACAAATCTTTGTAGTACGGCGGATGATAAAACATGCCGTAGTTGGGTTCGGTGAAGCCGTCTACCAGCAAGCCCCAGAACCTATCCCGCTCCCCGAAGTTGATGGGCCCATCCATGGCTTCCATGCCTTGCGCTTGCAGCCAATTTTTGCAGGCGTCAAACAGGGTGAAAGCGGCGGTTTGGTCATTAATGCATTCAAAGAAACCCATGCCGCCGGTCACATACTCAGACGCGTTCTTGGTCTTTTCATTCACAAAAGCGGCAACCCGGCCAATGGTTTGGCCTTGAGCGTTCTGCAGAATCCACCGGATGGCCTTGCCGGTTTTGAAATTAGGATTTTTAGTCGGGTCAAAGACTTGTTCAATGTCGTTGTCCAGCGGCCTGATCCAGTGGGGGTGGTCTTGGTAAAGACCGGTTGGGAAGTTCAGAAACTCAGAGACGGTGGCAGGGGAAGTGACTTCAAGCAGGTGCATAGAAACAGGCGTGGCTAGAGCGGTAAAGATACAAAAATGCCCCAGACCGCGCTACGCAGGGCAATCTGGGGCAAAATATGAAAATGGTATGATTTACGCCGCCATAAAATGGTGGTATTGGTTTTCCTGGTGCATGGCTTCGTCAAAGGTGTAGGCTTGTTCATTGTACGGGCTAATGAACACTTCCTTCATCACCAGCCAAGATAAATCAATGCCCAAAACTTTAATAGGAGCCAGTGATCGCTTCCAACCGGCCTGTGCTAACAAAGTTGTATATCCTTTCATCTGCTCTTCTCCTTTCTTGGTTCACTCTTTTAAAACGAGGAACCCGTGAGAATATTTAAACGAGGGTTGGACTTTCTGTGTTTAGTACTTTGCCAAGGAATAAGTATGGCTGACAAATAAAAAGCCTTACCGGCGAGGTAAGGCTTTTGAAAGGAATGGGTGTTTGTTGTTCCCAGAATATCCTTCTTGCTATTATTTGTAAATATTGCGTGTTACTATGGGCCAGCGCATAGACTTCTTTAAAACGTAATGCTAAAAGAGCCCATGAAAATTATTGTGGCATCCACCATTTTCTGGTTGGGGTGGTGCCCGGTATTACTTTCTCCCCCATAAGGGGTGTCACAATTTCTATGTCGTGCTTTGAGGCCAAATCAGCTACCATCTTAATGGATTCATCCCAGGGGTGTAAGGCTAAATCAAAGGTAGAGAAATGAATAGGGAAGAGGAGCTTCGTGTTTATGTCCTGGCAAGCTTTGATGACCTGTTCAGGGAAAAGGTGGGTGTTTGGCCAGCCGTTGTTCCAGGCATCTATCTCCATAAAAGCCAGGTCAAACGGGCCGTGCTTGCGGCCAATTTCTTTGAAATGGTCACCATAGCCCGTGTCACCGCTCCAATACAGGTTCTTCTCTTTTCCTTTGATCACGTAAGAAGCCCACAAGGTTTTATTTCTGTCATTATAGCTTCTCCCTGAATAGTGAACCGTTGAGCAGGCAGTTATGGTCAAAGAGCCATGGGTGACACTTTGGTCCCAGGCTAGTTCAGTAATCTTGTTTTTGGGAACACCCCAGCCCTGTAACCTGGCGCCCACGGCTAGCGGCACAATGAACTGTATGTTCTTATCGGCCAGGAACTTCATGGTTTCCGCCTCCAAATGGTCATAATGATCATGGGTGATCATGACCACATCAATAGCTGGGAGTTCTTCCCGCTGCAAGGGAGCTGGACTCATCCTTCGGGCAATGATGGGCAAAGGGCCGGCGTTCTCAAACACCGGATCAATTAAGATACGCTTTCCGTCCAGCTCTATGATAGCCGTTGAGTGCCCTAGCCAATAAGTGGCATAAGAGGAAGGTTCTGCGGGAAAATCCTTTTTTGTGAGTGCTTTTCTAGGCAACTCAGCCGTTGGGGCATTGGGAGACGTTTTGAAGAACCTCAAAAACCCAGAGTTGCCTCCTGTTACCTGCTCTTCGTAATAAGTTATCTTTTTGGGGCTTATGAATTCATCTTTTTCAGGGGAAAAATAGGCATGTTGAGAGTATTCCGCTTTACGCTCGTCACTAGGTTTTAATTTGCCAATCTGGTTATTTACATAACAGCCGGTTCCGCCTAAAGCAAGGAGTATCACTAGTGCCAGGAAGCTTAGGGTATATTTCCTTTTCATTCTGAAATTCATGTGTTTTCTATTCTTGTGGGAAAAGACGCTAGCCAGTACGGTATGAATGGTTGTATTTATAACTAAGGGTTATATCGTTTAAAGACTTGACGACTACCATATAACATGTAGCCATAAATTATTGGCTGCTCACTAAAGTTGACCAATCATGAAAGGAGCAGGATTAGTTCAAGGAATCCTCCTGGCTTATTGAAGCCCATTATTTGCCTCTAGCCATCAAAGAGTTAAAAAGGAAACAAAAGGCCCTTCACGTTGAAGGGCCTTCAAAGGCTAAGATAAATCTAAGGGGCGGAGGTTTCTTTGTTTTAGCTAATTGCTTTCATTCCGGCCTCAGCTACCGTATGGTCATTCTCCACAGTGTCGCCTGATACCCCAATGGCACCTATGACTTCGCCGTTTCCCCCTACAATTGGAAGGCCGCCGGGGAAGGTGATTAGCCCTCCATTAGAGTGCTCAATGTTATAGAGAGACCCGCCCGGTTGTGAGGCCTTACCCAAGTCACCGGTGGGCATGTCGAAGAATCGTGCAGTCCGGGCTTTCCGGATGGCAATATCCACCGAGCCGAGCCACGCACCGTCCATACGAGCAAAGGCGGTGAGGTTAGCTCCTGCGTCCACCACAGCAATATTCATTTTCAAGCCTAGTTCCGCAGACTTTTCTAAGGCGGCGCGTACTGCTTTATTGGCTAGTTCAAGTGTTAATGACATAAAAGTTGATAGTTAAAAAGTGGGAATCTGATCTGATAGTTGATACTCTGCCAAATGGGAAAGGTTGGCAATCTCAGCCACTTTCACCCATTTAGCTCCTTTGTGTTAATTGAGTTCACCTTATTTCCTTAATCATATTGTGGGCATGCATGCCCTCGCCTGGATTTATGATTAACCTGCCTCTCCCTGGGGATTGCGCCACACTCAACCTTTTTACCGCTGTTCACTTTTCCCAATGGGCCAATTCATGAGGCGTGTCTACCTGCTGCGTTTTTATGGTTTCCTAGTTGCGTGGGTTCAATCTATTTTCTGATTTAGGGGGCGTGTCTTGTGAAAGCCTACCCATAGAGGAATCTGGTTTAGGTTAATAGTGCTTTGGAGAATACGAAACCCATTGGCATTGTACCATTACCTAATCATCATCATCATGCTGTTTTCAAACCCGGCAGGCATAACTAAGTGAGGAGATTGTCTGCAAAAAGTTTGCGCATAAAAAAAAAGCCTTACCGGTGAGGTAAGGCTTTTGGAAGTGGGGCGTGCTGGATTCGAACCAGCGACCCTCTGCTTGTAAGGCAGATGCTCTGAACCAGCTGAGCTAACACCCCAATCTTTATCAGTAGAAGACCTATTGTCCCCGTTTGATGATGCAAATATGGGGGATGTTTTTCTTTCTGCCAAATGCCGTCGCTAAAAAAGTGTAAAATTTTTCTTGTGGCGCACCTTCCATTGGAGGGGACAATCCCGCGCTGTATATTTAGAGTCTGTAAATCAGAAAGTTTGTGGGAAAGGGGAAAAAGATAGCGCGGTATATTTTTTTGGCGGCAGGCGGCCTGTTTCTGGTATTGGCCCTGGCGGCCGGCACTATTTACTTCTACCAAGACAAAATCATTCAGCTTTTTGTCACGGAGGCCAACAAACACATCAAGACCAAGGTGGCCGTGGAGAAGATAGAGGTGACCTGGTGGCAGAAGTTTCCGCAGGTGGCCATTAGTCTGCAGAACGTGGAAATCACTGAAGCCCTGCCCAACAGCACCGCGCCCCTGGCCAAGCTCAGGCGCATTTACAGCACCTTTGACTTCTGGGATGTCTGGAAGGGCAACTACCGCATCAAAGAAATTCATTTAGAGGAAGGCGAAGTGCTGGTGAAAGTGCTGCCCAACGGCGAGGTCAATTACCTGATTTACCAAACCGCAGACACCACCCAAACCGGCAAAATGGCTTTTGACCTGCAGCACATCTCGCTCCAGAACGTGCACGTGCGCTACCAAGATGACCCCGGCAAACAAACCTATGACCTGCAGGCGCACCAACTCACCGCCGCGCTAGCCATAGAAGGGCCACTGGTGCAAATCAAAACCAACGGCAAGGCGCTGGTCAACAGCCTGAAAGCGGGCGGCAGCGAGTTTCTGAAAGCCAAGGAAATTACGTTAAGCAGCCAGCTAGCCTTAAATACTGAGACGAAAAACCTCACCATTCAGCCCTCAGAACTGCAGGTGGGGGCCGCCACGTACGGGTTTGGCGGAACTGTGGCCTTTGCCCATAAAACTCAGCTAGATCTGCAGGTGCAGGGCAAGAACACCAGTATTCAGTCACTGCTGGCCTTGCTGCCACCCAAACTGGCCAAGCCGCTGGCTAGGTACCGGAGCAACGGCGATGTCTATTTCAAAGGCCAGGTGAAAGGCGAAGCTTCTGGCAAGAAAAGCCCTTTCATAGACGTGAGTTTTGGCGCGCGCGGAGCATCGTTCTATCACCCAGACTATCAGGAGAAAATTGAAGGCCTGCATCTGGAAGGTAGGTTTACCAACGGAACTAAGCAGACTGCGCAGAGTTCGGTGCTGGAATTGCGCAAAATCAAAGGAAAGCTGCGCGGAAAACCGTTCTCCGGCGAGGTGGTGGTGCGCAACTTCACTAACCCAGATTTGCAGGCCCAGCTGCGCGCAGAAGTGGACGTGGCCCATGTGCTGGGTCTGTTTCCGGTGCCAGACATGAAGAAAGGAGCCGGGCAGGCGCAGGTGCAGTTTGCCTTTACCGGTAATTTAAACGCCTTTAAGGCCAACCCCAACAGCCCTAAAATTAAAACCAGCGGCGAAGTCACCCTCCGGCAGGTGCATCTGCAGTTCAGGCAGCACCCGCAGGCGCTCAGCCAACTCCACGGCACGTTCCTGTTCCGGAAGAGCGATGTGGCCGTCACTGATTTCAAGGGCAAGGTGGGCGCGTCTGATTTTCTGCTGAACGGCTATTTCAAGAATGTGCTGGCCTGGCTGTTCCTCCCCAACCAGAAACTCAAAGTAGAAGCCGATTTCGTGTCCAAATCCCTTGATTTAGACCAGTTGTTGGCGGCGGCCGGGCAAGAGCAGAAAGCACCTGCGGCCGGGGGCAAGTCCATCAAATCTGGGGCAGCGGCCTATGCGTTCAATTTGCCGGCCTACCTGGAGTTTGACTTGAATGCCTCGGTAGGGCAGTTGCAGTTCCGGCGGTTCAAGGCCAAGCAGGTGCACGGGCAGGTGCGGCTGCAGAACAAAGTCATCACGTCGCCTAACATTGCCCTGCAGGCGGTGGGCGGCACGTTCAAGGTGCGGGGCTCTTTAGATGCGCGCAAGTCCTTGATTCAGATTAACACCGTGGCCAGCCTGCAAGACATTAAGGTAGACAGCCTGCTGTATGTGTTTGAAGGCTTCGGGCAGAAGTTTCTCACGCCACGGCACCTGCGCGGCGAACTCACGGCCCAGATGGACGCCGAGCTGTTCTTTGACCACCAACTCAATTCCCGCACGTCTTTGATGCAGGCCGAAATTAACACGTCCATCAAGAACGGGCAACTGGTGAATTTTGAGCCGCTGCAGAAGCTGAGCACCTTTGTAGACCGCCGCGAACTGGCCAACCTGCGCTTCTCAGAGCTCAGGAACAATTTCTTTATTCAGGAAGGCATCATCTACATTCCAGAGATGGAAATCAAGTCCAGTACCAGCCGGTTCAACACCATTACGGTCTCGGGCACGCACACCTTTGACCAGCACATGGACTACCGCCTGCGCATACCGTTAGCCAACACCGCCGCCGCCCGCCGTGACAAAGACGAGCGCTTCGGGACCGTGGCCGGCGGCTCCACGCCCAACCCCAACCTGTTCCTCACGCTCAAAGGCAAGGAAGGCAACTTTAAAGTGGCCTTTGACCAGGAGAAAGTCAAAACCAAGATTGCCGCTGATCTAAAGAATGAAAAACAAGAACTCAAAGACGTGCTGCAAGGCAAGAAAAAAGAAGAGAAAGCCGTGAAGCCCGCCACCGAGTATTTTGAGTTTTAAGCGAAAAGCCGTTTTTGGCCTCGTTTTGGGAAATGAGCCCGAAAACGGGAATTTATCAAATCTTATATAGAATCAATAACTTTAATCCAAAACATGCAAAATATGGATAAGCAAACAGAGAGGAACCTAATGGGCATAAATTTTGAGAAATCTGGGAATATGCTTAAGGCGATAGACCTTTACGAAGCAAATATTTTAGATGGATTTGATGGTAATCATCCCTATGATAGGCTGGCTATAATCTATAAAAAACAACAGCGCATAGATGATGAAATTAGAGTATTAGAAAAAGCAATTGAGGTTTTTGGAAAGAATAAAAATAGCGAGAGGAATGACCAACTTATTAAGCTTAGAAAGTTTGAGGATAGATTAATTAAAGCTCAGAATAGAAGAGCAGTTGATTCTAATTAGTGCTAATTTATCATAGGTTGTTTTTGGCTCGATAATCTTAAAATTAGTATCCATAATGAATTCATAGCCTAAGCTTTCCAACTAACTCAATATTTGCGAATTATAAACTAAACTTGTGTCATGTGTATGTTATCAAATTTATTTTTGAATACCCTTACAAACTGTGAATGAAAAACATAAGTGCACGTTTGTTACTTTTCCTTTTGCTAGGCTTAATCTCCTGCCAGCCAAACAATACCAGTACTTCCAACCAAACCGCTACTTCCACCAAAGTCTATTACCCAGAGAAAGGCGATAAATGGGAACGCAAGAAACCCGAACAAGTTGGCATGGACGCTGACTTGCTGGCCCAAGCGGTGGCCTATGCGCAGACCCAGGAAACCAAGCGCGCGAAGGATTTCTCTGACCAGGAACAGACCTTCGGGAAGTTGCTGGGGCCAATACCTAATGATAGAGCGGCCACCAACGGCATCATTCTGCGGCACGGTTACATTGTGGCAGAGTGGGGCGATACCGAGCGCGCTGACCCGACCTACAGCATCGCCAAGAGCTTTTTGTCCACGTTGCTTGGTGTGGCCCTAGACAAAGGCTTGATCAAAAACGTGCAGGACCCTGTGGCCAATTACATCAAAGACGGCGGCTATGACTCAGAACACAACCGCAAAATCACCTGGCACCATCATGCGCAACAGACCAGCGAGTGGGAGGGCGAGCTCTTCGGGAAGACACATACCTTTGTAGGCAAAGAGGAATTTGGTTCCGGTGAACGCAAACCTAGAGCCCTCCAAGAACCCGGCACATTCTATGAATACAACGACGTGCGCATCAATCGGTTCTCGTTGTCCATGCTTCGGCTCTGGAAGAAACCACTGCCTGAGGTCTTAAAAGAGCAGATCATGAACCCCATTGGCGCCTCAGACAGTTGGCAATACCTGCCGTACCAGAATTCTTTTGTAGACGTTGACGGCCAACAACTGCCCAGCGTGAGCGGCGGCACCCGCTGGGGCGGCGGCCTCTGGATCAACACCCGCGACGAAGCCCGCTTCGGGTATCTGTTCCTGCGCCAGGGCAAATGGAAAAACCAACAGCTGGTCTCTGCTGATTGGGTAAAGCAAGCCACCACGCCCGGCCCGCACGGCCCCGACTACGGCTACCTTTGGTGGCTGAATACGCAGAAAAAGCAATGGCCCAACGCGCCCGCTACCAGCTACGCCGCCCTGGGCGCCGGTTCCAACACCATTTGGGTAGATCCAGAGCATGACCTAGTGGTAGTCTGGCGCTGGCACGGTACCAACGGAGATGAATTTTTTAAGAGGATTATTGCGGCGGTGAAGAAGTAAAGGATTGGCCAATTTATGAACAGATAGTGGGTGTTATATTCCCGTTTTCGGGCTCGTTTCCAGAAATGAGCCCGAAAACGGGAATACTTTTTTCCTTCAACCAAACTTTCTTAAATATTTCCAGA
Organism: Rufibacter sp. LB8; assembly: GCF_014876185.1. NCBI lineage: Bacteria > Pseudomonadati > Bacteroidota > Cytophagia > Cytophagales > Hymenobacteraceae > Rufibacter > Rufibacter sp. LB8. Next base: position 2,997,723 of record NZ_JADALJ010000001.1, on the reverse strand, counting down.
GGCTACTGACAAACGGTTGTCACAAGGGGCGGGTAGATTTGTCTAAATCATTCACCAATAACCCCAACACTTATGGAAACCATGATCCCCAACCCCACCACCGCCCCGGTGATTTCGTCCCAAGACTTGCTGAAACACTGGCAGGCGCACCGCGGGCTCACGCGCAGAGTCATTGACGCGTTCCCAGAGAAAGAGCTGTTTGAGTTCTCTATTGGCGGCATGCGGCCCTTTAGCAAGATGGTGTATGAACTGCTGGCCATTGCCGCGCCGGGCGTAAAGGAAATTGCCACCGGCACGTCTGAGGAACTCAAGGAAGACCTAAGCCAGGCCACCACCAAAGACAAGATTCTGGCTCTCTGGGACGAAGCCACTGCTGCCATTGATCAGTATTGGGCTCTCATACCCGACGAGAAATTCCAAGAGAAGATCATGGCGTTTGGGCAGTATGAAGGCACGGTCATTTCCAGTGTGCTATATTACATTGACAATGAGATCCATCACCGCGGCCAGGGGTATGTGTATTTGCGCGCGCTAGGCGTGGAGCCACCCAACTTCTGGGAGAGATAAGACCATGCGGACCGTGCTCGTAATCAAGACATCGGTTCAGACGAGCAGCGGCGTGAAACAGGTGGCGCCGCTGCTGAACCAACTGCTGCGCTCCCGCGCTGATCGTTGGAACTTTGACCTTCAGGACTGCGACCACATTCTGAGGGTGGAGGCCCAGGCCGTGACGCCATCTGTAGTGATTGACCGCCTCCAGAAAGCCGGTTTCATGTGCGCAGAACTAGAAGATTAAGTGCTTGTTTACATTTGTATTTTGCGCTGCAAAAAGGCATCCAAAGAACCTGACTTAGCGGTTGAGTCGCACCATAGCGTTGCTATGCTGCTCAAAAAATGCTTCGCCAGAACCTGTCGCTACCTGTTTTCGCCTACAAAATCAAAATGTAAACAAGCACTTAGCTTTTTTTTGCCTCGGCGGGCGCCGAATTTTACAGTTGAATTAAGAAAAAACAGGCTCGGGTTGGAGGTGGAGGGCCGCCTGCACCCGGGCTATGATTTCGCTTACTTGGTGTTTCAGGCTTTCGGGTTCTAGAATCTGGGCGCAGTCGCCAAACATGAGAAACCACCTGGCAAAGCCTTCGCATTGATCCTCGGTCATGAACGTCATCTCCACGTACTCACTTTCTATTCTCTCAGACACAAACCCGTAATACGTGCGGCTGGTCTGGATGAACTTGCTGAACGATTTCTCCACGCGCAGCACCACTTTCACTTTCTCTCTTGGTGCTTTAGGCTTTCGGTAATCTGCCAGCGGGCCGTGCTCGCGGGTGAACGGTTTGTCTGTGAGTTTAATCTGCAGCATGCGGTCTGTCCGGAACTGGCGGTACTCCTGGCGCAGGTGGCAATAGCCCATAATGTACCAGAAGTTGTTTTCATGGAACAGGCCCACGGGCTCAATCCGGCGCTCAGTGGTGGCCTCAGAACTGAAGGCTTGGTACTGCAGGGCCACTTGTTTTTTATCGGCCATGCTGTCCAGGAGCACATCCAGGGCGTGGGGTGTGTCTTTGTTGAACACCGGCGCTGCCGCGTCTACCCAAATCTGCGATTCCAGGGCGGCCACGCGGTCTTTGGCACTTCCACGCAACACAGATTTCACCTTGTACATGGCACTCTCAAAATGCGCGCCCAGGGCTTTGTCGGTGAATTTCTGCATGAGTTTGGCGGCGGCCACAAAACTACCGGCCTCTTCCTGCGTGAACATAACCGGCGGCAACCTATAGCCCTCCAGCAGAGAATAGCCCACGCCGGCCTCGCCGGTCACCGGCACGCCTGAGGCCTCCAAAGACCTGATATCTCTATAAATAGTGCGCAAACTTACCTGAAACCTATCTGCCAGGTCCTGGGCCTTCACGGTGCGGCTGCTCTGCAGGTGCTGCAGGAGGGCCACAATGCGGTCAAAACGGTTGAGCGGTTCAGTGGTGTCCATGGCGTGCGGGTTTGGGTACTTAAAGCTACTGAAAATCAGGTTGGGCTGCGCCGATGCGCGGGAAAATTTAGGGCTGGATTTCCGTTTTTGCCTTCATTTCTGAAAATGAGCCCCAAAACGCCAACTCCTTGAGGCGGTGTCCGTTTCTGTTAGTCCAACCTCTAATTCAGAAAACTATGGAAGAAGAAACCACCTTGCTCAAAGATTATTCAGACCAGGAAAAAGGTGCTTATATGGGCGCGTTGGCCACCATTGCCTCGGCAGACGGCAACGTGACCGAACAAGAGATTGCTTTCTTACGCGTATTAGGCGAGGCCGCCGAGTTGCCCGAGAACCTGCAGGAAGAAGTGGCCTCCATCGCTAAAAATCCCTCACAGATTAGTTTGCAGCGGTGCTTGGATGTGCTCAAGACCAGCCCTCTGCGGTTCTCCTTCGTGACAGACATCATCAGCTTCGCGAAGTTAGACGGCCAGTACACCCCAGAAGAACAACAGCGCATTAGTGAGGTGAGCCAGTATTTGGGCATTGACCAGAAGCAGTTCAGCATCTTAGACCAGTTTGTAGACAAGGCCAACCAAGCGCAGGAGCAAGGCGAAGACCCTACCTCGCAGTCTTTCCTGAGCAAAAGCGGCTTCGGTGACATGTTCAAGAACTCGGGTATTTCGCCGGGTATGGTGACGGGTATGCTGGGTATTCTGGCTCCTATTGTAATCAGCGGCATGATGAACCGGCGCGGCCGGGGCACGGGCGGCGGTATGATGGGCGGCATGGGCGGTGGCCTGGGCGGACTTTTAGGCGGAATGCTAGGTGGCGGCATGATGGGCGGTGGCATGGGCCGCGGCGGCCTGTTCGGGGGCGGACGCATGGGTGGCCTGGGCTCCATGGCCTCCATCTTGGGCAGCCTCAGCGGACGCGGCGGCTACGGAAGAGGAATGGGCGGCGGTGGTTTAGGCGGTCTGTTAGGCGGAATTTTAGGCGGTGGAAAACGCGGCGGCTCTGGCTGGTAACTAGCTGTTTAGATAGATTTAAAGCTTCCCGTTTTTGGCTTCGTTTTTAGAAATGAGCCCAAAAACGGGAAGCTTTTTATTTTAGAGAGTACATTTTCTCTGCCGCAAGTTTAGCGCGAGCGTAACTTGTGGCTTTTAACTTGGTAAGTCTATTGACTTACGTAAGTTTATAAACTTACATCATGAACAACCACAAGTTACGCTTGCGCTAAACTTGCGGCAGTGAAGGAGAAATAATAAAGAAAAATCTGCAAAAGCAATCATCCCCTAACCCTCTTCAAAGGGAAACGAAATGCGTCAAAAAATTCACTTACCCCTGCAGTGAACCATACAAAAACGGCGGGTGGGCGAAGGCAGCGCCGTGGCGGGCTATGATGGCCTCAATTTCATAGTTGATTTCTTCGCGTATCTTCATGTATTCTTCCCACTCAATGGTGTTGATGAAGTAGAAGATCCTGATGTCTTTGGAGTGCGGGCCTAAGCGGTAAAACCGCACTTGTCCGTCTTCATTGGTGCGCGGGTGGTGGTCAATGTAGGCCTGAATTTCCTGGCAGACGGCGCGCATCTGCTCTGGGGTGGTGGCGTAGGTGAGCATGACCTCAAACGTAACCCGCCGGAAAGTACGCAAGGTGAGGTTGTCCAGCGGTTTGTCAATCATGCTTTTGTTGGGAAGCGTAACATAGCTTTTCTCAATGGTGCGAATGCGCGTGCTCCGGAAACCTATTTTCTCAATAGTGCCCGTAATCTCGCCTACCTGCACCAGATCTCCTACCACAAAAGGATGATCCAAAAAGATTGTGAACGAAGCCAGCAAGTTCTCAAGGCTTTCTTTGGCGGCAAACGCCAGCGCCAGACCGCCCACGCCCAGACCCGCCACCAAACCGGCCACGTTCACATGAAACACCGTGCCCAGAATCACGAAGAAGCCAATAATCACTACTATCACCTTGGTGAAATCCACGAAGAACGGCACCAGTTGGTCGTCTAACTTAGAGAGGGTCTTGGCCGCGCGCTTGGAGAAGAACATCCCGAAGAAGTCTAGCAGGCGCATGACTACCCATGTAATGGAGCTGATCAGGAAAATGCCGTAGATGCGCTGCAGAATGCGTTTCAGGCCAATCTCGTCTTTGGCTGGCAAGCCCAACTGTTCTGGGTAGGTGAGCTGGTCAAATGCTATGTAAAAGAATACCAGGAAACTGAGGAACTCCAACGGGGTCACCAGCAGACGCTTGAACTCTTCTTTGGTCACGTCTTTGGAGAACCGCTTGACCACCACACTGAACAGAATCTCAGACAGCAGTTTAGACACCACCGTCTTGAACAGAAAACCGGCCAGCATGATCCCCAGAAAAACTAGGAACTGCTGCATGGTGTTGCTCAGAAACTCAAGCCGTAAGAAATCTGCTACCTGTTCTTTCATGCCACAAGAGAAAATATCAAGTTGGGAGATGCAACCTTTGGGAATGCCGCCGGGTCATCTGTAAAAAAGGAAACCGTTATGATGAAACGCAAAACTATCTCTTTTCTGGCAATGCTGGGCTTGTTTCTGTCTTTCACCGCCTGCCAGATTCCGGCCACCCCAGAAGAAGCCTCGGAGGGCAAAGGCCTTTCCACCGACGGCCAATGGCTGTCTTATAGTGAAACCCAATGCGCCGACCCCTGGGGCTACTGCAACAAAACCCCAGATAAACGGGTCTGCGTGCGCGAATACGTAGAGAACAACGGCTACACCGTGCAGGAAATTTCTGTTACAGAACCCAAAGACGGCTATGGCACCTGCCTGGCCTGCACCTGCCCCAGCGGCCGCGTGTTCAAAGTGAAAGTGGCCGAGCAAGACGTAGCCAAACTCCTGGCCGTGGGCTTCAAGAAAGTGTAGTTGGCTTTCAGCCGAAAGTGAATGCCCATGATGGGTTTCATTTAGGAAAAACCGCGTTGAGATTTAATCTTTCCACGCGGCTTTTTTTCAAATAGTTTTCACGGTTGTTTTCCCCTGTTGTCATCTTGGAAAGATCTTGTGGGCAAGCTAGAAAAGCAGGAATTCAATGCTATCTCTGTTCACCGCCAAGCTCCTTTCAGGATGACAAAAGAGAGGAACGCGTAAGAATTTGGTAGTTGAATATTAAAATAAGAACTAACAAAAACAGCCTTCGTTTTCGTGCTCATTTCTGAAATTGAGCCCGAAAACGGAAGATTTGCTTTACACCCATTAAAATTACAGCAACTGGCTCAGGGCAATCTCAAAGGAAGTCTTGGCGATCTCCGTTTTCTGCGGGTTCTTGGCGTGGCTTTTCTCCAGGGCGGTTCTGATGGTGCGGGAGATGTCTGAGAAAATGGCGTCATCGGTGATTTCCACGTCCTGTTCCATCAAATACGCGAACACGCGGGCCATGCCGCAATTGGCCACAAAGTCCGGAATCACGCTCACCTGCTGGTCGGCAAACTCGCCCGTAGCCCCGAAGAAGATTTCTGGGTCTTTGAACGGTACGTTGGCACCGCAGGAAATCACCTCCAAGCCCTTGTTGCGCATGCGCTCCACCTGGTCTGTGGTCACCAACCTTGAGGCCGCCGCCGGAATGAAAATCTCCGCCTGTACGTCCCAGATTTGAGTATTCACCTCGTCAAACGAAAGCAAATTATCAGCGGTCAAGGCGTTGCCAACGCGGTTGAGGAATAGGTTCGTGATTTCTTCCAGGGTAAAACCTTCGGCGTTGATTAAACCCCCGGCCCGGTCAATGATGCCTACCACGTGCGCACCCTCGGCGGCCAGATAAAACGCAGCGGCAGCGCCCACGTTGCCCCAACCCTGAATGATGGCCCGTTTGCCTTTTAAGTTACCGCCCCAAATGTCATAATAATGCGCCACCGCTTTGGCCACGCCGTAGCCCGTGATCATGTCGGCCACGGTGTATTTGCGTGCCAAGGACGGCGAGTAGTTGGCATCTTCCAGTACTTTGCTCACGCCCTGGCGCAGTTGGCCTATCTTGTTGATTTTCTGCGGTTCAGTGGCTTTGTAGTGGCCGGTGACCACACCTTCCTGCGGGTGCCACAGGCCGTATTCCTCGGTGATGGGAATCACTTCATGAATTTCGTCCACGTTCAAATCGCCGCCGGTGCCGTAATAATTTTTTAGCAGCGGATAGACCACGCGGTACCAGCGCTCCAGCACGCCTTGCTTGCGCGGGTCTGCCGGGTCAAAGTTAATCCCTGACTTCGCGCCGCCAATGGCCGGGCCCGAGACGGTGAATTTCACTTCCATGGTTTTGGCCAGTGATTCTACCTCGCGCTTGTCCAGGCCCTTGCGCATGCGCGTGCCGCCGCCGGCCGCCCCGCCGCGCAGGGAGTTGATGACCACCCAACCTTCGGCCTCTGTTTCAGAATCTTTCCACTCAAATACAATCTCCGGGCGTTTGTTCTCAAATTTGGCGAGCAGGTCTTTCATAACTGGGGTGGGGTTTGGTGATGCGCTGCAAAGGTATAACAAACAACTGTTTGTTGCAGGTTTGCCGCCGGAAAGGTTTGTCTTATGAAAAGTGTGGTTTTGGCTCTATTTGGAATATGAAGCCCGAAAACGGAATTCTTTTACGGTCATTCTAAGCGCTCTTAAGGCGAGAGCCTAACGTCATCCTGAGCTTGTAGAAGAATCTAACGAAGATTATTGCTTTCTTCTTCTTGACGTTCAGAGGTGTACAAGCATTTTTCCTTCGCCGTTATTGGTGTTATCACCAACGACCCAATCTGCGGTTATAGAAGCTTTTGTGCACGCCATTTGCCTCCCTTCCAATCCGCCGTTTCATCCTGAGTTTCACAAGACGGCTCTTTCCATAGCCTGCCTCCGAGCGCTCACGGCCGCGAGGCCCCGCCTTCCCCTCTCGCGCTGTACCAGCTTCCTGGCGCCTTCGGCACCCGCCTGCCTGCGACGGAACCTGCTTAGGCGCTCAATAGAAAGGCTGGAAAAGGTGACCACCCCCAACCCCTCCTAAAACAGGAGGGGAGCCTTACTGTAAATTGCGTTTTCGGGCTCTGGATTAAAAATGGAGGCGAAACTGGAATTCGGTTGCAGGTTGTAGAGACCAGGCACCGCCTTGTCTCCCACGCATGGCTCTCTTTTGCCTTCGCATTCCAGAGAACTCCCCTCCTGTCCTAGGAGGGGCTGGGGGTGGTCTCAAAAGACCTCATACTGTCTCCATGACCTAGGTTTGTCTCCATTAATTCCTGTTTTCGCCTCCATTTGCAAAACAGAGCCCGAAAACGCTAGTACCAGTAGATGGCGCCGCCGCAGTTGTCATGGCGGGCGCCGGTCACGCTTTTGAGGCAGTTGGTTTCCTGGCGCCAGCGGAGTACGCCCAGAAATGCGAAGATCAGGGCTTCCTTGAAATTGACCAGTTCGGGTTTTGGGACTACTACTTCAAAGTTGGGGCCCAGGTAATGCCTGATTTGCTCCACCAGAAAAGAGTTGAACGCGCCGCCGCCGGTGAGCAGCACTTTGCCTTGCTTCTGGGCGGCGTGCTGCTGAATGGCCTGGGCAATCTGGTAGCCCATGTGGTGGCAGGCCGTGTGCAGTTTGACTTGCACGGTGGCTTTTGACTCTTGCAGGGTGCGCAGGCTGTGTTCATCGGCCCACTCTTTGCCGATGGATTTGGGGAAAGGCGCTGAGAAATAGGCGGGGCCGTTGAGTTGGTCAAACAAAGTCTGGTCAAACTGACCGCCTCGGGCGTTGTCGCCGTTCTTGTCATAGGGCAGGCCCAGTTCCTCGGCTAGGGGGTTGAGGAGCATGTTGCAGCAGGAAATGTCAAAGGCCACGCGCTTGTCTGCACCTTCTTGTGAGATGTTGGAGATACCGCCCAGGTTCAGGCAGAAATCATACTCAGAGAATAAAAGTCTATCTCCGATAGGCACTAAGGGCGCGCCTTGTCCGCCCAGGGCAATATCTAGCGTTCTGAAATCAGAGACGGTGGGCAGACCGGCGGCAGCGGCCAGGTATGCGCCGCTGCCCACCTGGAACGTGATGTGCAGTTGCGGCTGGTGGAAGATGGTATGCCCGTGCGAGGCCACAAAATCTACTTGCAGATTATGGCGGTCTGTGAAGGCTTTCACCAGTTCGCCCAGATAGTGCCCGTAGGCCCGGTCAGTGGCAATTAACTCCACAGCGCTGACCTCGGTGAGGCCCGCCAGACGCTGTTCCCATATATCTGAATATGGAACTGTTTCAGTATTAAGTATTTTATATATCCAATTCCCTTCATTATACGTAAATCTGCAATAAGCCAGATCCACTCCGTCCAGCGAAGTGCCAGACATTACGCCTATAACATGGTAAGTAGCCATGCGTTAAAGATAACGTAATGTTCCGGTAAGTCGCAAAGAAAGGGGTGGCCGGCGGGTTTAAAGGGCGCGGGCGGCGCGCCTCATGTAGTACAGATTTTAGCGTGTCCTTATGAAAAGTTTATTATCCAGAGTGGAATCTAAGAAGATAGATAAGGCGGCGTCCATGCTCAAGGTATTGGCGCACCCTAAAAGGTTGGCCATCGTGGATCTTCTGGGTAAGGAAGATAAAATGACCGTGACGGAGATTTATCAGTATTTAGATCTGCCTCAAGCCATTGCGTCACAGCATTTGATCACGCTGAAAGACAAGGGCGTGCTCTCGTCTTTCAAGGTGGGCACCAAAATCTATTATTCCCTCTCCATCCCCAAGCTGATTGATGTGATAGACTGTCTGGAAGAGTGCTGCGGCGATCTGTAGTCCTGTTCTTTTATTGCAACGCGTCAATACACATCAAACGAGTATCCCCCAGAACCGTTTCCGGCCTATAGTAAAGGGCTAGAAACGGTTTTTACTTTTGGCGGGCATGTTGTAGCAAATCTTTTAACGCTACAATTTTCCGTTTTCGGGCTCATTTCTGAAAATGAAGCCGAAAACAGGCATTGCTTTGGATGGATTAGTCCTTGTATTTCAATACCAGCACCGCCGGAACGGGTCGTTGGTTGCCGTTGTCTGAGGGTTTGATTGTGTCTTTTCCTTTGATATACAACGCACTAGAGCCACCGCCGTCCAGGTTCAGGGCTTCGTGGCAACCCAGGCTCACCATCAATTGCGCCAATTGGTCCAGACTCGCACCTTCGGCAATACCTTTGTTACGGCCTTCCACCATTAAAATGATGAACTTGTTGTCTGGCGTGTAGCCCATGACCGTGCGCGGGTGCGGCCCTCTGAACCCAGCGCCGCCGCGCATTTCCTCTTCGGCGGTGATATGTTCGTTGCCGTTCTGCACCAGTACCGGACCGCCGCCTACGGCCACGCGCGGTTTCCAGCGTTTCATGCCTTTTACCGTTTTGGGCGATGGTTCTGGGACAGCGCCATCGGCTGCGCGGGTTTTATAAGGCGCGGCCAATTCCATGGTTTTCTTTTTCTTGCCCACGTTGTAGGCCCAGGCCACATCTGCTTTTCGGTTCCTGAAAAACCCGATGGCGCCGGTGGTAGGGTAGAAGGTGAGCGTGTCCTGGCCCTTCGGGTTTTTGCGTTTGACGGGAGCCTGAGCGGCCAGCACTTTGCCGTCATTGATGACCAAATTCAAGTTGCTGTTATCTGCGAAGGAGAAAAACGTGGTGTTCACCGTGGCCAGCACATTGCCCGGTTCCTGCTCAAAATATTGCTTGGGGGTGTAGCGCTTGCCATTGCCCACACGAGTAAGTACTTCCAGCTTAGGGTCTTTGAGGTCAGCGATCAGGTAATAGGCTTTGAACGGCTTGCCACCCAGGGAGTCTGTGGTCACAAAAACCTGCACAGAAGCGGGCAAGCCTTGCTGATGTTCTGTAGAAGGTTTCCAGGTGACTTGTGCCGAAGCGGAAAATACAGTTAGGGTTGCGAGACAGAGGAACAGCAGCTTTTTCATGCTGCCAAGATAGCTGGTTCTTGAAATTATTTATGAAGTTGGTGTTATTGATTTTCAATGATAGGAGGAAGGGTCAATGGAATTTCCGTTTTCAGGCTCGTTTCCAGAAATGAAGCCGAAAATGGGGATGGATTGTCTCATGGTTACGCATTCCTGAGCACTTAGGGACAGGGCTTGACCTGTCCGCACGCATTCCTGATCATGGCGTTCCTGGCCCACACATTACTGAGGGCGCTTTCTGCTTTGTTGTATAGTAAACCAACTGCTACGGCCACCGTTTAGGACAGGTCAAGCCCTGTCCCTACGTGCTCAGGAATGCGTAAATCAGCGAACGAGTTTAAAAAAAAGAGGCATCCATTGCGGAATGCCTCTCAAATATCAATTCGAATTAAAAATCTTAGGCGTGCGCCTCAGCAGACTGCTTTTCCAGGTCAAACAAATCGGTGAGCACGTCAATCAGGGTTTCGGCCTCCCCGCGTTTGCAGGCGGCTTTAAGTTGGAGTACGGGCAGTTTGATGATTTTCTGCATCATGGACTTGGTGATGTCATCCATGTGCTTGGCTTCCTCGGCGGAGAGTTTCTTCATGTAGCGGGCCATCTCTTCCTGCCGAATGCTTTCTAAGGCGTTCTTCAGTTTCTGGATAGTGGGCGACACGTTCATCTCTTTGCTCCAGTCCTCAAACGAGGCGATGGACTCAGAGATAATCTGCTTTACCTGCGGCACGGCTTCAATGCGGCGTTGCAGGGCTTCAGAGGCTTTGTTTTGGATGGTATCAATATTATAGACCAGCACACCCGGAATCTGCTCAATATCTGGCTCCACGCTGCGGGGTACGCTCAGGTCAATGAAGAACTTGTAGGTGAGTACGTTCAGGCGACTCACCATCTCTTTGGTGAAGAACGGCTGGTCGCGGGCCACGGAGGAAATCACCACATCGGCTTCTTTCAGGGCTTCTACCAGTTCCTCAAAAGGTACCACGTCCAGGCCGCATTCATCGGCTAAGATTTGGGCTTTGGCTTGGGTGCGGTTAGAGATTTTAACGTGGGTGTAGTCTGAGTCTTTCAAGTGACGGCAGACATCGGCCCCAATTTCGCCCAGGCCTACCACTAAGATTTTTGGCTCGGCAATATCGGCAACCAGGCTGTCTACCAGTTCCAGAGCGGCGTAAGACGTAGAGGCGGCGCCGTCTCTGAAGGCGGTTTCCTGTACTACGCGCTTGTTGGTGAAGAAAATGGTGTGCAGCAAACGGTGCAGAAAAGGGCCGGCGGCCTCAGAGTCCACGGCCCACTGGTAAGCCTGTTTCACCTGGTTAGAGATCTGCATGTCGCCTACCACCTGCGCATCTAGGCCCATGGCCACGTTGAACAGGTGCTGCACCGCGTCTTGGTGCTCATTGATGATGGTGAAATAGTCCAGGTATTGGGCAATGTTGGTCATGCCCTTGGTGATACCCAACAGTTTCACTATCTCATGGCTGTAGTCAGCGTCTGAGGTATAATAAACTTCCGTGCGGTTGCACGTAGAGAGTACGAGGAGGTCAGTTGCCTGAATGAAACCCTTTAACGTCTGCAGAAACTGCCGACAGGAATTTTCATCTAAAGCAATTAGCTCTCTTATGTCTAAGGGAGCCTTTTTATAAGAAAGACTGACGGCTCTAAAGTTGTGAAGCATACGGCAGTTTTAAACTAGCTTGCAAAATTACGCTTGTATCATGTAAAAAAGAAGGATGTCGCCTCTTTTGTTTTATTTATTCGCATTCTAAATTAATCAGAAACCCAGTTTACTGCGTTATCTTAGCCGAGCGGCCCCAAAGGCATACTGAAAGGGCGTTTGCGTTAGTAGTGTACATGATTCCAAAATCCATCTATTCTAAAAAGTCACGGCTCAAGCTCCTCATCATTGTGGTGGCGCTGGTGATTGGCGGCGCCACCGTGATTTATACCAACTTACTGGTGGCCAAGCTCTCTGAGCGCGAGCAGCAGCTCATTGACCTCTACGCCAAGGGTCTTCGGTACATGGGCAACGCCGAAATTGACTCAGACAACCTGGTCTTTGTGCAGGAGGAAATCATTGACGCCAACCGGTCGGTGCCCGTGATTCTCACCGATGAACAGGAGAACGTGCTCGCCTATAAGAACCTCACCATCCCAGAAAAAATTTCAGAAACGCGCAAAAAAGCCCTGCTTCAGCGCGAGGTGGCCAAGATGAAAACCCAGCACAAGCCCATTGTGGTGGCCTACCAAGACGATTTCAGGAATTATATTTTCTACAAAGACTCTGAGTTGCTCACCCAGTTGCGCTATTACCCTTATGTGCAGCTCACCGTCATTGCCTGCCTTTCTTTGATTGCCTACTACGCGTTCAGTTATTCGCGGAAGGCCGAGCAGAACCGCGTATGGGTGGGTCTGGCCAAAGAAACCGCCCACCAGCTGGGCACGCCGCTTTCGTCCTTGATGGCGTGGTACGAATACCTGAAGGCCAGCCCCCGTTTTGAGAACGAACCCATTGTGGAGGAACTTGGCAAAGACGTGCGTCGGCTGGAAATCATCACCGAACGGTTCTCCAACATCGGGTCTGTGCCGGTGCTCAAAGACGAGCCGCTGCTGCGCGTGGTAGAAAACGCCATCGGTTACCTGCGCAACCGCGTCTCGCAGAAAGTGGCGTTTTACGTGGAGACCGAATTTGACCCCGAGACTACCGCCAAAGTGAACATCCCGCTGTTTGAATGGGTGATTGAGAACATCTGCAAAAACGCCGTAGACGCCATGGAAGGGAAGGGCAGCATCACGCTCAGGCTCACCAAGTCCAACACCAAAGGCGCCATTGCCCTGGATATTCAAGACACCGGCAAAGGCATTCCCAAATCAAAGCAGGAGGAAGTCTTCTTACCCGGCTATACCACCAAAAAACGCGGCTGGGGTTTGGGCTTAGCTTTGGCAAGGCGCATTATTGAGAACTACCACCAAGGCAGATTGTACGTGCGAGCTTCTGAGGTAGGGAAGGGGACTACGTTCAGGTTGGTGTTGAATAAGTAATTCGCGTTTTTGGGCTCGTTTTGAGAAATGAAGCTGAAAACGGAAGGGCATTTCAGGTAAATGTAGGGGCGTATTGCATACGCCCGATGGCGCTGGCGGCCTTCATGTACCTTGCTCAGCGATAAGGCCGAAAAGGATAAAGCAGAATAGTTAAGCAATGCGCAGGGCGTATGCGATATGCCCCTACAACCTAATTTTTGTGGTGAACTAAAAAACAATCTTGTGTTGGAGCCTTTGCTATCAGGCTCAGTTCTCTGTTTTGGGGCTCGTTTTGAGAAATGAAGCCAAAAACGCAATTAGCGGAAGAGGTTTCTGAGGCGCTGTTTCATGCCGTAATAAGAGTACCAAGGATATATCGCAACCAGACCGCCAAGTCTTCCTTGTAAACCTTCAATCCTAAAGGCTTCAGACACCATCGCTATCTGAATGGGCTGCTTCTCCATAAGTTCTGAAAGCCGGTGCCGCTGCGTTTTAAATCCTATAGCCGAAATCACCAGCCATTGTTTTTCCTGCGGAATTGATTTGGGAATTGGAATAGCAAAACGCCCTTCAGCATCTGCCTGGGTTTCCAGTGAATCATTGAGCCTGACAGTAATCACTGTCTTTTGGCCAGGAGCCTGAGCCAAAACCATTCCGCTCACATATTGGCTGTTAGGAACCGAAGTGGCGAGGGACGCTGAAAAATTTCTGGAGGGGAGTAGTTCAATGTCTTCTTTGAGTGGCTTTTGTTGCTGCGCCGCGGCTGATTTCGCGGTGAAAAAAGATACAGCCCCAATCAATAAAGCGCGAAAGGCCCACGTTTTGGGTTTTCCCCAGGTCTGGGATAGGCCTCGGTTTAATTGGGAATCATGAAATTTCCCGCAGGTCTCGCCTTTTTGCGCAGAAAGCCATTTCACTACCTCCGCATCAGACTTTTCCGTAAAGTCCACCACGGTTTTCTGGCAACTTCCGCAGAATCTTCCCTGCTGCACAGGCGTCATGGTCTGCCAATTTTCTTGGCAAGGTTTGGGGACGGTGACAGTAAGGCGGCTTTTGAACACAGTTTCTGTTTTGGGGCTCGTTTTGGGAAATGAAGGCAAAAACGGGTTTAGCGAAATAAATTTTTCAGCTTTTGAAAAAAACCTTTGGGTGAAGGAGGATTGCCAAAACCTGTTACTATCACTTCCCCTATAATCATACGGTTGTCAACTTGCATGGAGATAATTGGATATGCTTGCTTTTGCAAATCAACTAATCTTTTTTCCTGAGGTATTAAGCCGATATAAGCAAAAACCACCACTTGTTCCTGCAGTGGTAGGTTCTTAGGTATAGCAAGTTCAAAGCGCCCGTTTTTGTCAGTGGCTGTGGCTATATCGGTGCCTTTTAGCATGACGGTCACGCCGGGAAGATTGTCTTTGGAGCCTAGTTTCTGCACCACGCCTTTGAGCAGCCTGGGGTTAGTGGAGGGAACAGGAGCTAACGTAGGAAGTTCTTTCATGGGCGCTGCCGGAACTACTGGCTGAACCGGCAGTTCATGCACGTATTTATGAATTTCTTTCTGAGCCTGTGCGGGTTCTACCTGTAACCAAGCTACTAAGCTGAATAAGGCCGTTGACCAGGTAAATGATTTGGTTCTATTAGAAACCGGGCGCAAGTTTTTATCAATCTGGTCTTTTCTAAACCGGCCACAAGTGCGGTCAGTTGCTTTAGAAAGCCAAGCCACCACTTCCCCATCGGTCATTTTAGTAAAGTCCACCACGGTGGTGGCGCAGGAATGGCAGAAGCGGCCTTGTGCATCGGGAGTCATCAAAGACCAGGGAGCAGCACAAGGTTTGGGGACAGAAATTGTAAGGCGTTGGCGGCGCATAGGCGGGGAGCTTTGTCTAAATATACGCAGGTTTGGCCGCTTTCAGAATATTTTCCTTAACTTTTCCCCCTGAATTTCTATAGCCTGTCAATCTGTGATCTTAAAAAACTTACTTCGCCGTAAAAGCTTAAACGCTGTTCTGCATACCCCGCCCATGGATGTGGCCACGCACCCGGGCACCGTGGAAGAAGGCCTGGAGCGTAACCTGTCGGTGCGCGATCTGACCTCTCTGGGCATTGCCGCCATTATTGGGGCCGGTATTTTCAGCACCATTGGCAACGCCAGTTATGAAGGCGGACCGGCGGTGTCTATGCTGTTTGTGTTCACGGCTATTGCCTGCGCGTTTTCGGCGCTGTGCTACGCGCAGTTCGCGGCTACCATACCGGCCAGCGGTTCTGCCTATACCTATGCATACACGTCCTTCGGTGAACTGGCGGCCTGGATTATTGGCTGGGCCCTGATTATGGAATACACGGTGGGAAACATTGTGGTGGCCATTTCGTGGAGCGATTATTTCACCGGGCTGATGTCTGGCATTGGGTGGGACATACCGGTCTGGCTCACCATGGGCACGCAGAGCGCCTACAAAGGCTATCAGGAAGTGCTGGCGTTGCTGCAGGCCGGGAAACCGCTCTCGGCGGCAGACCCGGTGCAGTTGGAAGCTTACAAAACTTGGTTGGCGGCGCCGGATTTCCTGGGCGGGAAACTGGTAGTAGACTTGCCCGCGTTCATGATCAATGCGGTCATTACCACGCTGGTGTACATAGGAATCAAAGAATCTAAGAACGCTTCTAACATCTTAGTGATTCTGAAAATGATTGTGGTGTTGGTAGTGATTGCCGTGGGCATTTTCTACATAAACCCCGACAACTGGAGTCCGTTTGCGCCCAACGGTGTGGGTGGCGTATTGAAAGGAGTGAGTGCGGTATTTTTCGCCTACATCGGGTTTGACGCCATCAGTACCACTGCCGAGGAATGCAAGAACCCGCAGCGCGATTTACCCCGCGCCATGATTTACGCCTTGATTATCTGCACCATTTTATACGTGATTATCACGCTGGTTTTAACCGGAATGGTGCCTTACAATGAACTGGGCGTGGGTGACCCGTTGGCGTTTGTGTTTACCAAAGTGGGAGTAGATTGGTTGGCCGGTGTGGTAGCGGTAAGTGCTATTTTTGCCATGGCCTCGGTACTGTTGGTGTTCCAGATTGGGCAACCGCGCATCTGGATGACCATGTCTAGAGATGGTTTGTTGCCGCCGGTGTTCGCCAAAGTACACCCGCGGTTCAGAACGCCTTCGTTCTCTACCTTGGTGACTGGTTTCTTCGTGGGCGTGCCTGCGCTGCTGCTGAACATGGACTTGGTGATTGACCTGACCAGCATTGGTACCTTGTTTGCGTTTGCGCTGGTGTGCGGCGGAATCCTGATTATTGACCCACACGGCACCTCTGAGGCCCGCTTTAAAGTGCCTTACCTCAACGGAAGAATCTGGGTGCCGTTGATTTTGCTGACCGCAGGCGTGTTGGTGATGCTCTACAACCGCGAAGCCATTGACGCTTTCTGGAGCGCCGTGGGCTGGAGCGGAGGCTATGACGAATTCCGCCATCAGATTCCAATGCTGGTTTTCCTGATTTCCTGCGTGCTGTTGACCTATGCTTCAGTGAATAACAGACTGTCGTTGCTGCCGGTTTTAGGCTTGCTCACTAACCTTTATTTAATGACCCAGCTGGGCGTGAACAACTGGATTCTCTTCACCATCTGGCTGCTGATTGGCTTGGCTATTTATTTCGGGTATAGCTATAAAAACAGCAAATTGGCTACGCGGGCACAGGCCTAAAAGTTTGGATTGTGGAAAACCTGCGGCTTGTACGGTGATTTATAAAAAAGGTTTGCGCGGGTAACAATTATTTTGCTCTGATGTCGTAATTTTAGAGCATTATCTACGCTTTAACCCGCGCCGCTTTGCTAGAGAAAGAAATTCAAGGAAGTCACCTGCATCTCACCTATCGGCGAGACATGGAAATCCTGTTTCTGCGCTGGACCAAACCCGTAGATTCTATGCTGCTCCGCAAAAGCTACCTGGAAGCACTGGAGTTTGCCTATGACTTAGGCGTGAGCCTCTGGCTGTTTGACCTGCGCGGACGCGGCGGTGCCTCTGAGGAAGACGAAGCCTGGATTCTGAAAGAGTTTTTCCCGGCCGCCGAGCAGCGCCTGGGGCACGGCAATTACGTGGCTTACCTGATTTCGCCCAACCATTACCAGCACGTGCAGGAACACGTAGGCCTAGATTTTCTAGCCGACTACAGCGAGCGCACCAAAATAAAGATTTTCATGTCTGAATCTGACGGCATAGATTGGCTTAGTTCGTTCAAAACCGTGCAGATTCCCAAGAAATAGCTAGCCTGCCTTTTCCGTTTTCGGCTTCATTTTCAGAAACGAGGCCAAAAACGCACCATCCGCTTTCAGCGCCAAAAGTATCCCAGAAATTCTACAGGAAGCAAAGCAATTATTTAGCGCGGTTCACCAGCAACACGCCAGCCAGAATAATAGCCATTCCCACGTAATGCATCAGGTGAATGCTCTCCCCATCGGCCACGCCCCAGATTAAGGCCACAATGGGCATTAAATAGGTAGACGTACTGGCGAAGAGCGTGTTGGTCATGTGAATCAGCTTGTTGTAAAACACTAGCCCAATGGCCGTGCTGAACACCGCCAGCAGCGTGATATAGCCCAGCGCTTCCCAGGCTGCCGGGTGCGTCTGCAACTTCTCCACTGCTTCTGTTGAAAATAAATACGCCAACGCAAAAGGCCCCACCGTGAGCATGGCTAAACTGGCCATGGTCAACGGTTTTATGCCCGCCAACTTGTGTTTGATGATGTTGAGGCTTCCGCCGTAGAGCACCGTGGCAAGTACCACGTACAGCCCGTAAAAAGAATTAGAAGACGTTTCTTGCGCGCTGCCCGAAAAAATCAATACCGCCGTTCCGCCAATCCCAATCAAAATGCCTAACACCCGCAATGCCGTAATGCGCTGCTGGAAGAAAATGGCCCCAATCACCAGTGTGAACAACGCCGTGAGCGAATTCAGCACGCCCGCCAGTCCGCTGGCCAGTTTGGTCTCTGCGTACGCGAACAGAAATGCCGGTGCCAGATTGCCAATCACGCCACTGATGATTAAGAACTTCCATTGGCCCGGCTGCGGTGCTTTCAACCCTTTCAAGGCAAACGGAAGCAACGCCAGCATGGCAATGGAAATCCGCAGCGCGCCCAGTTCATTAGACGAAAACACTTCCAGCCCCTTCTTAATCAAGATAAAAGACGTTCCCCAGATTAAAGAAAGGCCCACCAGAATAACCCAGGCCAAAGCTGGCGTAGAAGCTGTATTTTCTTGTAGGGCGGGCGATGGATTTTCTTGGGACACAGGTTTCTAAGCGAGGCGAAGTTTATAGGAGGCGCAAAGATAGCAGAAGGATTTCCGTTTTAGGCCCCGTTTCTGGAAATGAAGCCGAAAACGGCCTTTGGCTGAGACACTCGTAGGAGCTGCGCACACTACGAGGTCTTTTGAGCTAGTGGATTTTTGTATTTTGTACTGTAGAGACCGGGCACCGCCTTGTCTCCCGCGCATTCAAACGTTACATGATAGCACGCATTTCGTCCCCCTTTGAAGGGGGTAGGGGGATGATTCTCGTGCTGATTTTTATTCCCGAGAATCATTCTGTGGCGCGGAAGTTACTTCCGTGACTTAAAATAATAACGTTGAGTCACAGAAATAACTTCCGCGTCATAAATTAGGCAGATTTTATTCCCGAGAATCATTCCTGCTTGTTTCATTTCTCTAGCTGATGGTTCTTCAACCGCCCTTGTCATCCCCCAACCCCCTTCAAAGGGGGACGAAATGCGTGCGAATTCATCACACAAAAAATCCCGTTTTCGGCTTCATTTCTCAAAACGAGGCCAAAAACGGGAATGCAGAAAAGCTCCCCTCTCCGTGGGAGAGGGGCTGGGGGTGAGGTTCTATATCTCCGCGTATTCCATGGAGTTGGCAATCTCGTCTAAGATGGCGTAAATCTCGGCAGGGTCTTCGGTCTGCACCAGGCGGGTGCGGTAGGTTTTCACGTTGGGCAGGCCTCTGAAATAGTTGGCGTAGTGGCGGCGCATCTCAAAGATACCTAGGCGCAGGCCTTTCCACTCCAAACTTTTGTCAAAGTGCATTTTGCACATGTCAATGCGTTCCTGTAGTGTGGGCGGGGCCAACAATTCGCCGGTCTGCATGTAGTGCTTGATTTCCCTGAAAATCCAGGGGTAACCAATGGAGGCGCGGCCAATCATGATGCCGTCCACACCGAACTGCTCTTTATAAGCCACCGCTTTCTCGGGTGTGTCAATGTCACCGTTCCCGAAGATGGGGATATTGATGCGCGGGTTTTCCTTGATTTTCCGGATTAAGGTCCAGTCGGCTTCGCCTTTGTACATCTGCACGCGGGTGCGGCCGTGTACGGTGAGCGCTTTTATGCCGATGTCCTGCAGACGCTCGGCTACTTCCTCCACGTTTTTGGTGGAATCGTCCCAACCCAAGCGGGTTTTCACGGTCACGGGCAAGCCCGATGGTTCTACTGCTTTCACAATGGCTGCCGTCATGGCCACCATCTTGGGAATATCACGCAAGAGGGCCGCGCCGGCGCCTTTGCAGGCTACGTTTTTTACCGGGCAGCCGTAGTTGATGTCAATTAAATCAGGGCCAACTTCCGAGGAAATGACCGCAGACTCGCGCATAGACTCAATCTCAGACCCGAAAATCTGAATACCGATAGGCTGTTCGTAATCAAAAATATCTAGCTTCTGACGGCTCTTGGCGGCGTTCCGGATTAGGCCTTCAGAAGAAATAAACTCAGTATACATTAAGTCGGCGCCGTTGGCCTTGCAGACCGCCCTGAACGGCGGGTCGCTGACGTCCTCCATAGGGGCCAGAAGAAGCGGGAAGGCCGGAAGCTCCAGATTGCCAATTTTTACCACGTGATGCTGTTTAGAAAATTCGCGTAAATTTACCTCTTTAAAACCACATCGCCTATATGAAAGGTTTCATCTCGCCGCGTCTGCACCCGTTTGTTTCCCTAATGCTGCTCACGGGCTTTGTGATGGCGGGCATGCTGATAGGGATGTTTCTGGCCACAGTGGCCCTGAAACTGGGATTTGGCTACGGCTTGCAGCAGATTACCGAGGTGATGCAAACCCCGCTAGACTACCCAGACGGGCGACAAGCATTATTGGTGTATCAAGCCATCACGCATTTTGTAGGCTTCACAGTCGGCCCGGCGGCGTTTCTGTATTTCAACGCACATTACCCGGTAGATTATTTGTCGCCCAGGCCGTCTGTGCCGGTGGTTTTGCTCTTGGCGAGTGCCGTGCTGATTGTTTTAATTATGCCCGCCAATTCATGGTTAATTGATTGGAACGCCAACGTTAAATTCCCGGAGTTTTTGCAGGCTTTTGAAAAAGAGGCCAAGGAAACCGAGGAACGCCTGAAAGTACTCACCCAATACCTGACCAAGTTTGACTCAGTGGGGGCTATGTTGCTGGGTGTGCTGATAGTGGCCATTATTCCGGCAATTGGCGAGGAACTGTTGTTCAGGGGCGTGGTGCAGCAGGAATTGATTAGGTGGTTCCGAAATCCGCACGTGGGCATCTGGCTAGCTGCGTTTCTGTTTGGGGCCATCCATTTCCAGTTCTACGGCTTCTTCCCGCGCATGATTCTGGGTGTGGTGCTGGGTTATCTGTATTTCTGGTCGAAGAACATTTGGGTGCCCATTGCGGGCCATTTCATGAACAACGGCTTCACGGTTTTCATTCTGTACCTGCAACAGCGAGGCAGCATTCAGCTGGACATTGAATCTACCGAGGCCTCGCCGTGGTATCTGTCTTTGGTTTCCCTGGTCATCAGTTTGGCTGTCATGTTCGGTCTGCATAAAGCCTTCAGGCGGTTGCCGATGCCAGAAAAAGAACCGGAACAAAGCTGGTTTTAGCTTCATTTCCGTAAACAAGCCCGAAAACGGGAATTTAAGTGGTTAGTTGTCAGCAATGCTAAATATGATAAAGATTCAAAATAGAACCGGTGATAGTTTGGCTTTCCTTGAAAAAGTGGAGCAGATTATCCTCGATAGGGTTTTGCTTTGGACACCTGATGAACTCTACATCACTTGTATTGACAACTGGTTCGACTCTAAATGGCTAGGGTTTTCGGGCACAATAATGCATGAAATCTCAATACGTCAGTTAGTTGAAGTAACTCTACCGCCATTCAACCCAAACCGCGTAGTTGGAAGTGACCTTTATCTAAATGAAGGAAAACATTATATAAGAAATGAAATAAAGCGCCCGCTTCACATTTATCAGAACAGCACCAGTAACCTAAAAAGGAAAATCACTGACTTTTCCAAAAACGGCTTATTCATCTGGTACAGTGGCAACTCTGAACCAAATGGTACTGGAAGCATAATGGGATATCTAGTGCAAGCGGACAATATATTTACCTTTTACTTAACGCTTTCAAGCGCTTTAGACTGGGGCGTAAAAAAAGCTGTTGGTTTGACAGCTGAAGAGGCAAATTCAATATTAAGGATAACAACCAACAACGTTAAAAAAGCTCAACCGGCAATTCATTTAAAAATTAGTTGTTAGAATCAATAGTCACTAACTGAAAATTAACAACGAAAAACTACCACCACCCCACCACATGGAGCAAACCAAGAAACCACTTAACAATCTACAGCAACGCGTGCTGGCCGGGGCCATTGGTGGCGTGGCTTTCGTGGGGGCTATCTACTTCAGTGAGTGGACGTTCTTTCTGCTGTTCCTGTTGCTCACCGTGCTGGGTTTGCTGGAGTTTTACCGGTTGCTGGCTGCCAAAGGGTTTCAACCGAACCGCGCCATTGGGGTGCTGCTAGGCTCGGGGCTGTACGTGCTGGGCTTTTTCGTGAAACGCGGTGACCTGAGTAATGACTGGTTGTTTATCCTTCCGCCGGTGATGCTGCTTGTGCTGGTTGCCGAATTGTACAGAAGAAAAGATGCGCCGTTCACCAACGTGGCCTTGACGCTGGTGGGCGTTTTTTACATTGCCGCGCCGTTTACGCTTCTGCACGCACTGGCTTTTCTGCCAGACAGATACAGCTGGCAAATTATTCTGGGCGTTATGTTCCTGATTTGGTCTTCAGACACGGGGGCGTACGCAGCGGGCAAAACCTTTGGGAAAAATAAATTATTTCCGCGTATTTCGCCCGGCAAAACCTGGGAAGGCTGGGTAGGCGGTGTGGTGCTGTCTTTGGGCGTGGCCTGGCTCCTGGCCCAATACTACACAGACCTGCCGCTGGAACATTGGCTGGGCGTGGCCGTACTGGTATCCATATTCGGGGTGTTGGGAGACCTGGTGGAGTCAATGCTGAAACGAAGTCTGGACGTGAAGGACTCAGGGACTCTTATTCCCGGGCACGGCGGTATTCTGGACCGGTTTGACAGCTTGATTCTGGTGATTCCCTTCCTGGTTGCCTTTCTGGAACTAGTCAAGCGTTGAAACTTCTTTTTAATAAAGAATCCTTTTCTAGCTTTGTTTTAGAAATTTGGTAATTTCGCGCCCTGATTTCACCTTTAATTTGTTGATTTAGCAATGGCATTCCAAAATAAGATGGCCTATAAAGAGCCAGCCCCAATCAAAGACAAAGAGAACCCGTTTGAGTCTATGATGTCCCGCTTCAACATTGCCGCGGAAGTGTTGGGTCTGGATGATGAAACCTATGAAGTGCTCAAGTCGCCAACGCGCCAGGTAATTGTGAACCTGCCCGTGACCATGGACAACGGCAGCGTGCGCGTGTTTGAAGGCTTCAGAGTCATTCACTCCAACATCCTGGGCCCATCTAAAGGCGGAATTAGATATGACGAAGGTGTTTTCCTGGACGAGGTAAAAGCCCTGGCCGCCTGGATGACCTGGAAATGCGCCGTGGTAGATATTCCGTACGGTGGTGCCAAAGGCGGTATCATCTGCAACCCTGCCACCATGTCGGCGGGAGAACTGGAGCGTTTAACGCGTGCGTATACCGTGGCGTTGATAGATACGTTCGGCCCAGACCAGGATATTCCGGCCCCAGATATGGGCACTGGCCCAAGAGAAATGGCGTGGTTGATGGATGAATACTCCAAGACCAAAGGCATGACCGTGAACTCCGTAGTGACGGGTAAACCGTTGGTATTGGGTGGCTCTTTGGGCAGAGTAGAAGCTACCGGCCGTGGCGTGATGGTGTCGGCCATGGCAGCCATGGAAGTGTTGGGCATGGACCCTACGCAGTCTACGGCGGCGGTACAAGGCTTCGGGAACGTAGGTTCCTGGGCTTCTAAATTACTGTCTGACCGCGGCGTGAAAATCTTGGGCGTAAGTGACGTGAGCGGTGCTTACTGGAACGAAAATGGCATTAACATTGACGAAGCCATCGCCTACAAAAATGCACACAACGGCCGCCTGGAAGGCTTTGTCGGTGCGCAGCCTATCACCAATGAAGAACTATTGACCTCTAAAGTTGACGTGTTGGTGCCTGCCGCCGTGGAAGATGTGATTACCGCCCGCAACGCAGACCAGATTCAGGCCCGCCTGATTGTGGAAGGCGCCAATGGCCCCACCTCGGCCAACGCCGATAAAATCATCAACGAGAAAGGCATTATGGTGGTGCCAGACATCTTGGCTAACTCCGGTGGGGTAACCGTTTCCTACTTCGAGTGGGTGCAGAACCGCCTGGGCTACAAGTGGAGCCTGGAAATGGTAACGGAACGTTCTGACCGGATTATGACCGAAGCCTTCAACAAAGTGTACGCCACGTCACAGAAATACAACGTGCCCATGCGGATTGCCGCCTATATTGTGGCCATCGATAAAGTTGCCCAGACGTATAAGTTCCGGGGTGGCTTCTAAACAGAGCTTATTTTCGCCTTTTTAAGGCCCAAAACGACTGCCTCTTCTCTTTTATTAGATAGGAGGCAGTTTTTTTTATATTTTTGCTTATTAAGCCGAAGGAGTTACTAATGAAAATTCACAAAGAAGGACGAAAGATTCTGTTTTTTACGCTCATGGGCTTGCTGCTCGTGAACTTGGCGCTCTACTATTTTAACGCCGAGCACACCATCTTCAATAGAATTTTCTCTGGGGCTTCGCTCATCGTTTTCCTGCTCATCCTTCAGTTTTTTAGGAGCCCGTACCGCAATTTTCTGCTGCATGAAGACCTCATTGTAGCGCCTGCCGACGGCAAAGTGGTTGTGATTGAGAACGTGGAGGAGCCTGAGTATTTCAAAGACGCGCGCAAGCAGATTTCCATTTTCATGTCGCCCATCAACGTGCACATCACGCGTAACCCGGTTTCTGGCATTGTGAAATATTTCAAGTACCACCCCGGCAATTACCTGGTGGCCTGGCACCCAAAATCCAGCACCAAGAACGAACGCACCACAGTAGTAGTAGAATCCACCGCGGGCCCCGAGGTATTGTTCCGGCAGATTGCCGGCGCCATGGCCCGCCGCATTGTGTGGTATGTCACTGAAGGCGATGAAGTAACCCAAGGCGAAGAGTTCGGGTTCATCAAGTTCGGTTCCCGCGTAGACATCTTCGTGCCCCTTGACACCGAGGTGAAAGTAGAACTGGGCCAGAAAACCAAAGGCGGCCAAACCATCATCGCGCAGTTGAAAACCACTAACTCTGGTTCCTTCTTTGGTTAGTATTCTTTAGTATCAAGTATCAAGTAGCAGGTAGCAAGACCTGGATTTTTTATAAAACGAAGAAGCCTTTCCTGGTTGAGGAAAGGCTTCTTCGTTTTTCCGTTTTCGGGCTCATTTCTGGAAATGAAGCCGAAAACGAGATTTGATAATGTCTTGCTACTTGCTACTTGATACCTGCTTCGTGATACTATAAAAACTCAAAACCAGTTCTCGGCCAGTTTCATCAGCTGCTCCAGGTATTTCTGGTCCACTTCATCGAAGTCATTGAGTTCGTCGCTGTCTACGTCCAGCACCATTTTCACCTCGCCATTTTTAATGACCGGCACTACAATCTCAGACTTAGAAGCACTGCTGCAGGCAATATGACCAGGGAACGCTTCCACGTCTGGCACTAAAATAGTTTCTTGGCGCGTGTAGCAAGCACCGCAGACCCCGCGGTGAAACGCAATGCGCGTGCACGCCACCGGCCCCTGGAACGGCCCCAATACCAATTCACCGTCTTTCACCAGATACGCGCCCACCCAGAAAAACCCGAAGGTCTCTTTCAAGGCCGCCATCACGTTGGCCAGGTTCGCGATTAAATCGGTCTCGGGGGCCACCAGCGCTTCAATCTGTGGAATTAATGCTTTGTATCTTTCTTCTTTGGAAAGCGAGGTGTCTATTAATAAATCTTCGGCCATAGGTATAATGTGCTAATTTTTGAATGTGCTGATGTGCTACTTCTAACTTCGTTCACTAGCACTCTAGTGATATAACTACAAAGGTAACCGCTGTAGTTTTCGGGAACAATGTCTTTGAGTATACCGGTTTCTTTGGCGTTGCGTGATTTTCCGTTTTCGGCTTCATTTCCAAAAACGAGCCCGAAAACGGAAAGCGGGAATGTTGGGATTGCCTCCAAAAATGGAAGAAGCTCAGGATGTGGGTACTTATAATAATCCGAAGTTATTCTGGTAAACGGTGAGTTCATCGTCACCTACCATGGTTCTGGAGTTGAAAGGCAAGATGGGCAGCTGCGGCGCAGAAACTCCATCGGTCAGGTTAACCGGGCTCCTGAAAATCCTGATTTCGTCCCAGAGGTTGAGTTGCAAGAAAGTTTCCAGCAGAAACGTGCCGCCTTCCACCAACACAGACTGCACGTTGCGTTGGTGCAGGTCAGTTAATAGCTGCTCCAACAAATTTTCTTCTGGCGAAAGGGGGATGTATTCAGTTTGGGTGGTTGCCGCTTTCTGCTGAAGCATATAGATAAGCGTAGGTTGGCTGCCGTCTAGCAAATAATGACTGGCTGGTATCTGCAGCTGTTTGTCAATGGCAATTCTGAGTGGGGCCGGTCCGGGCCAGTGGCGCACGTTCAGCTGGGGATTGTCGAAGATGGCCGTGCGGGTGCCCACTAGAATTGCCTGTTCCTCGGTTCGCCACTTATGCACCAGCTGCTTCGCCAATGGCCCAGAAATCTGGCAGGGCTGGCAGTTGGGCAAGGCAATAAATCCATCTGATGACTGCGCCCACTTTAAAACGATGTACGGCCGCTTTTTGGTCTGCACCGTGAAAAACCGACGGTTTACACCTATGCCTTCTTGTTCCAGAACTCCCAAATGAACTTTACAGCCGGCGTCCATCAACTTTTTGATGCCCTTACCGGCCACCAAGGGATTAGGGTCAGCGTTGCAAATGATTACATCTCGCACGCCGTGCTGCAACAGAAAATCAGCGCAGGGCGGCGTCTTCCCGTAATGCGAGCAAGGTTCCAGCGTGACATACACCTGGCTGTGGGGCAGCAGGCTTTTGTCAGCTACGCTGTTCAAGGCATTCACCTCAGCGTGCGGGCCGCCGTATTGCTGGTGCCAGCCTTCGCCAATGATTTTCTTGTCATGCACCACTACACAGCCCACTAGCGGATTGGGACGCACTTTTCCGGTTCCCAGAAGAGCCAAATCCAAGGCGCGGCGCATATATTTTTCAGAGGAGTCCATGGCAGTTTTTACGGCGAACAGAATTCTTTACGCCAATATCGGGGGTTTTTTCAGAAATTGCCCAAAACTTGACCGCATGCCCACCATTCAAGACGTTCTGCAACGGCTCAGCCAAACTCTGGTAACCCTCTACGAAGCCCCAGAAGCCCAGAGCATGGCCGAATGGGTGCTCCAGCATCTGTTAAAGGCGAGCAGGTTTGAGCTGCTGCAACGCAGGAAAGAGATATTCCCAGAATCGTTGGAAAGCCAATTGCATGATATTCAACAGCGATTGCTACAGCATCAGCCTATCCAATACGTGTTGGGCGAAGCTTCTTTCTATGGCAGGGATTTTTTGGTGACACCCGCGGTACTGATTCCCAGGCCAGAGACCGAGGAACTGGTGCAACTGGTCATCAAAGCTTTCCAACACCATCCAAATCCAAAATTGCTAGACATTGGCACGGGAAGCGGCTGTATTCCTATCACTTTGGCTGCTGAACTGCCGACTGCTGAACTATGGGGGTTAGATGTGTCTGCAGATGCCTTGAACATAGCCAAAAGAAATGCTGAAACGCTTGGGCAAAAGGTGACCTGGTTGCAGCAAGATATTCTTCAGGAAATCCCCGCAGTAGCCCCCGCTTCCCTGGATGCGGTCATCAGCAACCCACCCTATGTGCTGGAGGAGGAGAAACAGCTAATGCGGGAGAATGTGCTAGACTTTGAACCACACTTGGCGCTCTTTGTGCCAAACCATGACCCATTGCTATTCTACCGGCGCATTGCCCATTTGGCCCAGCATCTGTTGAAACCCGGTGGCAGGCTTTTCTTTGAGATTAACGAACGTTACGCTCAGGAAACACAGGACATGTTGCAGGAATCTGGCTACCAAGATGTGCAGATATTGCAGGATTTACGCGGGAAAGAACGAATGACGCTGGCTGTCTGGCCTAAATGATATTTGCCGCAGTTAGGTGAGTAGGCGTTACTGAATTAAGATTTGCCTGCAGAATTTGTTCCGGGCTTATTTTCAATCTGTGCCCAGATGTAGCTTCCGTTTTTGGCTCTATTTCTCAAATTGAAGCCAAAAACGAAAATATTGAAAGCCGAAATCCATTAGAAGTTGCCTTTTTCAGGCGTGTTTTGAAAACTTGTTCAGCTTCATCTGCTTCATTAGTAACGCGGTACCAATTCAAGTACTGTGAATTATTTTAAAAACTGTACCTTTGCCTTTTGTAAAGCATATCCCTGAATACGGTAATTCCGTAAGGAACCTGATTCTCGGAAGTCAAGAAAAGCAATGACCCACGGTAGCCCCCAGTATTTCGCCCATGAAACAGCCGTCATAGACAGCGGCTGCACCATTGGTGAAGGCACTAAAATCTGGCATTTTTCGCATATTATGCCGGGCTGCATCATTGGGGAACAATGTAACATCGGTCAGAACGTAGTCATCTCTCCAGATGTGGTTTTGGGTAGAAATGTCAAAATACAGAACAATGTGTCGGTCTACAGTGGTGTAACCTGTGAAGACGATGTTTTTTTAGGGCCGTCCATGGTGTTCACCAACGTGTTGAACCCACGCAGCGCTATCAACCGCCGCGGCGATTACCAGAAAACGCTAGTGCAGAAGGGTGCCAGCATTGGTGCGAATGCAACGGTAGTCTGTGGCAATACTATTGGAGCTTATGCCCTGGTGGGGGCCGGAGCTGTCATTACCAAAGATGTGCCGCCGTATGCCTTAGTATATGGAAATCCGTCACGCCAGTATGGCTGGGTAAGCGAGGCTGGCCACAAATTAGCTTTCAATGAAAAGAATGAAGCTGTTTGCCCAGAAACGGGCGAGCGCTACTCTTTAGAAAATAAAAGTGTAACTAAATTCTCCATCTAAAATATTCAACTGTGTACCAGCAACTCCTCAACAAAGAAGCCAAACTGGCCGTCATCGGACTAGGGTATGTAGGACTCCCCATTGCCCTAGAGTTCGCGAAAAAAATAAGTGTGATAGGGTTTGACATCAATGCCAAGCGTGTGGAGTTGATGAAAAACAACATTGACCCAAGCGGAGAATTAGAATCTTCGGCCTTTGATGGTGCTGACATCACGTTCACAGATGACCTGGAGGTACTGCGCGAAGCCAAGTTCTTCATTGTAGCCGTGCCCACCCCAATAGATGCGTACGCGCTACCTGATTTGAAGCCGCTGCTAGGCGCTTCCAGCACGGTAGGTAAAGTCTTGAAGCAGGGAGATTATGTGGTGTATGAATCAACCGTGTACCCCGGCTGTACTGAGGAAGACTGTATTCCAGTGTTGGAGCGTGAGTCTGGTCTAAAGTTCCACCAGGATTTCAAAGTGGGTTACTCACCGGAGCGCATTAACCCAGGTGACAAAGAACACACCCTTACCAAGATTGTGAAAGTGGTCTCTGGTTGTGATGCTGAATCTCTGGATGTAGTAGCCAAAGTGTATGAACTGGTGATTGAGGCTGGTGTGCACCGTGCGTCTTCCATCAAAGTGGCTGAAGCGGCTAAAATCATTGAGAACACCCAGCGTGACGTGAACATCGCGCTGATGAATGAATTGTCCATCATCTTTGACCGCATGGACATCAATACCTACGAGGTGTTGGAAGCCTCCGGCACCAAATGGAACTTCCTGAAATTCTTCCCGGGCCTGGTAGGTGGTCACTGTATTGGCGTGGACCCATATTATCTTACTTACAAGGCGAAGGCCCTAGGCTACGATTCTAAAATCATTTTGAGCGGCCGTACCATCAATGACGGAATGGGCGCGTATGTGGCCAGCAAAGCCATTAAAATGATGATAAAGGAAGGCAAAGCTATTTCTAAAGCGAAGGTTTTGGTGATGGGCGCTACCTTCAAAGAGAATGTGGAAGACATAAGAAACTCCAAAGTGGCAGACGTTATTAATGAACTGAAGAGCTTTGGGGTGCAGGTAGACGTGGTGGACCCGTATGCCTCTTCTGAAGAACTGAACCATGAATATGGGTTCGGATTGGTGGAGAACCCAACCAATGACTATGACGCCATCGTAGTAGCGGTGAACCACAAAGATTATTTAGGTTTTGACGAGGAATACTTCAAGAGCATCTCCTCAGACAGCCCTATTGTCATTGATTTAAAAGGTATTTACCGGAATAAGATTAAGAGCCTGCCTTACTGGAGTTTATAAATTAAACTATGCAGAAAATACTTGTTACAGGCGGCGCGGGCTACATTGGTTCTCACACAGTATTAGAGTTGGCCAATGCGGGGTATACGCCCATCATTGTAGACAACTTCAGTAACTCCGAAGAGCGCGTGCTGCAAGGCCTAGCGCAGATTCTGGGGCATGTGGTGGTTTGCCATAAAGTGGACTGTACTGATGCCGCTGCTCTGCAAGAAGTATTTTCACAGGAAGGAGATATTGCCGGGGTTATTCATTTCGCCGCGTTCAAAGCAGTAGGTGAATCTGTAGCGGAACCTTTGAAATACTACCAAAACAACATGGCTGGTTTGGTGACGCTGCTGCAAGTGATGGAGGCTAACAAGGTGCAGAACCTGGTTTTCTCCTCTTCCTGCACGGTGTACGGGGTACCGGAGAAACTGCCCGTGACTGAGGAAACGCCCACCCAGAAAGCGAATTCGCCTTACGGCAATACCAAGAAGATTGACGAGGAGATTCTGCAGGATATAGCCGCCAGCGGAAACTATGGTATTAAGACTATTGCTTTGAGGTATTTCAATCCCATTGGGGCGCATGAATCCGCGCTGATTGGAGAACTGCCCTTGGGGGTGCCCAATAACTTGGTGCCGTTTATTACGCAAACCGCAGCCGGTATCAGGGAAAGCCTGACCGTTTTCGGAACTGACTATGACACGCCAGACGGTAGCAACGTGCGCGACTACGTGCATGTGGTAGATTTGGCCAAGGCACATGTAACTGCTATTCAACGGCTTGAGAAACCTGCGTCCGTCGCATTTGAGGTCTTCAACATAGGCACTGGCCAAGGCAGTTCGGTTTTAGATGTAGTGAAAGCCTTTGAGAAAGCATCTGGCAAACCATTCAACTATAAGATTGGTCCGCGCCGCGCCGGCGATGTGCCTGCCATCTACGCAGATGTGACCAAAGCTACCCAAGAGCTAGGTTTTAAAACGTCGCTTTCTTTGGAAGAAAGTCTAGCCAGCTCCTGGAAATGGCAGCAGCAATTAATGAAATAAAATATAACAGATAGATTGATGAAGATTTTAATCACCGGAGGAGCAGGTTTTATTGGGTCGCATGTGGTGCGGTTGTTCGTGAACAAGTACCCTAACTACCAAATCTACAACCTGGACAAGCTGACTTATGCGGGCAACCTGCAGAACCTGACCGACATAGAGAATGCGCCCAACTATACCTTCATCAAAGGCGACATCACCAATCAGGAATACATCAACAACTTATTCCTGGAACATAAGTTTGATGCGGTCATGCACCTAGCCGCTGAATCGCACGTGGACCGGTCTATCACAGACCCCATGGCCTTTGTGCGCACCAATGTGAACGGCACCTGTAACTTGCTGCACGCCGCCAAAGAACTCTGGAAGGAAGATTACTCTGGTAAGATTTTCTACCACATCTCCACAGATGAAGTGTATGGTTCCCTGGGCGAGGAAGGAATGTTCACCGAGGAAACGGCATATGACCCTCGGTCCCCGTATTCGGCGTCCAAAGCCAGTTCTGATCATTTTGTGCGCGCGTATTACCACACCTACGGTTTGCCGGTAAAGGTTTCTAACTGCTCCAACAACTACGGACCGAACCATTTTCCGGAGAAGCTTATTCCGCTGGCGCTCAACAACATCAAGAACAACAAGCCCGTGCCGGTCTACGGAAAAGGTGAGAACATCAGAGATTGGTTGTATGTGATTGACCACGCGCGGGCCATTGATGATGTGTTCCACAAAGGAAAAATGGGCGATACCTACAACATTGGCGGGGTGAACGAGTGGAAGAACATTGACCTCATCCATCTGCTCTGCGACATCATGGACCAGAAATTAAGCCGTGAGCAGGGCACTTCAAGGCAGTTAATCACCTTTGTGACTGACCGTGCCGGCCATGACTTGCGTTACGCCATTGACTCTTCTAAAATCATGAACGAGTTGGGCTGGAAACCATCTGTCACGTTTGAAGAAGGCCTGGAGAAAACCGTTGACTGGTACCTGCAGCACGAAGAATGGTTGCAGAATGTTACCTCAGGTAATTATCAGGCCTACTACAACGAACAGTATAACCGTTAAGATTTTCCGTTTTCGGGCTCATTTTCAGAAATGAGCCCGAAAACGGAAATGTTTTCATGACGTGCCTATCGTTTAAGGAAAGGCATAAGTACCATAAACGTTAGATGTTAAGGAGTAAGTTGTTTTGAGGCTCATTTCCAGAAACCAGGTCAAAAACGGCGCCATCCTTAATCCCTAATTCTCAATTCATAATTAAACTAGGTGTACAATTCCCCATTCCATAGCGGCTCTCTGGAGCAAACCTCTTTTCTGGTGACCGGCGGCGCTGGCTTTATTGGCTCCAACCTGGTAGAATACCTGCTGAAGTACAAAGCCAGAAAAGTACGCGTGCTGGATAATTACTCCAACGGTTTCCATAAAAATTTGCGGGCATTTGAAGGCAACGAGCGGTTGGAAGTGCTGGAAGGCGATATCCGGAACCTGGAAATTTGCATGCAGGCTTGTGAAGGAATGGATGTGGTGTTGCACCAAGCAGCGCTGGGCTCGGTTCCGCGTAGCGTGAAAGACCCGGTCACCTCCAATGAAGTGAACGTGGGCGGTTTCGTGAACATGCTGATGGCCACCAAGGAGCAGGGTGTGAAACGCTTTGTCTATGCTGCGTCTTCGTCTACGTACGGTGACAGTAAATCTTTGCCTAAGGTGGAAGACGTGATTGGGCGGCCATTGTCGCCGTACGCGGTGACCAAGTATGCCAATGAATTATATGCTGATGTGTTCGGGAAGACGTATGGCATGGAAATCATCGGGCTGCGGTATTTCAACATCTTCGGGCCGCGGCAAGA
Source organism: Rufibacter sp. LB8 (assembly GCF_014876185.1). Taxonomy (NCBI): domain Bacteria; kingdom Pseudomonadati; phylum Bacteroidota; class Cytophagia; order Cytophagales; family Hymenobacteraceae; genus Rufibacter; species Rufibacter sp. LB8. Next base: position 2,965,191 of record NZ_JADALJ010000001.1, on the reverse strand, counting down.
CCCTAATGGGGCCTATGCGGCGGTGATTCCGTTGTTTATTGATGCGGTGCTGAACGGGAAATCACCTAAAATAAACGGCGATGGCGGGCAAACGCGGGACTTTACCTTCGTGGAGAACTGTGTGGAGGCCAACATTAGAGCCGCTTTGGTAGAAAAACCAGAGGCTATCAACCAAGTCTACAACATTGCCGTGGGCGACCGGACTTCTTTGAATGACCTGTTCAATATTCTCAAGGATGAAGCCGGCGTAGACATCACCCCAGAATATGGTCCGGAGCGCGCCGGTGACATCAGAGACAGCCTCGCCGATATCTCTAAAGCAGAAAAACTATTGGGTTATCAGCCACAGATTAAAATAAGAGAAGGTCTGCAGAATACGCTGGCCTGGTTTAAAGAAAACCAAGATTTCATCTACAATCAGAAATAGAACATGAAAGGAATAGTTTTAGCAGGCGGTTCGGGCACGCGGTTGCACCCACTTACGCTGGCGGTGAGCAAGCAATTGATGCCGGTGTACGACAAACCCATGATTTATTATCCTTTGTCAACTTTAATGCTGGCGGGGATTAAAGACATTCTGATTATTTCTACGCCGCATGACCTGCCCATGTTTGAGCGTCTACTGGGCGATGGCAGCCAGATTGGCTGTAACTTCAGCTACCAGGTGCAGGAAGTGCCTAACGGTCTGGCCCAAGCGTTTGTATTAGGTGCCGATTTTGTGGGCCGAGACAAGGCTGCGCTGATTCTAGGCGATAATATTTTCTACGGATCTGGCATGAGCCAACTCTTGCAGGCCAACAATGACCCAGACGGCGGCGTGGTGTATGCCTACCATGTGCAGGACCCGGAACGCTACGGCGTGGTGGAGTTTGACGCTGACATGAAAGCCGTTTCCATTGAGGAAAAGCCCAAGCAACCCAAGTCAAACTACGCCGTGCCGGGTTTGTACTTCTATGATAATGATGTAATTGACATCGCCAAGAACCTGGAGCCCAGCCCACGCGGTGAATACGAAATCACCGATGTGAACAAAGAATATCTTCGCCGGGGTAAGTTGAAAGTAGGTATTTTAGATCGAGGAACCGCTTGGTTAGACACGGGTACCATTCAGTCTCTGATGCAGGCCGCCACGTTTGTGCAAGTGATTGAAGAGCGCCAGGGCCTGAAGATCGGTTCTATTGAGGAAGTGGCCTACCGTATGGGCTTCATCAACGCAGAACAGTTGCAGCGCGTGGCAGAACCGCTCAGAAAAAGTGGCTACGGCGATTATCTGTTGAGTATCTTGAAGTAAGCATCTTCTTAGAAAGCTATCAAAAGGCCTCTGTTCTTCTTGAGCAGAGGCCTTTCTGTTTTGAAGTTCGATTTACTGATTCCCGTTTTCAGCTCCATTTCCAGAAACGAGGGCAAAAACAGAAAACGTAGTGTCGCGGTACTGACACGATGTGGTCCTGCGCAGCAATTAGGTTTCAATTAACCGATTTCTGGCTTTGCAATTTCTCCTTGGAATTAAGGCTCTCGACTAGGGAGATGTTCCCGTTTCATGGAGACACGTCGTATCAGTGCTACGACGCTACATTTCTGACATGCGTTTTCGGCTTCGTTTCCAGAAATGAGGCCAAAAACGGGAACCTAACCAGGAAAGAGAAGACCCACGACCAAACCAGTAAGAATCAAAGCCGGAGCGGGAATTTTAGTCCATTGCAGCAGCGCAAATGTGGCCACCACCAACCCGAAGTTGTACGGGGTGTTCTCAATAGGATGGTAGAGCATGATGGCCGCCGCGCAAACCATACCAGAGCCCACGGCGTTAATGCCTTCCAGGGAGGCTTGTATGACGCGGTATTTGCGTAGCCCTTCCCAGAACCTGATCACGAAGAATATCAGAAACGTGCCCGGCAGAAAAATGGCGATGGTGGAAATGACACCGCCTACAAGTTGTCCGGTCCAGCCGTAGGGCCGCATAGACAAGGCGCCAATGTAGGAGCAAAAGGAAAAAACCGGACCCGGCAAAGCCTGCACCATGGCAAACCCAGACAGAAACTCCTTGGGCTGCAGGTAGCCTTTGAACTCCACAAACTCGGTGTACATCACGGGAATCAACACCTGGCCGCCACCAAAAATCAAACTTCCGTTCCGGTAAAAGTTCTCAAACAAAAGCACGGCGCGTAATTGGGTGTAGCGGCCTAGCAAAGCGGCTGCCACAAACACGCCAATGAAGAGTAGAAAATTCGCCCATTCCACTTTCATGGGTACTTTCTCCAGAATGGGCTGTTGATAAAACCTGATGGCAGTGAGGCTTCCGCCGGCCAGCAGCAACACCGGAAACACCCACGGCGACCGGAAGAAAAACGCCAGAATAGCCGAGAAGACCATAATCACAATGCCGCCCTTGGTGTGCACCACTTTGGAACTGATGCGCCAGGCGGCAAAGGCCACAAAACCAACGGCCATGGGCTGGATAAACCGCGTGAACCCCAGCGGCGCGCCCTTGCTGCCCAGAAACGAGATGACCAGGGCTGCCGCAATCATAATCAAAGCCGCCGGGGCAATCCAGACCAGCAGAGTGAGGTAGGCCAGGTTGGGTCCGCCTACTTTATAGCCAATGGCGGTGATGGTCTGGGTAGAGGAGGGGCCGGGTAGAATCTGACAGAGCGCGTTCAATTCCAGCAATTCCTGCTCGGTGACGTACCGCCGTTTTTCTACCATGGTGCGCAGCATCATGGCAATATGCGCTTGCGGGCCGCCAAACGCGGTGAGCGAGAGGGTGGCCACGTCTTTCAAAAAAATGTAGTTACGAGGACGCAAGGGCAGTTAGGAAAAAGGCGCTGTAGAGCAGCTAATTTTTAAAAATAGCTATAAAAACGAAAGGAGCCCTACGGCTCCTTTCAAAATCAGTAATAATACTTGCTATTTTTTCAATCCTAGCTCAACCAGGCGCTCATTCAGGAAATCACCGGCGGTAATGTCTGGGAACTGCTTGGGGTTCTGTTCGTTAATGCAGCTCTCCAGGCAAGTCAAATCCATCTCAGAACGCGGGTGCATGAAAAACGGAATAGAGAACCGTGACGTGTTCATCAACTCCCGTGGCGGGTTCACCACACGGTGGATGGTGGACTTGAGCTTGTTGTTGGTATGGCGGGAAAGCATGTCGCCCACGTTCACAATTACCTGTTCCGGCAGGGCCGTGATAGGAATCCATTTGCCGTCGCGGCGAAGTACTTGCAGGCCGTCTGCGGAAGCGCCCATTAGCAAGGTAATCAAGTTAATGTCACCGTGCTCGGCGGCGCGTACGGCATCAGCAGGCACGGCGTCTGGGTTCTCAATAGGGAAATAGTGGATAGGCCGAAGGATGCTGTTGCCGTTATGCACTTTGGCATCGAAATAATCCTCAGACAAGCCTAAATAAATAGCTAAGGCTTTCAGAACTTGCTTGCCCGCGTTCTCCAGACGTTGGTAGGCCTCCAAAGCTACTTCCTGGAACTCGGGTACCTCTGCCGGCCACACGTTGTCTGGGTATTCTTCTTTGATGGGGTCATTGTCGGTGACTTCCTGGCCCACGTGGTAGAACTCTTTGAGGTCGCCGGTGTTGCGGCCTTTGGCGTGCTCCTTGCCTTTGCCCACGTAGCCGCGCTGGCCGGCCAAACCAGGAATCTCGTATTTCTGCTTCACGTCATCTGGCAGCGCGAAGAATTTCTTGATGGCAGCGTACAGTCTATCTGTAAGGTCATCGGAAAGACCGTGGTTTTTGAGGGCGGCGAAGCCAATGTTCTGGTGGGCATCGCCCATGGCCTGCACAAAAGCGGCTTTGCGGGCCGGGTCACCAGAGGTGAAATCGGCCAGGTCTAAGGAGGGAATTTCCTCTAATAATGTATGGTCCATAAGGCGTAGCGTAGCTATTCTTGAAACGTAGTTTTTAAGCTCGGCAAGTTACGAATTTTCTATCTTTGAAACATTCTCCGTAGTTATACGAAAACCTATAGTACTATGAAAAAGAAGAACCTATCATTCCTGGCCGTTTCGGCTATGCTTTTGGCGGCTGCCTGCAGTGAGAGCAGCACCACCAAGACCACAGAAACTAGCACAGAGGACCACACCGTGGCACATGACACCGCGGGCGTGCAGCACAACGGCGCCATGGGCACGCCCATGGAGAAAGGCGGCCTCAAAGTGTATTCCTACAGCAACTCGGTTGATTTCCCAGACGCTAAACTTACCTTGGGCAAACCTGAGAAAAACGGCAAAGTGACCGGCGACTCCACCGCTTTTGAGTACACCGTAGCGAATTACCAGCTGAGCCAGCAGACCACAGACGCGGGCAACCATGAGCACGCCAACTCCAAAGAAGGCCAGCACATCCACAACATTGTAGACAATGAGCCTTACACGGCGCACTACAAGCCAACGTTCAACAAAGCCATTAAGCCCGGCCAGCACGTGGTCTTGTCGTTCCTGTCCAGGTCTTACCATGAGAGCATCAAACACCAAGGTGCCTATGACCTGCGCGTGATCAACGTGGGCAACGCGGCACCTAATGCCACCAAGTTTGACGAAAGCGCCCAGCACCTGTTCTACAGCCGCCCCAAAGGCGAATACAAAGGCCCGGACACCAAAAAAGTGATGCTGGACTTCTACCTGGTGAACACTACCCTGAACAAAGAAGGCAACAAAGTGCGCGCCACCATCAACGGCAATGAGTTCATTCTGGACCAGTGGTTGCCATATTTGGTGGAAGGTCTGCCCATGGGCGAAAACACCTTCAAGCTAGAGTTGATCAACAGCCAGGGCCAGGTGATTCCGGGTCCGTACAACACCGTGGAGCGCAAAATCACGCTCAAAGAATCCTAAGCGTACCTGCTTTCCCAATACCCGTAGAGCCGACTTTTAAGTCGGCTCTATTTGGTTAAGGCTGAAATTTGGGGAAATGGAATTTCCGTTTTTGGGCCCATTTCTGGAAATGAGCCGAAAAACGCTATCTTCCTCCTGTAAACCTGTATGCCATGAAAAAATCTGTCGCCGGTGCCCTGCTGTTGGTGCTGTTGTTAAGTGCCTTCCCCTTGCTTGCGCAAGCCCTGGGAACCCAATACGTCAACAACACCGTGGTGAAAAGCGGCATGGGCCTGGGGTCTGTGCTGGCCGTGGTCACTTCCTAGACCCGGAACCGCTCCATCTTGTGGGCCATTTTCCATGCCATTTGTGGGTGGCTGTATGTGGGTTATTTCCAGATCACCAGAACCGCAGAGGAACGCCGGTTCTAGCAGTTAGCACTCGCTGCCAGTTGATTTTTTAAATTCGATGCAAAGGAGTGACGCTGAAGTTTCCGTTTTTGGCTTCATTTCTAGAAACGGGCCCGAAAACGGGAAGTCAACTTCTGGCGGCCTTCCATCACCTAACCCAAGCCTATGAAAAACCTTTCGTTTCTACTGGACCTCAAGTTTGACCCCAGCCTGAGCATTAACGCAGACGGCAAACACGTGCGCGACGGCCTTTCTACCGCTCTTCGCACCGGCGACTACCTGTGGCTGAGCTGTGACGAGCGCACTTCGCTGGAGCGCCTGAAAAAAGTTGGCGAACACACTTACGCCGAGCACACCCACTTTGACCTCACCCAGTACCTGGACCTGCCAGACGGCACCAACTCAGAGATTGACATTGAAGGCCTGGGCGAAGCGGGTGGCTACCTGTGGCTGGTGGGCTCGCACAGCCTCAAGCGCAAGAAACCCCGGGCCGGTGACTCGGTGGAGAAGCAACTGAAACGCTTGGCCCAGGTCAAGGCAGACCCTAACCGCTATCTGTTGGCCCGCGTGCCCTTGGTGCAAGATTCTGAAACCGGCGAATACACGCTCTGCAAGTCCTGCTCAGACCCTAATGACCCCACAAAAACCCTCAGGGCGGCGCAACTGCTGGGCAATGACAAAGAAAACCAACTCATGGAAGCCCTCAAGGAAGACCCGCACGTGGCACCTTTCCTGGCCATTCCAGGCAAAGACAACGGCTTTGACATTGAAGGCCTGGCCCTGGACGGCGACCGCGTTTTTGTGGGTCTGCGCGGGCCCGTTTTGCGCGGCTGGGCCATGGTGCTGGAACTCAAACTGCAAGACGCCCCTGAGGAAGGGTACCTGCAACTCATGCCATTCCCGGGCTCAGGTGAACTCTACCAAAAGCATTTCCTGAACATGAACGGCAAAGGCATACGCGAGCTCCGGATTCTCAACCAAGACCTCTACGTGCTGGCCGGCCCCACCATGGATTTGGACGGCGCTATTGCCGTGTACCGCTGGCCAAACGCCATGCCGCAGTCTCTGGGTGGCTCACAGGTGGTGCACCGTAAAGAACTGGACCGCCTGTTTGAGGTACCCCACGGCAGCGGGTTCACCGCCGGCCAAGACAAAGCCGAAGGCCTGGCCATTTATGATGATAACCATTTGCTGGTGGTCTATGACAGCCCCTCGGCCATTAGAAAACCTCTGGAAGACGGCGTGCTGGCAGATGTGTACCGCATTGCTAAGTAGCATGAATGATCTGTAGTAGGCTTATAATTACTTACTTGTAGGTATTGAGTAGATGTGGGGTCCATTATAAATTTGCGGTTAGGGCTATGTCCTTCAATACAATTTATTGTCATCCATTTCTTACTTAACCAATACCTTATGCCTAAACTTTACAAATCTACATGGCAGGTCTTGTGCACCTTTGCTTTTTTGATGATGAGCCTTGTCGTTACAAAAGCGCAAGCTCAAACAGTCTTTGTTCAGCCAGTTCAAATAGGTGAAAACCTCTTTGCTCCACCCGCCAAGAACATAGCACCAGGAAGTACCAATAACATTCTAACAGTATTTTCTGCTACTCCTTCTACTGCCCAAGCCATGCTAACGTCGCTGGTACTTACCACTACTGGTACGTACCAGGCCAGTGATGTTCTTGGTTTTAGATTATGGTATGCTACTGGTTCAGACTTTGACCCCAGTAATGTTCAACGGGCAACGCTTATTTCTACCAAACCAACTGTCGCTAGTGGGAATACGCTGGTGTTCAATGGTTTGTCTCGAGTGATTAATGCCAGCCAAGGAGCTTTCTTTTACGTGACGGTAGACTTAGCTGCCAACGCTACAGTTAATCGTACTATTTCTTTTACCCAAACGCCTTATTCTAACATTGTCTTTACGGGGGCCACTACCCAAGGCCAAAGCTCTGGGTTGCCTGCTACTTCGGTCCAAACCATTGGGGCTCCCTTGGCCCTCGTTCAGATAAACGCCTATCAAGACGATGATGCGAAGGTGTCTCCCGGCTCCACCAAAATTGAATTAGGCAGGTACTCTATGTATATAACGCAAGGAAACGCCGAGTTGAGGTCTTTCCAGTTGCCGGTTAGGGGATCCTTTACTACGGCAGATATAGCAGCAAATGGCTTTAAACTATACGCCAACAATGCCCTGACAGATTTCGAGGATGTGCTTCTTGGTACTGGAACGCTTTCTAATGGCGTGGTTACTTTCTCTAACTTAAACTATGCACTAAACCTGAGCCAAGAGAGAGACTATGAGTACTTTGATTTTAAGGTAACGGCAGACATTGCCTCTGGCGCAACGGTAGGTAGAACCTTGGGAATTGGCCAAGGAAACGTATCTGACTTTGTGTTTGGGCCTACAGAAAGGGTGGAGGGGCAGTTTTCTGAAGGGGCTTTGTTCACCATAGCTCTGCCAAACGTCACCATTACCTCAGTAGGTCCGGCGGCGGGTACCGTGTCACCGGGAGCTATCAATCATCTGGTGTATAAAGTAAAAGCTGCATCCGCTAACGCTAACACCTCGTTCACTAGGCTAGTCTTTAGGCCAACCGGTACTTTCCAAGCTTCTGATGTCACCAGGTTTAAATTGTTTGGGGGTGATGCGGACGGATATGAGGCAGACGAGCCTTTTGCCACTGCCTCTTCTGTAGGGCCAGGCAATGCGCTTACCTTTAATCTCACAGACATTTCTTTAGAGGAAGGCTCAGAAGGGTACATCTATTTAGTGGCCGACATGGCGACCACAGCTGTGAATGGGCGCACTATTCAGATACAACCTCTCACCACTAATGATATCACCATTGCTTCTGGTACTATTACCCTCACGGCTAGCGCTGGCGGGGTACAGACCATCACTACTCCAGCCGTGGCGTTTACCGCAAGCGGCCCGGCGACAGGCATTGTAACTCCGCGTACTATAGGTGTTCTGCATACCGTAAAAGTGAATGTGACCAATGCGGCAGCTACGCTTTTAGAGGCTGCTTACCAACTCTCCGGTTCCTACCAGCCTTCTGATTTCGGGGACACGTATGATGAAAACGGCGATGGCATTGCCGACGGGATAGAAGGAATTTACTTAGTGTATCACAAAACACCTAATGTTTTAAGAGAGGTGGAGCAGGACGACGTACAGCTCCTGAACTACCGCGAGTCATTATTGCCTGCCTCGGGTAGTACCCTAACGTTTAGTTTCAACCCGAACAATGCAGATGATGACCTAAATCCTACTTTGCCGCTGGGCGAAGGCTATGTGTCTTTGGTAGTGGAAGTAGCTGAAAACGCGGTTTTAGGCCGTACCATCCAGGCCTCCACCAATGGGCTGGCTAATTTCACCCTGGCTTCCGGAAACAAAACCGGTAGCTTGGGCAATGGCGGCCTGCAGACAATAGGAAAAGCCTCTGTCACCATTAGTGCCGTGTCTACGCCAGCCGCCGCTATTTCCACCAACAGGGCAAGGTTCCCGGTCTATGCGTTTAAAGTAGAGGCAGCCAACGCCACTGCTATCTTAAGCGAGGTAACCCTCACTACCGCCGGAACCTACCAGCAAGGTGACATCAATGATTTTCAACTCTATGCCAGCTCTGATGCCACCTTCAATGCGAATGACGATAATATCATTGGCTATGCTCCTGCAACGGCAAGCGGCAGTGTGCTCCAGTTCGATGACCTGGACCGCGAGGAAATTGTGCCAGGAATGCCGGTCTACTTTTTTGTGGTAGCCAATGCATACAGCAACGAGGCCGTTGGCCGTACTTTTTCTATCATGGCAACCCCAGCCAGCGCCTTTACTTTTATAGCCGCAGATATTACCGGTTCCTTCCCGCTGGCGGCTGGTGGAGTGCAGACATTCACCAATCCTACCATCTCCGCCACCGGCCCTAGCCAAACAGCCCAAAACTTGGCCGCCGGCACTACTAGAAATATTGTGCACAGGTTTAGCGTGACCGTATCAGGAGCAGACGCAGAATTAACTGGTATACAACTCATGACAAGAGGTACGTATTCTAGTGCAGACCTAGGCGATTCTGGATTTTCTATATGGTACAACTCCACTAATTCTTTCGCCGGCAGCCAATTGGTCCGTAGCTTTGGAGCGTTGCCCACTGAGTTAGATTATACCACATCTATTGAGCAAAGCATACAGGCAGGGACTACGGGTTATTTCTTTATCACGGCAGACCTTGCCGCCTCGGCCACGGTGAATCGGACCATTCAAATGGAGGTTAAGAAACTGCAGTTCGGTACGCAAGAAGTAATGTTGTCTGCCAATGCGCTTTCTGCGTTGCATGTCATCTCTGCCCCATTGGCGGTGCCGAATTTAGCCGTAACATATCCAATGGTGTCTGGCGCTACGCTGGCAGCAGGCACCACTAACCACGTTATTTACCGTTTTAACGTAGCAGCCTCTAATGCCAATGCTCAAGTGAACTATCTGGACTTCAGACTTGGCGGCGATTTTAATGTTTCTGATTTGGCGGCCAATGGAATAAAAGTGTGGTATAATACTACTGACGCTTTTGCCGGTAGTACGGTAGTCGCAAGCTTTCCCCCCCAACAAAGCTTTGGCGAATTAACCAGTACCATTAACAATTTGCAAATCAACAGCGGTACAACCGGTTATTTCTTTATTACCGCTTCTTTGGCACCCCAGGTGAGAAATAACAACAATATCCTGATTGACCAAATCAGGGAGCTGGGTTTTGTGTCTGGGAATGTCTCCGTGACGAATAGCCCTAGAGGCGCCCGGTTTACTTTCAGCAACCCGTTAAGCGTGGCCGCTGATTTCGCTACCGCAGGCTCCGTGCTCTATCCTAACCCGTCTGCCAAAGGCGGTCTGCTCACCATTGCCACTGGTAATAGCCAACCAAAGAATGTTGTGGTTTATAATCTAAGCGGAAGCGTCATTGCAGAAGCCTCTTTTACTGAAGACAAGCAGCTACAGCTGTCTGAAGGGTTGCAAAGTGGGCTCTATTTAGTGAAGATAGTGAACCTGATGACCAACCAAGTAGAGGTTAGAAAACTGATGGTGCAATAACATAACTCTGTCAAATTTCTTTCTAGAAAGGGCTTCTTGTTATAAGAAGCCCTTTCTTATGGAGGTATAGGCAAATGATTTGTATACCCAGCCATTACTACCACGTTGTAAGGACAACACCCTGTTTTTAGGCTCATTTCCAGAAACAAAGCTGAAAAAGTACCATATTAAAAGTATGCTTGCCTGTCTTTTAAGTATTGCCGCTATTGACCAGGCCCAAGTCACTGGACCATGCTGGGCAAAGCATCGAAGCAAACGGCGGCGCATATCACCATTTGGGTAGAAAAAACGGCTTATGCACCACCCTAGATGAGAAAGGAGAGGTCACCGTGCCTGCCAAAGTTATCATGGCTGAATCTATGACAAAGGCCAGGGGCGCCACAGATATCAGAAAAGGCAATGCTGTTTCCTTTGCCGCCCCGCATTTTCAGCTTACCTTGAGTAGGTAAAAGTAACTGCGTTTTCGGGCCCATTTCTGGATACGAAGCCAAAAACAGAATCTATGAAAAAATACTATTGGGGCATTTGTGTGCTTTTGCTGTACGCAGGAACCGCCTTTGGCCAGATTACCGGCACGGTGGTGGACAAAGTCACCGGCAAACCGGTGGCCTATGCCAATATCTGGTTGGAGAACGAAGACGTAGGCGTGACCTCTACAGAAGCGGGGGCTTTCTCTCTCGGGGATAAGGCGACGGCGGGCAAGGTGCTGGTGGTTTCCTGTTTGGGGTACGAACGGGGCCGTTTCAATATCACATCTGGGCCAATGGTGCTCCACTTGCAACCGTCTGCGGTGGCGTTGTAGGAAGTGGTGGTCAAGAAAAGCAAAAGGCGGAAGAAGCTGGTGCTCCATAACCTGAAGAAAGCGAAAGTCTCCCACAGCTTCGGGACTCACGGAGGGCCCTGGATTGTGGCTGATTTCCTGCCCTACAACCAGAGTTTTGACGCAACACCTTATCTGGAGGAGATTGCCTTCTCCACTTCCAGTGACATACCAAATGCCCGGTTCCACATCAGGCTTTTTGAGGTGAACCAGAACGGGGAACCCGGCAAAGACCTGACACCTGCTCCGCTGGTGGCCTTCGCGCCGAAGGGTGTGTATAAAACCATTACGCTGGATGTAAGCCAATACAACCTGCAAGTGCCTAGCACAGGCATGTTCATTGCGTTTGAATGGCTGGTAATTGAGGAGAACAAGCACGCGTTCACCTATGTGGAGAAAGAGACCAAGAAAGAAGTAAACGCCATTTCGTTTGAGCCCGCCATCAATTCACGAGGCTTTAAATCAGGGAAAGAACTTACCTGGACCTACCGGAAAGGCAAATGGTCTGACAAAGGAATGAATGGGAAAGGTGTGAAAGGCACTATTTTCCAAGTCACGCTCAGTAATTGAAACTCGGATTTCCCGTTTTCGGGCTCAATTCTGGAAACGGAGCCGAAAACAAAAATAACTCAACACCCTCTTTGTCATCCTGAAAGGACCTTGTGGGCAAGCTAGTAAAGCGTTTAATCTATACTTTACCGTTCATGCCAAGGCTCTTTCAAAACGACAAAAAAAGATAAACGCTAATAATCTCAATCTCCATTCTCAGATAATATTTTCCGTTTTCGGGCTCATTTCTGGAAACGAAGCCAAAAACAGAAACTATAAAAAAAGGCCGGGCCGATTTCAAGGTATGAAATCGGCCCGGCCTTTTTTGGTCAAACAGGAAATTCTATCTGCCCGTGGAAGAAGTAGAAGTAGCGGCTGGCTTAGCCGTTTTCGCTTTCTCCATAGCGTCATAGACTACCTGCATTACCTTGGTGCGGGTGTTCAGTTTGCCCAGCGTAGAACTCTCGCGGGTAGGGTGCACACGGTTAGACAAGAAGATGTAGACCAGATCATTCACCGGGTCAATCCAGCTGTAAATGCCCGTGAAACCCGTATGCCCGAAGCTCTCTGCCGGAGCGCTTCTGGCTGCGTTCCCGTTCTCGGTGCCGGGTTTAGACGGACGGTCGAAGCCCAGGGCGCGGTAGTTGTCTGGGCAGAACTGACATTTGCTGAACGTGCTCACGGTTTTGTCTGCAATAATGCGTTTGTTGGCGTACTCGCCGTCGTTCAAATACATTTGCATCACCTTGGCCAGGTCATTCGCGTTCCCGAACAGACCCGCGTGGCCGCTCACGCCGCCCAGCATGGCCGCGCCTTCATCATGCACAGTGCCGTGCAGCAGTTGCTTTCTGAACAGCGTGTCTACCTCGGTGGGCACAATTCTGCTCAGCGGGTATTTTTTGTACGGGTTGAACGTGAGCGTAGTGGCGCCCAGCGGCCCGAAGATGTTTTTCTGGAGGTACGTCTCAAAGTCTTCGCCGGTAATCTGTTTCACCACCAACGGTGCCAGAATATAAGACAAATCACTGTACACGTACCCCGGCTTGTCGTTCAGCGGCGATTCTTTGATTTGCTTGTACACCTCAGCCATGTAGTCTTTGTGCATGTACAGGTTCTTGGCCACTTTGTGCGGGAATTTGGCCGAGGAATCTGGGCTGAAGGTGTTTTTCTTGAACTCGCCTTTCTTGTTCACGGTCTCTTTCCAGAACGGAATCCATGATTTCAGGCGGGCCTGGTGCGTGAGAATGTCGCGGTACTTCAGGTTTTCTTTGTTGGAGCCCTTCATCATGGGAATGTACTCGCCCATGGTTTTGTCCACGTCAAACCTTCCTTCGCCGCTCAATTTCATGTACGCCGACATGGCCGCCGTAATCTTGGTCACCGACGCCAAATCATACAAATCTGTGTTTGTCACCGGCGTCTGGTTTTCATAGGTATGGTACCCAAACGATTTCTGGTAAATCACCTTTCCGCCCTTCGCTACCAGCACTTGCGCGCCCGGCGTAGCTTTCTGCTGAATGGCCTGGTTCACCAGAGAATCAATACCGATTAAATCTTTTGAGTTCAAACCAACAGCCTCCGGCACGGTGTAAGCAAAGCGCAAACCAGCTTGGGTGGTCAGGCCGTCATTAATTCTAAAGGCGCTGGAGACGTTCACCGGCAACTTGCCTTTGGCGCCAATTCCGCCAAAAATCAACTGCGAGGCGGCGTCTTGGGTCAGTTCATTCTCTTGGTAGGTGGCAATCACGCCGTGGGCTTTCTCAATGTCCTCAAAGCGGGTGAGGCTGTACACGTTACCAAACACACTCACCACCGTAGGTTTCGTTCTAATTAAGTCTTTCAGGAACAGGTTCATCTCGGCGGTAATGCCAAACGTGCCGCTGCCCGAAGCCTTCAACTGCAGTTTGTGCACACCCACTATCACCATGTTGTAGCCCTGCAGACGCTCTTTCAACAACTGCAACTCCGCAATGCTGCTGGTAGGCGACAGGAAGAAGTTGTCCACTTTGCCGTAGCGCGCCAGGCCTTTCTGAAAATCGGTTTCCAGGTGCGTACCCATGGCCAAGGCGGCGATTTTGAGGGTGTCTAAGGTCTTGATAGGCAGGATGTTGTTTTTGTTGCGCAGCAAGGTCAACGACGCCTCGGTTAACTGACGGTTGATGAAGTCTGCGGTAGGGTTGTTGAGGTCTTTGATCAGGTTGGCAGTCTCAATGGGCTCAAACTTGTCAAGGCCGGCCCAGTGCTTGGCGGCCAGCACTTTGCGCACGCGGCTGTCAACTTCCTCCTGCGTGATTTCTTTGTTCTTGATGGCTTTTAAAACCTCTGAAATGGTGGTTTTTACGTCCATGGTGTTCAGGAGCATGTCATTGCCGGCCAAAAGCGCTTTCACATCGGCAATGCCGGCGGGGTAGAATTTGGCCACACCCTGCATGTTCAGCGCATCTGTGAAGACCAGTCCTTTGAAGCCCATTTCCTGCTTAAGCAAGCTCCAGACAATGGGTTTTGAAAGGGTAGAGGCCAAGTCTTTGGTATTGTCCAGCACCGGAATGTTCATGTGCGCCACCATTAAACTGCCCAGACCGTTTTTCATCAACTCCCTGAACGGGTACAACTCCACAGAGTCAAGGCGCTGCTTGGAGAAATGGAGCACCGGCAAACCGTAATGCGAATCTACGTTGGTGTCGCCGTGGCCGGGGAAGTGCTTGGCGTTGGCCAGAATCTTGTTGTCCTGCATGCCTTTCACGTAGGCCATGGCCTTGCGGGCCACATTGTGTTTGTCTTCGCCGAAGGAGCGGAACCCGATCACGGGGTTGTTGGCGTTGTTGTTCACGTCAATCACCGGCGCAAAGTTCACATGAATGCCCATGCGGCGACACTGACGCGCAATTTCGGCACCCATGTCATAGATCAGGCTCTCGTTTTCAATGCCGCCCAGCGCCATCTGGTACGGGAACCGCGTGGTGCTGTCCAAACGCATGGCCAAGCCCCACTCGCCGTCAATGGAAATCATTAAGGGAACTTTGCTTTCTTGCTGGTAGCGGTTGGTCATGTGCGCCTGCCGCACTGGTCCGCCCTGAAAGAAAATCAAGCCGCCCACTTTGTAAGTAGTGATTAACTTGCTGATGGAGTCTACGTGCGCCTGGTTTTTATTGGAGTACACCGGAATCATGATCAGCTGCGCGATGCGCTCCTCCACAGAAAGCGTCTTAAACACCGAGTCCACCCAGTTTTTGCTGGCGGGGTTCAAAAACGGCGGGTCTGTCTTGGCGTTGAAGGCCGCTGCCGCTGGTTTTTTGGCCGTGGCGGCGGTAGTTTTCTTGGCAGGAGCTTTCTTTTTAGTCTGCGCCGCAACAGGCAACGTGCCGCAGAAGCAGAGCAGTAGAAAAGCGAAGGATAAGCGTCTCAGGTTTTTCAAGATTGTCAGGTAATTAGTGTTCAAGGTTAAGTGTGCGTTTTGGGCTTCATTTCTGTAAATGAAGCCCAAAACGGGAATTCGTGTTCTACTTTTTCGTCCCCCTTTGAAGGGGGTAGGGGGATGATTACTCGTGCTGATAAAAAAATGTGGTAGTGGTTTACAATGTATGATGCTTTGATTTTTGGTTGTTTCGGTAGTTGAACATTAGGTTTAAGCTCGCATCATGGTTCTCCTTTTTCTTGGAGAAGCAGGTCGTTTTCCTGACCAGCCTCCTGTTCCTGGCCCTGAGGCAGGTATTTACCCCTTCTATATTTTTTGTGTAAGCCTTGCCCACCTTGTGTTTCTCTGTAGGTATCACCTGGGCGAAGGCTCTCCAATGGTCGGTGCAGTATTCTCCAATGTGTGCTTTCTCCAGCTTCTTGAGCAGCTTCCTCACAGTTGCTGCGCTCCTGGGGCCGCAACTGTAAGCCAAAACCTCATCCGTCTCGGGGCAGTAGGCATACAAAAGCCAGTACTTCCCTTTCCTGCGCCTGCCCACGTAGCTCCAGACCTCGTCTATCTGCACCGACTCGTAGCAGCGCCGCGCCGGTGCGATGCTGAGTCGGCTGCCTTGCCGGCACAGGTTGTCCAGTATGCACTTGCGGCTCACCCCCAGCAGCGCCTCTATGTCGCGGATGCCGTTGTTGCGCTCCAAAAGCCGCACCATTAGCTGCTTTGTGGCCGGATCGGCGCCTTTGTACTGGTACGTGGCCTGGAACTGCTTTCTGCAGCTGTGGCATAGCAGGTTCTGGGCACCGTTCTTTTTCTTTCCGTTTTTTACTACCTTACTGCTCTGGCAGTGGGGACAGTTTATTTTGATGAGGACTTCGAACATTCCATCATCTTAAACAACTCACTGTCAGCTTTTATCCCATCATACTTTCTAAACCACTACCAAAAATGTATGGCTCAGCTTATGGTTTGTTTCATAGTCAACGTCCGTAACTCTTTTGCCGTTCCTTGTCATCCCCCAACCCCCTGCAAAGGGGGACGAAAACGTGCCCTTACACCACCGCGCCACTCAATAAACGAATGGTACCGGCGGTTGCGTCTATTTCTGCTTCCGCGCCTACGGGTACGGTGAATTTATGTGTGATGTGGCCAATCATGGCGCCGGAATACACGGGCACTTTCAAGGACTGCAAATGCTGTTCCAAGACTTCTTCCAGCGTGAGCGAGCCGTAGCCGCCGCTGCCGGGGTTGCAGTCTGAGCATTTTCCGAACACCACGCCTTTCACCTGATCCAGCACGCCGGCCAGTTTCAATTGCGTGAGCATGCGGTCTACCTTGTACACGTTCTCATTGGTGTCTTCCAGGAATAAAATGGCGTCTTTCCAGTTGGGCAAATAATCTGACCCGATGATGGCGGTGAGCACCGTTAAATTGCCGCCCACCAGTTTTCCGCGCGCGGTGCCGGGCGTGATGGTGGTGATGCGGTCTTTGGTAAGGGCCAGGTTGTCGCCTAGCTCTTTGGGGTTCTGGAACGTAACTGGGGCGGCGTCAAACAAGACCTGCTTGAAAGAATCTACTGAGAATTTATTCCAGGTGGCCGCGCCTACGGGGCCATGAAAGGTGACCAAGCCGGTTTTGGCGTAAATGGCCACCAACAGCGCGGTAATGTCTGAGTAGCCAATCAGCGGCTTCGGGTTTTTCTGGATGGTTTTGTAGTCCAGCAAAGGCAATAATCGGGCACAGCCCCAGCCACCGTGAATGGCCAGAATGGCCTGTACGCCTTTGTCTGCGAACATGCTGTTCACGTCTTCGGCGCGGGCCTGGTCTGTGCCGGCCAGATACCCGAAGCGGTCAAACACGTGTTTCCCCAGCTTCACTTTCAGGCCCAGCGCTTCCAGGCTTTCCTTGGTCACCTGCACGGTTTCTTTGCTGAACGCCGCGCCGGCCGGACAAATCAAGCCTACTGTGTCGCCGGGTTTAATGCGAGGCGGAAGCAAAGTTTTGGGCTGCTTGTCCACTGCCAGGCTCGGACTGAACCCCAAAAGCGGAAGTACAGCCGCGGCCAGGGAAAGAGATGCCAATACGTCGCGCCGGGAACGGAAAACCATGGTAACTAGGGTTGAGGAAGAACCAGATTCAGAAACAAAGCCTAAATTACAGACTTTGCCGGGGATAGCCTGAATTTTTGCCGAATATTTATTACAAAGGCATGGCTTGTTCTTAAAAAAAATTAAATTTCAGGATGAAGGGGGGAGTGCGGGGCGAATAATTTTATCCTGCTTTCATTTTGTCTTCGGGCCTTACCTCCTGTATCATCCTGAAAGGAACTTGTGGGCGAACTAAGAAAGCATTTAGTAAGCGCCCTTGCAGCTGGCCACCGAGATCCTTACAGGATGACAAAGAAGAAAGCATCTTTGAAAGACTTTGCTCAAAACTTTGGGTAGCTTTTCCCGCCCAAGCCTTCAAGATTACCAGAAAATTCAGCTATTTACGCGTTCCAAACTACACCAAACATGCAAACCATCCTTTTAAAACCCTTCCGGCTGTTGCCCTTGCTCACTGTGTTGTTGCTGGCCGGTTGTACCACCACTAAAAATACGCCTATGTCAGTGGCAGTTACTCCGCCGCCGCCGCCGGCGTATGGCCCCGAGGTCATCAAACAGCGCATTCTGGAGTCTGAGAAGCTGAACAACCGGTTTATTGGCTTCGTGTTGTATGACCCCGCGCTGGGCAAGGCGGTGGTGGAGCATAACGCTGACAAATATTTTGTGCCGGCCTCCAACACCAAACTGTTCACGTATTACGCTTGCATCAAGATGCTGGGTGATTCTATTCCGGCGCTCAAGTACGTGGTGCGCGGCGACTCGCTGATTTTCTGGGGAACTGGTGATCCTACCTTCACGCACATGGATTTGAAGAACTCGCTGGCCTATGACTTCCTCAAAAACCGAAAAGAAAAACTGTTTTACGTGGAGACGCCCATGACCAGCACGCCTTTCGCCAATAACTGGGGTTGGGACGATTATAATTATTATTATCAGCCAGAGCGCAGCGTGTTCCCCATCCATGGCAACATTGTGAAGTTCGCGCGCACCGGTAGAACCAGCACGCCGGTGCCGTCTAACAATGGGTCAGTGTGGGTGAACGTAAATCATGGAAATTCTTTCTCCACCACACCCGCCATCTTCAAGGCCGGCATCAAGACAGATACCACGCGTGCCGCGCACGGTGATTCCTTTGTGCGGGCCTGGCGTACCAACGAGCTGACGTTTTTCCCCAAACTGGCGAACCCCAATTTCTCGGTGGAAGTGCCGTTCATTCCTTCGCCAGACATGACGGTGAGATTGCTGGCCGATACGCTTAAAAAGAAAGTGACTTTGCTCAAGCGCCCTATGCCCAAAGGCGGCACCACGTTTTACGGCCTGCCAAGTGACAGCGTGTACAAGCGAATGCTGCAAGTGAGTGACAACCTCTTTGCCGAACAATTGATGGTGCTCTGCTCCGGAACGCTCTCAGATACTTTGAGCGTGGAGCGCGCGATTAAGCACGTGGTGAAAAATTACCTCTCAGATTTGCCAGATGCGCCGGTGTGGGTAGACGGTTCTGGGTTGTCTAGCATGAACATGTTCACGCCGCGCACCATTATTGCCCTGTTGCAGAAACTGCAGCAGGAACGCCCCACCGACCAACTTTTGCCCATGATGGCCACCGGCGGAAGACCCGGCACGTTTAGGAACATTTACAAAGCGGAGCCGCCGTACGTCTTCGGGAAGTCCGGGACGCTGGCGCATGTGCACAACCAAAGCGGCTACATCAAAACCAAAAGCGGCAAGCTGCTGCTCTTCAGTTTCATGAACAACAACTTCAAAGGCAGCTCCACAGACATCAGAAACGAGATGGTGCGCATCATGACCGAAGTGCACGAGAAGTATTGATTTCCGTATTCGGGCTCGTTTTGGGAAATGAGCCCGAAAATAGGGGAGTTTATGGAGTTTTGAACTGGATCAGGGCGATAATATGCGATTTAAAGGCTGGGCTTTACCTATTTTACTTCCCTTGCTGCTAGTAGCACCTTTGGGGTATTTTATATTGCAGCTTGGCCCATTCAATTTTATTCCGTTCGCACTGCATCAGGCAATTTTCAGGAATACCTTAATAGAAGAAGGAAAGTTTATCATCGTTTTTGATTTACTTTTTATAACTGGGATATATTTATTTTTTAGCCGAATGGTTATGAAAAGACTGAACGATTAATATTAACATAAATCTGGATACCGTAGATTAATAAGCCAAAGTCCAATTCCCGTTTTTGGCTTCATTTCCTGAAATGAGCCCGAAAACAGGGTGTTCAATTCCGCTTACTCCACTACTACCAACCGGAAAGAAACACTTTTCTGAGAAGTAGAAGCAGTCAAGAAATATAAGCCTGCCGGAAATGTCTCCGTGCTGAAATGACCATCTGCATTCACTGTTGGCATTGTTAAACTTCGGCCCAAAGCATCTGTCAAAATCACTTTTCCCCCAACTGCTTTCCCCAAGAACACAGGCTGCCCGCGTTTCACAGGGTTGGGGTATAGACTGGGTTTTTCATCTTCCAAGGCGTCTGTCGCAGACATGACCACCGGCGGGAATTTGACGCGAAGCAGGTTGTTCAACTCCGGATTAGTGGACGTGTCATCATACCCCAGGGCCCAGATGCCAATGCCCGCCAGGTTTTTCTGGTTCACCAAATCATACTTCAGCCCGAGGCTCTGCGCATCATCATAAAAGGTCTGGAACCATTGGCCGTTTTGCTGGTAGACATAGTAAGGCGTGTCGCCTTCTGGGTTCCAGTGGCGGGTGTAGTTGTTGGCGGCTAGTTCAGCTTTGGCTGCGGCGTAGGTTCTGGAGGCAGATGGCGCATTGGCATTCTGCGTGGCCGAAGGAACGGTGGCGCTGGCGGTGGCCCATCTTCGGCCGTAGTAAGGCAAACCCAAGAATAATTTTTCAGTGGGCACGCCTTTGTTCAGGTACCAGTTTACAGAATAGGTGAGATTGAGCGTGGGTCCCCAAAAGGCCCAGGAACTGGGTTTTAGGGGCGCGTTGGGGCCGGCTTTGTCTGCCCCGCCATAGTAGTAACCATAACCCATAATCAGGAAATCATCCACTTGGGTCATCTGTGCTACCATAAATACTTCTATCCATTGAATAGCGGGCAAGGCAATAGAGACGCGGGAGCCCGGAATCTCTGTATGGAAACGAGCGCCCAACTGGTTCATGAACTTGGTGAGGCTGTCGCGTTGGGCTACAGCTACGCCTTCAAAATCAATGTTGACACCATTGGCGTTGCGGGCTTTTACTAAGGTAATGAGTTGGTTGATGAGGTTCGCTTTGGCGGCGGGGCTGTTAAGCAAGGTTGCGTTGTTGGCGTTGTCAAAGTTGGTGACGGTGAGCACTACTTTGGTGCCCGCCTGCTGAGCGATGGTCACCAAGTCTGTGGTAAGCCAACTATGGATGGTTTTGTAGCCGCCCGTGGCCGGATTCACTTCATAAGAGAAATACGCAATGGTGTGGAGGTTTGAATAATCATAAGCCCTATAATTAGTGCCTAGCCAAGACGGGTGCCACCCAAATACTTTCTTACCCAGCGGTGCTTTGTCTGCCCGACGATTGTTTTGAGTTGGCAATGGTTTTGGTTTTCGGCCGAAGGCTTGGTCATATTCAGCGTCTGTCTTGAAATTTAAATGCTGGTAGTGGGCCGCGTCTTCTGCGTGCACAAACTGACCATTAGCCGCTAGTTGGCCCAATCCGAAAAAGCAGAACAAAAGAACCAGGTTTTTCATAAAGCATGGACTACTAGTTTTTCGTTTTTGGCTCCGTTTTCAGGAATGAGCCCGAAAACAGAAAGCACCAGAAATGAAAAAGCCTGTACCGGTTAAGATGCAGGCCTTTTCTGGGAAATGTATAAATCAATCAACTACTACAACTCTGTGGGTGGTGCTGCCTTTGGCGGTGGTGGCGGTCAAGAAATAAACCCCAGACGCCAGGCCCTGGGTGCTGAACGTGCCCTGTGCGCTCAACACGGGTTGTGGGTAATTACGGCCCATGGCATCACGCAAAGCCAAAGCCACCGGAACGCCGCTCAGTTTCCTGCTCAGGGCTACATCTTGGCCACGCTTTACCGGGTTAGGATAGGTCATGCTGCCTTCGGCGTCTAGTTCATCTGCCGCAGACAAAGGCGCCGGTGGGAATTTCTCGCGCAACACGGCGTTCAACTCAGGGTTCTCAGCCATTTTATCATGGCCCAACGCCCAAATGCCTATGCCGGCCAAGCCCTTCTGGTTCACCAGGTCATATTTCAGACCTAAGCTTTCTGGGTCATCATAAAATACTTGGTACCATTGTCCACTGCTGCTTTGATAGGTGTAGTAGGGAACATCGCCTTGAGTGCTCCATTGGCGGCCATAACGCTCTGCCTCAACTTTGGCGGTGGCATATGCTTTGGAAATGGAGGCCGCTACTTTGTTTCTAGTGGAGTCTGGAACGGTGCCGCTTTTGGTAGCCCATTGACGACCATAATACGGTACTGCTAAATGAAGCTTGTTAGCGGGTACGCCTCTGCCCAAATACCAGTTCACAGAGTACGTGGAATTGAGCGTGGAGCCCCAGTAGGCACTATTGCTGGCTTTCAATGGTGCCACTGGTCCAGACTTCAATGAACCAGAGTAATGGTAATCATACCCCATGATGTAGAAGTCATCTACCTGGGTCATCTGGCGCACCATGAACACCTCGGTCCACTGAATGGCGGGCAAGGCAATAGACACCAGGGAACCAGGGATCTCCGCATGGAACCGGTCAGACAGTTCGTTCATGAACTTGGTCAGGCTGTCGCGCTGGGCCACGCCCACGGTTTCAAAGTCAATGTTCACGCCATCGCCGTTGCGGGCTTTCACCACGGTAATGAGGTTGTTGATGAGGTTTTTCTTGGCGGCGGGGCTGTTGAGGAGCGTGGCGTTGTTGGCGTTGCCAAAATTGGTGACCGTTAAGACCACTTTTACGCCGGCGGCGTGGGCCGCGGCAATCAAACCAGTAGTATTCCAAGTTCTGGTGGTGATGGCGCCGCCCGTGCTGGGGTTTACCTCATAAGAGAAATAGGCAATGGTGTGGAAGTTGCTGAAGTCATATGTGGTGTATTCTTCGGCATTCCAGTACGGGTACCACCCCAGCACCCTTTTAGAAAGCGGTTGGGCGGTGGTGGTGCGTTGGCTTTTTTGGGTAGCGCTGGCTTTGCGCATTTTCTCCATGTCATGGCCCAAGGCCTTGCCATACTCGGCATCCGTTTTAAAATCTTCCAAATGCTGGTAACGCGCGGCTTCCTCCTGATGAGTAGACTGGGCTTGGGCAGCCGGTGCGGCCATGCCTAAAAGCAGTAAGGCAGATAAAAAAGGGGGGAGAAATCTTTTCATGATATGGCAATGGGTTCTTGCTGAGAAACCTAATTTTTGACAAATTATTAAAAAAAATTAAGAACCCAAGCAAGAACCGTAATATTTATTGATAAAGAGCCGCCGAGCGCAGGTCCAGCAGGGTAGCCTGTGGTGGAACTCGCTTGGCACGCAGAAAGCGCTTAAGCTCAGGTTCATCAAAATTAGGGGAAGCGGGGTCCATGCTGCTGATGCGTACGCGGCCCGCCGAATGGATGAACTCATTGTTCCCAATCCACATGCCTACGTGCACCACCCGTTCTGGCCTGCCGTCTTTGGCTTTTGACCCGAAGAACAGCAAATCGCCGGGGCGCATGTTCTGGAAACCATTCTGGGTGTCAATAGGTTCACCCACGTGTACTTGCTGGCTGGCATCACGGGGCAAGACCAGGCCATTCATGAAATACACCGTCTTGGTGAAACCGCTGCAGTCCACGCCCTTGAATGAGGTTCCGCCCCAGAGGTAAGGCAATCCCATCAGTTTCTTAGACGTCTCCACCAGGTTTTGCTCCGTGGGTTGGCGCGTGGCGGCCCACTTGGCGTATTTTTCGGCTTCTGGCAGGGACACAAACGCGGTGCGGCCGTCTGGGAAACCTACTTCGTAGAACTCTTTGGTTTGGTTTTTCAGCACCATCACATCGCCGTACACCAGGTCAGAAACGGTGGCGCCGCCTTTGTCTGGAGCAGCGTAGGCAAAGCCGTAAGGCAAAGTGTAGAGCAGTTTTTCGCCCTTCTGCCAGGCAGCAAAAGCAGTGTTGTCCATCAATTTAATGCCACTACCATCTACCCAGGCCAAATAATGATCTGGGGTTTGCACCAGGTACCAGCCGCTTTTCTGTTTCCAGACTTTGAGCGGCGTGCCCATGGTGGCCTGCGTGGCCAGTTCTGCCGGGTGCTTGGGCTCAGAGCGCAAATTGGCCACTGAAAGCGTGACAACGGCGTTGGTCTTGTCTTTCAGATCAGCCAGGGGCAATACCTGAATGCTGTCCTGGAACGAGATGCCGGCAGCCGTAAGCTTGCTCAGCAACGCGGCCTTGGCGGCGGGCATATTGGTCTCGCCGGTGAGCACGGTGCCGTTGGTTTTCACGTCAAACAAGGCCACGCGCTTGTCTGGGGCAAACTGCTGGCGCACGGCGTCCACGTGGGACGTGAACGCTGAAACAGGCGCGGCCGTGGGGGCGGAGGAAATCTCTGGGGTTGGTTTGCTGCTGGAACAGGCCACCAGAAAACCCAACAGGAGTAGGAAGGGGCTTTTTTTCATGTGATTTTATCTGTGCGGCGAAAGATAGGGGGTTTTGTTGGTTATCTGAACAGTAAAACGGCCGGTCGCGTTCCCGGCGTATGCCAGCGCCAGGTGCGGGATCAACTTTTTCTTTTGCGTTTTCGGCCTCGTTTTCAGAAATGAGCCCCAAAACAAACTATTCACTTCCTTATCTTTGCCCAGCCACTTTTTTACGTTCCTATGCAAGCTCACCCCGAGGCCCTGTCGGTCTCTATCATAGATTACCAGCCCCAGCACGCCGCAGATTTCAAACGCCTGAACCAAGCCTGGATTGAGCGCTACTTTGAGATGGAAGAGCTGGACCACAAGTCGTTAGGTGACCCAGACGGTTACATCATGGCCAAGGGCGGCCACATTTTCATGGCCCAGTACCAGGGCGAGATAGTAGGCGCCTGCGCCCTGATCAAAGTCAACGACCACACCTATGAACTGGCAAAAATGGCCGTCACTGACAAAGCCCAGGGCCTGAAAATTGGCCGCCGCCTGGGCGAGGCTGCCATTGCCAAAGCCCGCGCCCTGGGCGCCACCACCCTTTTTCTGCTCTCTAACCGAAAACTGCAGACCGCGCTGCACCTGTACACCAAACTGGGCTTTGTGGAAGTGCCAGATGATTTCAAAGACTACAAGCGCGCCGATATTAAAATGGAGATGACGTTCTAAAAATGGTGCGTTTCCCTGAAGAGTTGGCCCGCGTTTCTGATTTTGCAACATGCCCAGTGCCATGCCATCAGGTGATTTTCCCAAGCAGTATCAGGGTTGCCAAATGTTCCGTTTTCGGGCTCATTTCTGAAAACGAGCCCGAAAACGGAATCTAACCAATCTTCCTTCCAGCCAACAAACCAGTACAACACCTTGCCTACTTATATGAAGTCTTTCCTTGTTTTTCTTATGTTCTGTTTGCCGCTGGCGGTGCTGGGGCAGCGCGCCACGGTGTTGGACAAAGCCAATCTGCAGCCGCTGGCGGGAGTACGGATAGTGCCCGTGCAAGGCGGTGGCGCCCAGTTGACCAACGCCCAGGGCCAGTTCAATTTTACAGATTTCAGAGCCACAGACAGCCTTCGGTTTGAGCGCACAGATTATCAGCCACGCACGCTTTCTCTGCAGCAAATCAAGAACGCACACTACCGAATCTTACTCACAGAACGAAGCTATTCTTTGAATGAAGTGGTGGTGTCTGCCAGTAAGTTTGAAGAGAACCGAGGTGATGTGCCCCAACAGATTCAGGTCTTGAAAGCCCGCGATCTGGCCTTCCAGAACAACCAGACCACCGCCGATGTGCTGCAGCAGACCGGCCAGATTCTGGTGCAGAAAAGCCAGGCCGGCGGCGGAAGCCCCATTTTGCGCGGTTTTGAAGCCAACAAGGTACTCATGGTGATAGACGGCGTGCGCTTGAACAATGCCATTTACCGCGGCGGCCACCTGCAGAACGTGATCACCGTTGACAATGCCGCGCTGGAGAAAGTAGAAGTAGTGTTTGGGCCGGGTTCTGTGGTGTATGGGTCAGATGCCCTGGGCGGCGTGGTGCATTTCTACACCAAAGAACCTAAACTGGCTGACAGTGCGGGCACCAAAGTAACGGGCACCGCCTTCACCCGCTACGCCACCGCCAACCAGGAGAAAACCGCCCACGTGAATGTGTCAGTAGGAGGCCAGAAATGGGGAAGTCTCACCAGCCTCACTTTCTCAGATTTCGGGGATTTGCGGCAGGGGGCCCAGCGCAATCCGTTTTACGGCAACTGGGGCCTGCGCCCGTTTTACGCCGAACGCCAGAACGGGCAAGACGTGCAAGTGCCCAACAACAACGTGAACGTGCAGAAGCAGAGCGGTTACCAACAATATGATCTGTTGCAGAAAGTGCTGTACCAGGCATCGGCCAATACTTCTCATGTGCTCAATCTGCAGTATTCCACGTCATCAGATATTCCCAGGTATGATCGCCTCACCGAAGTAGACGCGCAAGGCAAACTGAACCACGGGCAATGGTACTACGGGCCGCAGGAACGGTTGCTGGCGGCCTACACCTTCGCCACGCAGGGCAAAGGCTGGCTGGAGAACCTGCGCTTGACCGGCGCTTACCAGAACGTGAAAGAAAGTCGGCATAACAGAAGATTTGGCCGAAATGTGCTACAAAACAGATTGGAAGAAGTTGACGTCTTCACCTTGAACGCTGATGCCAGCCGCCTTTTGAATACACACGAACTGCGGTATGGCCTGGAGTTGGGCTACAACAAAGTAGGTTCCCGGGCTTATGGGTCAGATGTGAACACAGGGCAGGAAACGCCGCTGGACACGCGCTACCCCAGCGGCGGGTCACACATGCGCAACGCGGCAGCCTATTTTACGCATACCTGGGAAATTTCGCCCCGCTGGATTCTGTCTGACGGCATACGCATCAGCCGCGTGGAATTGAACGCCGATTTCACCGATAAAGCGTTTTTCCCGTTTCCGTTTGACGAAGTGAACCAGAAGAACACCGCCGTAAACGGAAACCTGGGGCTAATCTTTCAGCCGGGGCAAGACTGGCGCTTCGCGGCGGTGGCTTCCTCGGGGTTCAGGGCGCCTAACGTAGATGATCTGGGCAAAGTGTTTGAGTCGGTGGCGGGGCAGTTGATTGTGCCTAACCCAGATTTAAAGCCAGAATACACCTACAACGCGGAGCTCAGCCTTGGCAAAACCGTGGCGCAGAGCGTGCGGCTGGAAGGCGTTGGTTTCTACACCTGGTACCGTGATGCCATCACCACGCAACCTTTTCTGTACCAGGGGCAACCCCAGATTGACTACAATGGCCGCATCAGCCAGGTGACGGCCAACGTGAACGCGCGCCGCGCCTACGTGTACGGGTTCAGCGGGTCTATTGCCGCCGATATAAGCCAGGCTTTCCGGCTGACTTCCTCGTTGACGTACACCTACGGGCGCATCAAAGAGGCAACCGGTGAAATTCCGTTGGATCACATTCCGCCGGTGTTCGGAAAAACTAGTTTCTTTCTCACGCTGCCTAAGTTTCAGTCTGAGTTCTACGTGCAGTACAACGGCTGGAAACGCCTGAAAGACTACAACCCCGTGGGCGAAGATAACCTGCAGTACGCCACCCCGGAAGGCGTGCCCGCCTGGTACACGCTCAACCTGCGCGCCTCTTACCAGCTTCATCCACGGCTGCAAGTACAGGCTGGCCTGGAGAACATGCTGGACCAATTCTACCGCGTGTACGCCTCTGGCGTAAGCGCGCCCGGCCGTAATCTACTCTTGACCCTGCGCGGGAATTTCTAAGCTGTTTCTTTGGCTGCGCGATTCCGTTTTGGGGCTCATTTTCAGAAATGAGCCCCAAAACGGACATCGGTTTTTCTAGTCAGTTGGCAAGAACGATTATGCGCCTCGCCCGCGGACCCATTAAAATCGCTACACCTTTATTTATAATAGAACAGTCTTTCTATTTGGCAGAATCTAGCGGAACGGTCTTGGCTGGAGAGTGAAGTGGCTCCTGTCATTACCTGTAATTCTGGGTTGAATGGGCCCCGTTTCCGTTTTTGGCTCCGTTTCCAAAAATGAGCCCGAAAACGGAAAAATCAGAAAATGAAAGTGGGGAAAGGTCCGATTTCTAAGAGCGATAAATCCCTAAAGGCCAATAATTTTCAGGGAACCGGTCTTGAATCTCTATAAGTTTTTAACTTTTTTTTACAAAGGCTTTCAGCTTATAGAATAAAGTCCTATAATTATACAGCCAAATTCTTGCTGGTCAGGGCGCCTGCTTATCCCCCTAAGTAGCTGACTGGTTATGGCTGTTTTCCTTCGTCTTTTTTCTGATTGTTTACCTTCACATTACCTTAAGCGTATGCTAAAACTCTACAAAAACCCTTTTTCTGCTTCATCTGCTGGCATGTTGGGCAAGATGAAGAAACTTGTTCTGCCGTTCTCTTTTCTGCTGCTGGCAGGAGGCACCGCGGCAGGGCAGGCCGCTGACCACGTAGTTATCAGTGAAGTGGCTGGCGGCGGCGGCAACACCACCGCGCCGTACAACACAGACTATATTGAGCTGTACAACCCTACCGCGAATGATATTGTCATGACCAACTGGTCTGTGCAGTATGCGCCTAACACCGGCGAGACCTGGCAAGTGGCTACTTTCACCGGCACCATCAAAGCGCACAGCTTTTTCCTGATCTCTGGATTTACTGGCAACGGTGCTGCCCCACTGCCTTTTGCCGCAGACGCTACCTCTGGGCTTAGCATAGCTTCTTTGCAGGGCAAAGTGGTGTTGGTGAACAACAGTACCGCCGTTACGGGCGCTAACCCTACCAACGCTTCTATTATAGACAAAGTAGGCTGGGGCAGCGCGGCCACGGGTTCTGAAGGTTTTCCGGCCCCAACCTCTAACACAGCGTCTGCCGTTGAAAGAAAAGCTTTTGACTATTCTACAGATGTGAGCATGATGCCCGGCGGCGAGGACCACACTCAAGGAAACGGCCATGACAGTGACAGCAATGACAATGATTTTGTGATTGTGGCACCCAACCCACAGTACTCCGGCTCTCCTAAAGAGCAGCCAACAGTTACCTCCATCAGAGACGTTCTGGCTAAGTCAGGTTCCCTGAAGTCGGTGGAGCTGGCGGCTATTTACCCAAACCCTATGCAGGCCAATGGTACGGTTAAGTTTGGTTTGCCCAAAACGTCATCCGTGGATATTCTGGTGTTCACCTTGGGTGGCGCCAAAGTGCTGGAGAAACGCGTAGGCACCCTGCCGGCCGGTTACCATGAAACAGAGCTGCTGTCTGGCGCTTCTAAGAAGTTAACGGCGGGCACGTACATAGTGCGCGTGGTAGCGGGTGGTTCTTCGGCCACCGGTAAATTTGTAGTAACAGAGTAACCTCTTGCCCACAAGCGCGACTTTTTAACAGGTCGCGCTTGTGGTTTATAGGGCAGCCGCCCTTTTGTGAATGCTTTTTCTACCGTCATGAGGCGGTTTTTTCTTTCTTCTTCTTACCATCACACAAACAACAAATTCAGTTTTATGACAAAAAATTACTCTAGTTTTTCTCCGGGCAATTCCCCCACCAGGGCCTTGTCTAAGATGAAGGGCATTTTCTTGCTTTTCCTGTTCACCTGCCTGGCCTTTGGGTCAGCGCGTGCGCAAATAGCCAACAATGTGGTGATCAGTGAAGTATATGGCGGAGGCGGCAACGTAGGCGCTCCTTATTCCCATGATTTTATTGAGTTGTACAACCCTACTGCGGCAGATATTGTCATGACCAACTGGTCTGTACAATATGCGGGCGCAGATGGAACATCTTGGAGCAAGACCAATATTCCAGCTGGCACCATTAAGGCAAAAAGTTACTTTCTGGTGCGGGCTTCGTCTGGGAACGGTAACGTGGCCATTACCAATTTTGATGTTTCTGGCTCTTTGAGTCTTTCTGCGCTCAGAGGGAAAGTGGTACTCTCTAACAGTGATGTGCTACTCACAGGCGCAAACCCAACAGGTGCTGCCGTGGTAGACAAAGTGGGCTGGGGAACAGGTCCGCTCCCAACAGGGTATGAAGGTTCTGTGGGGCCGGCAACCACTACCACAAATTCAATTGAGAGAAAAGCGAATACCTATTCTACTTCAGCCTCAATGGCTGCGGGAGGGTCAGATGATACGCAAGGCAATGGATTTGACAGCAATGACAACGGCTTTGACTTCGTGAACTCAGCTGTCCCGGTTCCGCAGTATTCTGGCTCAGCCTCTGAAGCGCTTACCGTTACCGTACCGGCCACAGCTGCGCCAACTGTGCAAACCAGCACAGCTTCTAGTATAAGAGCCATAACTGCTACGGCCAACGGAAATGTAACGGCTAACGGAGGTTCAAAATTGACGGAGCGCGGGTTTGTGTACCTAGCCAGCACTACAGACGTAACTCCTACGCTGGAGACGGCAGGAGTTACCATTAAAAAATCGACGGCCTCTGCTACTGCTCCAATTCAAACGGGTGCTTTCTCAGAATCTTTGACCGGCTTACTAGACAATACCAACTACTACATCAGGTCATTCGCTACTAATGCAGCTGGTACTGCTTACGGAGAGGTGCAGCAGTTCACTACTATTGCTTCGTCACAGTTATCTGAGTTGTATATTTCTGCAGGTATGTTAGCGCCGGTTTTTTCGCCTGCTACTTTAGCATACACCGCTACGGTTGACAACAGCATTGCCTTTGTTGATGTGGTGCCTACTTTCGCCAACCCTGCTGCCACGGCTACTATCAATGGCGCAACCGTGACAAGCGGTAGCGGCGCCAACAACTTTCCATTGGCTGTAGGTGAAAATAGCATTGCCATTGTGGTGACTGCGCCAGATGGTATAGTTACTACTACCTATAATTTAACCATCACCAGAACAGCGGCACCTTCTACAATGGGCATGGCTGACCATTTGGTGATTAGTGAAATCTATGCAGGATCTGGTGAGTCTGGCCCTTACACGCATGACTTTGTGGAATTGTATAATCCTACAGATGCGCCAATCAGTGTGGGTGGTTGGTCTATGCAAGTAGCCAGTGCCACAGGCTCTACCTGGATTAAGACGGCCCTGCCTTCCAAAGTTATTCCAGCCAAAGGTTACTTCTTATTTCAAGGTGCCACTGTCACAGGTGCACCCGGTGTTGGCGTTGGCGTATTTGATGATAACCTGGGCACATTTGCTTTTGCCTCTAGTGGCGGTAAAATTGTTCTGGTTAACAATAACATCTTGCTGACGGTAGCTAACCCGGTTGGGCCACAAGTAGTGGACAAAATTGCCTGGGGAAATGCCACTACCGGTTTTGAAGGGGCTGCTGCTCCGGCATTCACGGCCACCTCTTCTCTTGAAAGAAAAGCAGTAGCAACCTCTACCGCCGCTACCATGGCCGCAGACGGAAGTGACGCTACCAGAGGAAACGGTTATGACAGCAATAACAACAGCTTTGACTTTGTGGTTTCTGCAACGCCAAGCATCCAGAATTTGGTTTCTCCGCTGGAAGGCGAGATTGCCCCAACCACTACCACTGCCGCTGCTACCGCCATTACACCTAACAGTGCGACCCTTAACGGAAACGTTACGGGTACCGGTGGCTCACCAGTGACAGAGCGTGGCTTTGTGTACATGGCCAGCACTACAGACGTAACCCCAGCTATTGGCATGGAAGGTGTAACCAAAGTTGCAAATGCCACTGCGGGAACGGGTGCATTCACTTCGGTGCTTACCTCTTTACCTGTAATGACCAAATATTATGCACGGGCGTATGCCATCAATTCTTATGGTACGTCATATGGCTCTGTAATTAGCTTTACTACGCCAGCTTCTGACAACGCTAATCTGTCAGGTTTAGTGACCAGCGAAGGTACGTTAACCCCAGCGTTTGATGCCGCTACCACCAGCTATACCTTGGCGGTAGCTAACGGTACTTCTAGCCTGACTCTAACCCCCACCGTAGCTGATGCCAATGCTACCGTTATGGTAAACGGAACAGCGGTGACCAGCGGAAGCGTTTCTTCTGCCATTGCCCTGAACGTAGGAGCCAACACCATCACCACCGTGGTAACTGCCCAGAACGGAACTACTGCTAAAACCTATACCATCACTGCCACCAGAGCCGCTTCTACCAATGCCAATCTTTCTGGCTTAGTGCTGAGCGCTGGTACGTTGTCACCAGTATTTGATGCGGGAACCTTGTCTTACAAAGCCATGGTTTCTTCTACTACTGAGTCTATCACTGTAACACCTGCCTTGGCAGATGCTTCTGCGGTTGTAACTGTGAACGGCGTGGCTGTGACCAGTGGAAGCGCTTCGGCGGCAATTCCGTTGAAAGTAGGGGACAATACCATTACAGCAGTGGTGACTGCCCAAGACGGTACAACTTCCAAGACGTATACCACAACCGTGAACAGAGCCATGACCAACCACTTGGTGATCAGTGAAGTGTACGGCGGTGCCGGTAACACTGGTGCTTTGTTTAAATCTGACTACATAGAACTTTACAACCCAACTGATCAAGACATTGTCATGAACAACTGGTCTGTGCAGTTTGCGGTGGCTGGATCAGCTACCTGGACCATGCACACCATCAGTGGAACGGTAAAAGCCAAAGGGTACTTCCTGGTCAAAGAACTGACCAGCTCAGGTGCTGCTGACCTTCCTACGCCAGATGCTTCTGGTACCTTGAACATTGGTGGGTTTAGAGGAAAAGTAGCCTTGTCAAACACTAATACCTTGCTGGCCGTTGCAAATCCTTCAGACGCTTCTATTGTTGACTTGTTAGGATGGGGTGAACCAAATGCTGCGGGCACTACTGCCGGAGCCAGCGGGTTTGAAGGCTACAGAGCCGCCAACACCAGTGAACTCACCGCGTTGGAAAGAAAGGCCAACAACTTCTCTACCACGGCAAGTTTGGCCACCGGCGGAGCAGATGAACTGCAAGGCAACGGGTTTGACAGCAACAACAATAATTTTGACTTTGTGTTGGTGACGCCAAATCCGCAGAACTCCAGCGCTCCGTTAGAAATGTTGACCAATGAACTGACTGCTCCGGTAGCGCCTGCCGTGACCACCACCGCGCCTGCTGCCATCACTAGTACTACCGCCACCTTGGCTGGAGAAGTGACCGCCGTTGGCGGAGCACAGGTAACAGAAAGAGGCGTGGTATATGTGGCCAGTGCCACAGCTGTAGAGCCTACCATTGGCACTGCCAATCACGTGAAAGTTGCGTCTACGGTGCCTGGTTTAGGAGTGTTCACCCTGCCAGTGACAGGCTTGAGCTTTAACACCAAATACTACGTGCGCGCCTATGCTACCAATGAAGTGGGTACTTCTTACGGTGCAGTACAGGAGTTTACGACTGCCGCCGCTTCTACCAACGCCAACTTGTCGGCGTTCACCATAAGCGCGGGCACATTGACCCCAGCGTTTGATGCCGCCACGGTTGCCTACACCGCCTCTTTGCCGTTTGCTACCTCGTCCATCACGGTGAGACCAACCGTAGCAGACGCCACCGCTACCGTAACCGTGAACGGAACTACCGTAGCTAGTGGAGCCGCTTCTTCGGCCATTGCCTTGAACGTGGGCGCTAATACCATCACTACCGTGGTAACAGCCCAGGATGGCACTACAGCCAAAACCTACACCGTAGTAGTGACCAGAGCTGCCGCTGCTACCAACGCCAACCTTGCTGGCCTGGCCTTGAGCGCCGGTACCTTAAGCCCCGCGTTTGATGCCGCTACCATGAGCTACACCGCCAACGTAGGTTTCTCCAGACCAACCATCACGGTAACGCCCACCACCGCAGATGCCACTGCCACCGTCATGGTGAACGGAACGGCCGTTGCCAGTGGTGCTGCCTCTCCTGAGATTGCCCTGGAAGTAGGAACCAACACCATTACCGTAGCCGTAATGGCCCAGGACGGAACCACCGCCAAGAGCTACAGCATTGTAGTGACTCGCGCTACCTTGACCTCTATTGGGGACTTGGCTGCCCAACCTACCAGCGTGGCCGTATCTGCCGTGTATCCTAACCCAGTACAAGACCAGGCCGCTGTGAAATTCGGGTTGCCGAAGGCTTCTTCTGTGAAGGTGCAGGTGGTGACCATGGCCGGTGCGCAGGTACTAGAGAAAAACTTGGGAACCTTTGCCGCCGGTACGCATGACGCCACTTGGTTGACTGCCGCCGATGCCTTGGCCCCAGGTGTGTACCTCCTGCGCGTGGTGACCAACAACGGTACCGCCTCTGTGAGATTCGTGGTGACCAGATAAGGAACAACCCAGGAGTGGCTCAGCCGCTTCTAATGCATACAAAAGCGCTTCGGTCTAAGACTGAAGCGCTTTTTTTATGTCTCGCTGTAAAGAGTTATGTGAATAATTTCGCTTAAGGCAATCAGTCAAATCCTGTTTTCGGGCTCATTTCCGGAAACGAAGCCAAAAACGGAAATTATTTCCCGGATGTATGGGAAAGGACAACATCGAAATAAATTCTGGGAATTGTAGAAACGCAATACCTTGCGTCTCCCACGCATTGCGGTTTTTTAGGCCTTCATGTAGGGCAACGCTTTTGATGCATAGAGACAAGACGTAATCGCGCATGGCAATATTCCTGTTGCATAGCGCCAAGACGTAAAGTGTTGCGTCTCTACACAGCGTGGTTCTGCCAGTTCTGCGCCATGCATATTTTCAAAAAAGCACCAACGTACGGCAAATCCCATAAAAAAAGTCTCCCGTTTTCGGGCTCATTTTCAGAAATGAGCCCGAAAACGGGAGACTTTTACTCTTTTAAACTGGAACGTCTACTGCACCTGGGTTTTGTCTACGCGTTTAGGCGTTTTCTTGCCTTTTACAAAATCACCAGCGCCTAAGGCAATGGCTTTGATCATGTTGGTCATGTGGGCCATGTCCAGGCTTTCCACCTCATCGTTCACGCTGTGGTAGAGTTTGTCTTGGTCAATCTGTACCGATGAGATGGTGTGCGCCGGAACGCCCAGGCGGGCCAGCGTAGCGTTATCTGAGCGGTAGAACAGGTTTTCTTTGGGATACGGGTCTGGGTGGAAACTGTAAGCGGTGCCTTTCACGGCGGCCTGCAACAGCGTACCGAAGTCTGATTTCTCAAAGCCCGTGATGTACGCCGTGTTAGGCCCGAACTTGGAGCCTTTGCCGATCATCTCAATGTTGAACATGGCCACAATCTGGTCTGGGTCTAGCTGCTTGGAGAAATGCTGTGAGCCGAAACCGCCAATTTCCTCTGCGGTGAACGTCACAAACAGCAGCGTGCGCTCTGGCTTGGGTTGTTTCTTGAAATGGCGCGCGAGCGTGATCACGGCCGTGGTGCCGGAAGCGTCGTCATCGGCGCCGTTGGCTATGGAGTCGCCGTCCAGGGCTTTCTGAATGCCAATGTGGTCATGGTGACCCGAGAACACCACAAACTCGTTGGCGCGCTTGCCCGGAATCATGCCCGCCACGTTGGCCAGATTCAATTCTTTGGCATCGTTCTTAATCTCCACATCCAGAGACGTGATCTGGGTTAGCTCGGTCATGACATAGATAATGGTGGGGCCTTTGCCCAACTCAGCCACCGGGCTAGACTGCTTAAAGAAGTTGGCGTAGCGGCTGAACATGGCCTGGTGCTTGGGGTGCACCACCACCAGCGCGTCTTTGGTCTGCTGGCGGGCTTTGTTGATGCCTTGTCTGAAATCATCATTCTCGCCAATGAAAATAGGTTGCGGCGCCTTGTCTTCCCACTCAATCTTGCGGTGCACGGTGCTGTAGAACAGGTTTTCAGGTTTCACCTTGTCGCCGTTCACTTCCACGTCTACTTTGTCTGGGGTGAGTTGGTACATCTTGAATTCCTGCTTGAAATCGGTGTCGCCGGCCAAAGGCTGCAACCCGATGGCCTTGAACTCAGCGGCAATGAAATCCTGGGCTTTCTCAATGCCGGGCGTAAACGTTCTGCGGCCCTGCATGTCATCAGCGGCCAGGGTCTTGACAATGCGCGTGACGTCTTTCTGCTGAATGTTTTTGACCGCTTTCTGGGCCATGGCGCCGGTAAAGGGCAAGCAGGCCAGCCCCAGCGCAACAGATACTTTTTTTAGATTCATAGGGATTGTGGTTGAAATCATAAGTAAAAGACTGGCTCAGAATTAACAGGATTTTCCCTGGTTTTCGGTTAGCGGGCCAATAGAAAGTAAGTTTACTGTTTTTTTCAGGACCTGCCAAGCCTCTGGGCCGTGCGGGCCACATTAATCAAGAAGTACGCCAACATTCACTTTCGGCCCGCGGCCTGGGTCAGTTTGCCGGATTTTCGTTTTCGGGCTCATTTCTGGAAACGAAGCCAAAAACGGAAAACGCAGAACAGAACGATGGTCCTTTGGTTAGAAATAAGACTTTTTGGGTACGGCTTGCAATGCGGCCGAGCGATTCTTTAGGTGAAGGGACAGCAGTTAGACACGGCAAACGGCCTGCAGTGTTTGGAAACGTAGGCAATAGGATCAGAATAAGAGAAAATGCATATATAGTTCTGATTGAATATTGTTGCGTCGATTTTGAGACGTAAAAAGGACGGAGCGAAAGAAATAGTAAAAAAGTGAGAAGCCAACGCAACCATTCTGCCGCTTTCCCGATACAAGAGATTCGGCCACGCGTCAGTTTGGCCTGCAACCCAAGCAATTGGAACCCAGAAATAAAATAGACTACTTAATACTTACAACTATGGAAAACAATCAGAACCGCGCAGCCCAAGCGTCTGCCGCCAATACTTCTTACGAGCAAGATTCAGCCAACAGAAGTACTACTTCAGCCACGGCCAACAACCAGCAGAACCAGAACCAGAGCCAAGGCGGCGTGATGGACTCCATCACCGGCGCTATCAGCAACATTCAGGTGCCACAGGCCGTGAAGAACATTCAACTGCCAGACGCTGTGAAAAACATTCAGTTGCCACAGGCCGTGAAAGACTTTGGTGCAACGTGCGCACGTAGCTACAGCGGCCTTTCTACTACCCAGAAAGTTGTGGGTGGTGCAGTGTTAGCGTTAGGCGCTAGCTACTGGGCAGCCTCAGCCAACGGCTGGATTGGCCAAGGCAAAAACAAAACTGCCAAAAGAAACAAAGGCACCCAACATTCTTAGTACTTTCTCTTTTTAGAGAATAGCTGAGAAGCAGAAAGCCCGGGCGTACAGTGTACGTCCGGGCTTTTGTATGTTTGTTCAGAAAGCTTTTCCGTTTTAGGGCTCATTTCTGGAAATGGAGCCGAAAACGGAAATAGACGCTCTTGCGGAAATGGCTGTTTACCTGGTGCCGCGGCCTCTGGAAGAGGAATTGCGGTTGCCACCGCCGGCAGGTTGGCCTTGGCGTTGCTCCGGTCTTCTTCCGCCGCCGCCTTGGCCGGTTCTTGGACCGCCACCACCGCCGCCTTTGTTGGCAGCAGAGCGGGCTTTGTCAGTGGCTTTGCCGCCGCCAATGGGCAATTTCTGGTAATCTGCGTGGTAGGGTTGCTCTTCTTCCACGGGAATGTTCTGCTTGGTCAACTTCTCAATGTCACGCAGGTAAGGCAACTCGGTGTCATCACAGAAAGATAGCGCCAAACCATCTGCGCCGGCGCGTCCGGTGCGGCCAATGCGGTGCACGTAGGTTTCTGGTTCATTGGGCAGATCTACGTTGATCACGTGCGTGAGGTCATCTACGTCAATGCCGCGGGCGGCAATGTCTGTGGCCACCAGGGCTTTCAGTTCATGGTTTTTGAACTGGTTGAGCGCTTTTACGCGCGAGCTCTGGGCTTTGTCGCCGTGGATGGACTGGGCCGCTATGCCTACTTTAGAAAGTTCTTTGGCAATGCGGTCTGCGCCGTGCTTGGTGCGCGAAAACACCAGGGCGCGCTTGATTTCTTCGCCCTGGAGCAAATGCTTGAGCAGGGCTCTCTTGTGGGTTTTCTCCACGAAGAACACTTTCTGGCCAATCTTCTCTGCGGTGCTGGAAACCGGG
This sequence comes from Rufibacter sp. LB8, assembly GCF_014876185.1. Classification (NCBI taxonomy): domain Bacteria; kingdom Pseudomonadati; phylum Bacteroidota; class Cytophagia; order Cytophagales; family Hymenobacteraceae; genus Rufibacter; species Rufibacter sp. LB8. Next base: position 2,927,883 of record NZ_JADALJ010000001.1, on the reverse strand, counting down.
GTCACTTCCACGTAAATTGGGTCACGCAAGATACTGGCCGACAGTTTCTGGATTTCCTGGGGCATGGTGGCCGAGAACAGCAGCGTCTGGCGGTTGGCCGGAATCTGCGCGATCACCTTGCGCACGTCATGAATAAAGCCCATGTCCAACATGCGGTCGGCTTCATCTAAGATAAAGGTCTCAATGTGTTTCAAAGACAGCAAGCCCTGGTTCATGAGGTCCAGCAATCTGCCGGGCGTAGCCACCACAATGTCAACGCCGCGTCTAATCTGTTCTACCTGTGACGTCTGGCCCACGCCACCGAATACCACGGTGTGTTTGATTTTGGTGTGCCGGCCGTAGGAATTAATGCTGTCGCCAATCTGCAAGGCCAGCTCGCGGGTGGGGGTCAAGATAAGGGCGCGGATGGCTTTGGCCGGGTGCGCGGGACCTGCCTCGTGCAGGCGCTGGATCAAAGGCAAGCTGAAAGCGGCGGTTTTGCCGGTGCCGGTCTGGGCACAGCCCAAAAGGTCATCACCGTTCAAAAGGTGCGGGATGGCTTGTTCCTGAATAGGGGTGGGGGTGGTGTATCCCTCTTCCTGCAAGGCCTGCAGCAGAGGTTCCATCAAATTAAGTTCTGAAAATGTCATTGTGAAATATAAAGGCCGAAGTGTGTGGCCACGCATGAAAAGATGGCAAATGCGTCTGCACTGCCTTGGTAGTAAGACACAAAGGTAGGGAAAAAGATTCAGTGTTGGGTTTTGTGCAGCTTTCGCACAAACCGAAGCACAGCCAATGGATGGGTTGGTACGTGAAGTTACTCCTGCCCGCATAGAAAATTAGCAAGCCCGTGGCGGTATGCTGTTAACCAAGGATGTACAACCCTATAGCAGAACTACAGTAAACAACGTATATCTAATTCCCAGAGTGGTGAATTTGAAGCATACATAAGATACACCAATTTCATAAAGCAGCTTTACATGTTAGCTGCAGTAACTCCTGTACATATGGCAAAAGAACTGATTTTAACCAACAAGCAAGGAACGCCTATAGCGCAACCTGGCCAGAAGAAAAATAAACTTGCCAAGAAGACCAAAAAGGCTGGCAAAAAGCGCCTGAACAAATGGCTGACGGCAGGCCTGAGCGGCATGGCTGGCGCCCTTGCCGTGACCGCCGTGCATGAAACCGTCCGTCGTTTTTACCCAGAGGCCCCGCGTATGGACATTCTGGGCATGCGCGCCATTGCCAAAGGGCTGCGCAGCGCCGGGCAAACCCCACCGGAGAATGACACCCTGCACACTTGGGCTTTACTAGGCGATATTCTCTCCAACAGTTTGTACTACAGCTTGGTAGGTTCCGGCAAGAAAGCGTTGTGGCGCGGTACCGTTTTAGGAGCAGCGGCCGGCGTGGGTGGCGTGGTGTTACCGGGTCCGTTGGGTCTGGGCACAGCTCCCAGCAATAGAACCACGCAAACGCAGGCGCTCACGGTGGGTTACTACCTCATGGCCGGCGTAGTGGCCGGCCTGGCCGCCCGTTACCTCCGGAAAGTGAAAGTGTAAACGGCTTAGCCTACTTTATGAAACTCCCGTTTTGGGGCTCATTTTCAGAAATGAGCCCCAAAACGGGAGTTTTTGTTTCTCTTACTGGTAGTTGAAATATCGAAGTAAGGTATTTTATTATCGAAAAACGGTAATAAATTATTGCAGGTCAGGTAGAGATGTGTACCTTGGGGTAGTTTTAAGAAAGCCCTATGAAAAAGAATACGTTGCTTATGCTGGCCTCACTGGTGGGGACCGTGTTTTCTGTCTTGATTATCAGTGCCTTTGTAGTGCTCACCGGTCTTTTCATTCATTTCCAGGTAAAGCCGTCTGCGTATGAAGGGGTGCAGGTAGATGTGAAAAACGAGACCTTTGTGTACCAAAAAACGGTGCGCGAGGAAATGAAAGGCAAGGGAGGCGCCACCATCAAAATATCGAAATCCATAGGGCTAAACCCCGGGGAAAGTACACCCGGCAAAAGAGGCGAGAAGATTCCGCTGGCACAGGTGCACTGGTACTCCCTGTATTTCATGTATGCCCAGATGGCCTCCGTCTTGCTTATCTTTTATAGAATTACCAGGGAAGTACTGAAGGTGATTTCGTCTGTGCGGGCCCTGAATACGTTTGGGGCGGGCAACGTGCAGTCTTTCCGGCGCATTGGGTTTATGTGTCTGCTGTTGTCACTGGTGCAGTGGTTTTCATTTTTCATTGCCGAAGGACATTCTATCGTTAAATTCTCTGTGGAGGTGTTGCCGCTGGTGTTTATGCTGGCTGCCTTTGTCATGGCCGAAATCTTTAAGGAAGGCCACGAACTTCTGGAGCAGGAGCAGTTAACCATTTAGCCCGCATGCCCATAATTGTGAACATTGACGTGATGATGGCGCGCCGCAAAATGTCGTTGACCGAACTGTCTGAGCGCGTAGGCATCACCATGGCCAACCTCTCGGTGCTCAAAACCGGCAAAGCCAAAGCCATCCGGTTCTCTACCCTGGAGGCCATCTGCCAGGTGCTGGACTGCCAACCCGGCGACGTACTGGAATTCCGGCCTGATTGAGAATCATAGTAGCCAGTTATTTTTAACCTTTATCTCTAATAAAATGAAATCAAAAGGCTTTTTATTGACCGGATTACTCCTGTTCTTCTTTTTTACAGGAAACGCGCAGGAGAAAAAAGGGGAAGCAACTACCACTGTTTCCACCTTTCAATTGAAAGCAGCGAACCTAGAAGAGCTTTCAGATATTAACTGGCAAGATATAAGAGATATTTTCAAGGAGAACTCGCCTGAAGCGCCTATCACCTTAGCTTTTGTGGTGAGCACGAACATGAAGCAGGCAGATGCGCAGAATTTCAGGTTTAAAATTACTGGCAAAACGTCTGAGCTAGACCAAATGATCATTGCCTCCCAAAAGGTACTCCGCGAAATGGAATCTTTAGAAAAGGACAAAAACTAAAATTCCCGTTTTGGGGCTCATTTCTGGAAATGAGCCCCAAAACGGGAATTTTTATTGAGAACAAGCAGGGTTTACTTTCGGCCGGAGCCGCTTTTCTTGCCGCCGCCGTCTTGTTTGTTCACGGTGGCCCAGGCGCGTTTTTCGGCTTCTTCTTCAGAGAGGCCTTTCTTTTCATAGCTTTCCTCAATGTGTTCGGCCTGACGTTTCTGCTTGTCAGTGTACGCTGATTTATCTCCCTGTGGCATGGGGTCCTCCTTTCTTATGGGTGAAACAAATTTTTCCTTTTATACGGGCATCGCTTTGAAAAAAATACCTTCCTGAGAGGTGTAGCGCAAGATTCAGTATTTATACCCAGGTAGCTGTCTGTCTTCCTGTGGGTCTTAGGACTGCAGAATTACGGTTTACAGTGGCAGAGCACTTCGCGCTGGAGCGGGGCGGTTTTGTAGTTGGGCAGCGTGAATTCCTTCATGTAAATCACCGACAATTCCTGTATCTGTTCCTGTTTTGGGTGGGCTTCGTTCCAGCGCCGGAGCAGGTAGAAACAGTAATATGGCCGCATGTACGCGTTGGGCGAGAAAAGGTAATTCTCAGAGTATTTCCGCCAGCGGTCATTTTTGAACAGGCCCATCACCGAAGCCGGTTTCACCGTGTCTGGTTCTTTGCCCTGCTGGTTGAGGTCTACTTTCTTGTTGGTAGTGGTGATGCCTTCCAGAATGTACCAGCCATCGTCTTTGAACACGTTGGGCGCGAACATGCTCCAGTTCTGGTCTAGCCTGGGCACCAGCGCTGCGGCTTCAAGAGCCTTGGGGAATTGCAGTGCCGGTTTGCGCAAGGTGCCCAGGTTCCACCAGAAAGCCAGTACCAGACAGGTCAGCACCAGCGCTTCACGCACGTATTTTCTGGGAATCCTTTGGGCCCAACGCGGCGCCTGCCATTGCACGTTTACCTGCACGCGTACCGGCGAGGCCACGCTTTTGGCCAGGCCCTCCCAGCGCTGTTGCACCCGCCCGTAGCCCACGCGCAGCCGCCGGTCCAGGAAATCCATGGCCGGGGTGGGCAACAAACCAATAACCGCCGAAATACTGATCAGGTAGAACAAGCCCACAAACAGCGTAAGACTGATGCCGATGTGCAGCCCCACAATACACATAATAAACAGTAGCCGCCACCAGGTGGTGCGCCACGGAATGAGCAGCACGAAGGGTAGATACAGCTCACCGTAATACGTGGCGTGCGTCAGGAATTTCAGCAGCTCTGGGTAAGGGTAAATGAGTTTTCCGCCGGGCATGAGCACCTGGTCTATGCTGAGGGCATAGTAAAGCGCGGTGCCGTCGGTGGTCCAGTCTGGTCCGCTTTTTAGCAGCGCGGTGAACACGTACACCCAGGCCACCTGCAACAGATACGCTACTGTGGCCGCACTTACATATTGGGTTGGTTTGGAATCAATGGATGGGGAAATCTTACGGGCGTCTACCGAATAATGGCGGTGCCAGGGCAAAAACATACCCCAGAACAGCAACATGCGCAGCAAACTGTCGCCGGACTGCGTGATGAGCGGGTTCCGGTTCTGGAGCGAAAGCAGCAAAACCCAGGAGATAGCCGTAGCCCAGCGCGTGTGATAGCCCAGCAGCATGGCCACTGCCGCACCGGCCGCCACCAGAAACAGCATCGCCTGAAACTGCCACAGCCCGCTCAGCGCATGCAGGGAGAAGAAATACTGGTTCCAGGCGTTGGCGTGGAGCACATGCAGCGGCAGCACCCCCATGTTGGAATAATGCGCCTCCAGGTCGGTGGCCCGTATGCCAATGTCCAGCAGCAGGACGGCCGCCACCCAGATGCGCATAAGGGAGAGTGCGCGCACATCTGCGTAAAAGACCCGCTGAAGATACTGTTGCAAAAGGTGCATAAGAGAAGGCGAATGGTAAGGCCGTGGCCTGTGACGCTTAACAACGCAAACAAGCCTTTCACAGTTACCTCATGCGGCTCACAGATATTGTTTGCGGTTGAGGAGCTTCTGCGCTGCTTCAAAGAAGGCCAAAAGAAAAGGCAAAACCCGCGGGTTTTGCCTTTTCTTTTGGCGGTATTATTACAGTTGACTAACGAGCAGTAGTGCCGGTTGTAGTTCCAGTGGTAGTGCCAGTTGTAGTTCCAGTGGTAGTGCCGGTTGTAGTACCAGTTGTAGTTCCGGTTGTCATACCAGTAGTACCAGTAGTTCCGGTAGTAGTTCCGGTGGTGCCAGTAGTACCGGTAGTACCTGTAGTGGTTCCGGTGGTACCTGTAGTGCCAGTAGTTCCTGTAGTGCCCGTAGTTCCAGTAGTTGTGCCGGTGGTAGTTCCGGTTGTACCAGTGGTAGTGCCGGTTGTCATACCCGTGGTGGTTTCTGAAGTAGTACCAGTGGTCTCAGACTCGGTGGTCATGTCAGTGGTGGTGGTGTCAGTAGTGGTTTCAGTGCTGCCTGAGCAAGAAGTCAATGCTGAAGTAGCAACCAGCGCCGCTACGGCCATCACGTTTACAAATGTCTTTTTCATAGTGCTTTGAATGTGTTTAAGGTAAATTTTTTAATGGGGGTTGATTTCAAGTTCATCTTTTACGAGGGCTTTTTAGAAAGGTGTTCAATTTTTTATAAAATTAATTCTGGTAGCAAACGCCGGTAATTCCCTTATTTGCAGGTGTCAAGCGTCATGGGTAAGTTCGGTCTGGGCCGTTCCTTCATGGTGAAGAAAAAACAAACGCTGCCGCCGCCTGTTTACCCAAGCGCCTAGGATAGCCAGAATTACCCAGCCACATACTCAGAACCAAAATAACCGAAGGCTGGCTACCCGCGTACTGCCACCAACGTTTCATGGAACAAACACTCTCTCCCACTTCTGCCATCATTCTGTTCGACGGCGTCTGCAACCTCTGCAACGGCTTTGTGCAGTTTGTAATCAAGCATGACCCCCAAGGCCATTTCAGGTTTGCGGTCTTGCAGTCTGACCTGGGCCAACAGATTCTGGCAGCGCACAGCCTGCCCACCCATGAGTTCAAAAGCGTGCTCCTGCTGGAAAACGGCAAACTCTACACCCGCTCCTCAGCGGCCCTGCGCATTGTGAAGCGTCTGAACGGGGGGTGGTCGTTCTTGTATGCCTTGGCGGTAATTCCCAAATTTCTGCGTGACCCGGTGTATGACTGGGTTTCTAAGAACCGCTACCGGTGGTTTGGCCGGCAGGAAAGCTGTTGGCTGCCTACACCGGCGCTCAAAGCCCGTTTTCTGTAGCGGTGGTTTCGCCCAAAATTTCACGTAAATTGCTCTGTGCTAAAAATCTCTAGTTCTTCTATAGAATTTTGGTGTTGTAACTCAGATAGATACCTGTTTTGGGGCTCATTTTCAAAACAGAGGCCAAAAACAGACCGTTATTTTGCCAACCGCAGACCGTAAGTTTGCATGCTAGACCATTTTTATATCCGTGGAAAATATAGAAACCTTTCTTGCCGAAGCCAGCAGTCTGGCCTGGGGCATGCCTTTGTTGATCTTGCTTATGGGCGGCGGCCTTTTCCTGATGCTGTATTGCCGGTTTGTGCCTTTCCGGCACCTGGGCCATTCCATTGAAATCTTGCGTGGGAAATACGTGGACCCCAACGCGCCCGGTAAAATAAGTCCGTTTCAGGCTATGGCCAGTGCGCTGGCGTCTACCATTGGCATGGGCAATATTAGCGGTGTGGCCGTGGGCATTGCCATGGGCGGGCCCGGCGTGCTCTTCTGGATGTGGGTGAGCGCTATTGTGGGCATGGCCACCAAGTTCTTCACCTGTACACTGTCTGTCATGTACCGCGGCCGCAATGAGCGCGGCGAAGTGGAGGGTGGCCCCATGTACATGGTCACCGAAGGGCTGGGCCAGAAATGGAAACCGTTGTCCATCCTGTTTGCCGCCGCCGGCCTTATTGGTACGTTGCCACTTTTTCAGTCTAACCAACTCACCCAGATTGTGCGTGATGTGGTGCTGGTGCCCAGTGGCGTGGTCACCAATGAAGATGCTTTTCTTTCTAATTTGTTTATGGGAATAGCGTTGGCGTTTCCGGTGGCCATTATCATGTTTGGGGGCTTGCAGCGAATTGCCAGCGTGGCTACTAAGTTGGTGCCGTTAATGGTGGTGCTTTACACGGGCTCGGTGCTCTACATCATTGGGGTGAATATTTCGGCGGTGCCGTCTATGTTTGCCATGATCTTTGAAGATGCTTTCACAGGCAATGCTGTTTTGGGCGGGGCCGTCATGCAGATTATCATCATGGGTGCGCGGCGGGCGTCTTTCTCCAATGAGGCCGGCATTGGCACCGCCGCCATGATGCACGGCGAATCCCAAACCAATGAGCCCGTGCGCGAAGGCCTGGTGGCCATGCTGGAGCCTTTCATTGACACCATCATTGTCTGCACCATGACCGGCCTTGCCATTCTGGTGACGGGCGTGTGGCAAGGCGCTGATACGGGCAATGGGGTTTCTATGACCGCGCAAGCCTTTGAGGCGGCCATGCCCGTAATGGGCAAGTACCTGCTGGTTATTTGCGTGTTTATCTTCGCGTTTACGTCTCTGTTTTCTTACTGCTACTATGGCTCCAAGTGCTTCACCTACCTATTTGGGTTCAAATACCGCCGGGCCTATGATTTCTTCTATATTTCCACGGTCATTATTGGCGCGGTGGTCACCATGAAATCTATCATAGATTTAATTGACACCTCTTTTGCGCTAATGGCTATTCCTACTATGGCGTGCGCGTTGATTTTATCGCCTAAAGTAATGACCGCCGCCAAAGACTATTTCGCCAGAATGAAAGCAGAGCGGTTGAGTAGTAGGTAGCAGGTAGCAAAGATTAGAATTCCCGTTTTGGGGCTCATTTCTGTAAATGAGCCCGAAAACGGGGATTATTTTTGACAGGCTAATCCTATCATAGCAGTCGGATTCTTATCTTTCCCAATGAAGAGGGCTATTGAAATCTATTTCGCTGGAATAGAAGAATGAACTGTTAAGGAATATTTTCCCTTGCTTGGTAATGATGCGTTTCAACTAGAAATTCTGCTTCTACTATGTGTAGCTGTAATTCTGCACTGGTAAAGGGAAGACGTTGAATCTAAAATCAGACTGCACATGGTTAAAAAGATAAGTATGCCAAAGTTTTACGCACGTTTCATTTTATTCACCCTCTTGTTCACGTTAAGCGTATCTGGGCTCTGGGCGCAGGCACCAGATTTTCTATGGGCAAAAAAGGCTGCCGGGGAATATGGCGTAGGGAATAACGAGTTTGGGAGAGCCGCGGCGGCAGATGCAGAAGGGAACGTGTACGCAACCGGGTATTTTGAGGGATATGTCAGGTTTGGGAACATTACCCTCACAAGTGCGGGCGAGCATGATGTCTACCTGGTTAAATATGATGCGGCGGGCAACGTGCTGTGGGCGCAACAGGCTGGTGGCACCGGCGAAGACCAAGCCTACGGGATCTCTGTTGATGCCACTGGGAACGTGTACGTCACCGGGAGTTTTGAGACCACGGCAACTTTTGGCGGTACCGCCCTCACCAGTGTAGGTTATACTGACATTTTCATCGCCAAATATAACGCGGCGGGAAACATACTTTGGGCGAAGCGGGCGGGCGGCGGCAGTCCAGAAAATGCCTATGGCGTTGCGGTAGACGGCCAGGGGAACGCTTTTATAACCGGGAGAGTTGCGGGCACCGCTTCGTTTGGCAGTGTTACGCTCCCCAATGCAGGCTCCGGAGATGTGTTCATAGCCAAGTATGATGCAGCGGGCACCACGTTGTGGGCAGTGAAAGCCGGCGGGAATTATATAGACAACAGCTACGGCATTTCTACTGATGGCGCTGGCAACGTGTATATCATAGGAGATTTCCAGGGAATCGCCTACTTCGGGGCCTCTAAACTCACCAGTGCCGGTAGCCAGGATATCTTCCTGGCCAAATATGACGCAGCCGGGAACCCGCAATGGGCACAAAGCGCAGGGGGCAGCGGTGCAGACATTGGCTACGGCATTGCCGCTGACAAAAACGGGAATGCGTATATAACCGGCTTTTTCTCGGGCACCGCCACTTTTGGTGATATTTCTGTTACCACCGCCGGCAGCATAGATATGTTCCTTACCAAATATGACCAAGATGGCAAGGCGCTATGGGCACAGCGGGCAGGCGGAACCGGTTCAGACGTGGGATACGGCATAGCCCTTGACGGAACCGGGAACCCGTATGTGACCGGAGATTTCGCAAGCAGCGCAAGATTTGGGCGTATCACCTTGCAGGGCAACAGCTATCAGAGCTTTTTCATGGCAAAATATGACACCACAGGAGCCGTGCGCTTTGCCAAAGGGGCGCTGTGGGGAACCACCAAAAGCTATGGCATTGCCGTAGACGCCGCGGGCAAGGCTGTAGTAACGGGCAATACCCAAGGCAGCATCACCTTCGGTGATTATGACTTGACCGCCAAGGGTAGCAGTGATGTCTACATTGCCAGGTACAGTGAGGCGGGCAACGTGCTGTGGGCTGAAATGCCTTTCGGGTTTACCGCAACAGATTATGGTAGAAGCGTAGCCGTAGACAACGCAGGCAATGCGGTTGTGGCTGGGTATTTCCTGGGAAGTATCACTTTGGGCAGTACCACGCTCGTGAGCACGGGCATCAATAACGCTTTTCTTGCCAAGTATGACGCGGCCGGCAATGTGCGCTGGGCGCAGCGGGCAGGAGGCAGTAGCGTTATCTACCCTACAGACATGGCCATAGACGGCGCCGGGAACATTCATGTGACAGGTTATTTTCTGGGGAACGCCACCTTTGGCACCACCACCCTCATCAGTCCCGGTAACTATGACATCTTTCTTGCCAAGTATGATGCGGCGGGCAACGTGCTGTGGGCAAAGAGGGCGGGCGGGCTGAATAACATAGAAAGTAACGGCATCGCCTTAGATGCCTCCGGGAATATTTACGTGACCGGGGAATTCAGTGTCAATGCCACCTTTGAAAACAGTACGCTTACCAGCACGGGTACAACCAATGCTTTCTTGGCCAAATATGACGCGGCAGGCAACGTGCTGTGGGCACAAAAGGTTAGCGGAGGCTACAATGATTATGGTTATGACTTAGCCGTAGACGGTGCTGGTGATGTCTATGTGACAGGCTCTTTTGCAGGTACTTCTTCTTTTGGTACCACCAGTCTGGTCAGCAGTAGTGCAGATGTGTTCCTGGTCAAGTATAGCGCGGCGGGCAACGTACTCTGGGCACAGAAAGCAGGAGGAAGCAGCTTAGATTACAGCAACAGCATAGCCCTGGATGCAACCGGAAATATTTACGTGACCGGAGATTTCTCGGGCACTGCCGCTTTTGGGAGCACCAGCATTTCCAGTACCGGCAACAAAGATGTCTTTATCGCTAAATTTGAT